>CANQUH010000096.1 GCA_947626965.1 uncultured Lachnospiraceae bacterium
AATTCAGAAGGGGGATTTCATTATGACGACATTTACACTTGACAGAAACTTTGGTTCCAACGATTTCTTATTTGCAGTGATGAACGACAGCGTTTACGCAGACCTGAAAGCCAGCCGTGAGATGGAAGGACAGAGAGTGTCATGGGAGACGGCCGAGCCGCAGCTTTCCCTGGGCGCAAGGTTCAGAAAGTTCTTCATGGGCAGATAATCTAATCTCTCCCACTCTTTTATGTGATAAAACAGAATCCATTCATTCAATTTTCCTCCGCCTTTCAATCATGAAGGGCGGGGTTTTTATGTTATGGAAAATCCTGTTGGACTTCCTGTGACACAAAAAGCACTTCGCACACAAATGTGCAAAATATACAAAAGAATTTTCTCTTGCATTACATACTGTCTCGTAATACAATGGTATTACAAATTATAAGGAGATGATTTTATGGCCAAAGAAGCAACTTTTCAGGTCAGGATGGATGCGGAACTGAAAGAACAAGCCGAAGCTCTTTTCAAAGATCTTGGAACTTCTTTTGCGGAAGCTGTCCGGATTTTTGCAAAACAGAGCCTGCTGGAACATGGATTTCCTTTTTCTATCCGGCTTCCGGAAGAAAAAGCAGTAAAAAGATTTGGTATTGCCAAAGGAAAAATTGATATTCCGGATGATATTGACAAGTATAATGATGAGATTCTGGAACTTTTTGGGGGGATACAATGAAATTACTTCTGGACACTCACATCCTCTTGTGGATGCTGACAGACAATGAAAAACTTCCTCAGAAGGCAAAAGCCGTTCTTTCTTCCATGGATAATGATCTCTATTACAGTACGGCATCCATATGGGAGATCGCGATAAAACATGCCGCTCACCCGGAACATATGACCTTTTCCGGAAAGCAGTTATCCGGCTTCTGCCAGGAAGCAGAACTGCAGATGCTCCCTGTAAAAGACAAACATATATATGCACTGGAAACCTTAAAACGCATGAAAGATGCCCCGAAGCATGCTGATCCTTTTGACCGTATCATGGTAGCACAGGCAAAATCTGAAAATATAATGTTTGTCACCCACGACTCCCTGATTCCATACTATATGGAAGCCTGCATTATGCCTGTCTGAAACTGAAAACCAGACAAACGCAGGAAGGCCCCGTCCGGCGGGAGGGGCTCCCCTCTGCCGGACAGGGCTGTCATAACTCTTTTCAGGTTCTTATTTTTTTACTTTCACTTTCACTGTAACTTTCTTTTTCCCGGATGTCACTGTGATCTTTGCTTTTCCGGCTTTCTTGCCCTTGACGACTCCTTTCGCGGACACAGTAGCGACCTTTTTATTGGAAGATTTATACGTCACCTTATCCTCCGAGTCGGCCGGAGTGATCACCGGCTTAAGCGTCAGCTTTTTCCCTTTCTTCAAAGTCGTCTTCTTCGGAAGACCTGATATTTTCTTTGTCTCAACCTTTTCTTTCTGGACGGTTATCTGAATCTCCTTTGTCAGACCGCTTGTGAGGGTGACTGTAACAACTGCCGTCCCCGCCTTTTTCTGCGCGGTCAGCTTCCCATCTTTGCTGACCTTCACGATCTTTTTGTTGCTCGACTTCCAGGAAGCAACGCTGTCTCCCTCCGCAAGGCCGCTCACTTCCAGACTCGTCGTCTGCCCTGTCTTCAAAGTAACTTTCTCTGCGTTTACCTCTATCTGGGGAGTAAGCTTCGCAACCGGTGTGCTCTCCGTCTTTCCACATACGGAACACGTACGTGTCTGAACCCCCTCTTTCAGTACAGTCGCCTGCTTTGTAACCACATAAGCACCAAAGCTGTGTTCTCCTGTCGCCGGAATCTCTGTCGGCTCCTCCTTATAGTCGCCTCTCCTGCACTCCCGGTGCTGGATCCCCGGCGTCCCACAGGTCGCCTCCCGGTCCACCACCGTTACCATGTCATGCTCATCGCATTCCCCGCTGTCTCCGCCGCCGGATTCCAGCTTCGGTATTGAAACACTCTCCGTCTTCCCGCATACGGAACACGTGCGTGTCTGAATCCCTTCTTCCTCCGTCGTCGGCTCCTTTGTAACGACATAGGCTCCAAAGCTGTGTTCTCCTGTCGCCGGAATCTCTGTTGGCTCTTCCTTATAGTCGCCTCTCCTGCACTCCCGGTGCTGGATCCCCGGCGTCCCACAGGTCGCCTCCCGGTCCACCACCGTTACCATGTCATGCTCAGCGCATCCTGCATTATCGGTAAATTCCAACGTCACCTCCAGCTGACGGTCACTTTCCGAGAGCCCCGGTGCCTGTGTATCATACCTGTAAACGAGTTTTGTCGGCTTTGTACTGCCAAAAAGAACCGCCCCTCCCGACAGTCTGGCCCCCACTGTGACAAGTGTCACCCTGCCCAGATTGCCAGAACCGACATAATCCGCCAGATTCATCTGCCAGATCCCATCCGCCTGAACCGGCGCTGGTACCTGAAGCGTACTATCACATACTAAGAAAGACAGATTCTGATTTGTTCCTAAATCCAGACTGACCAACTGATTACCAGCACAAGTCAAAGTATTCAACAACGAATTACCACTCACATCCAGGCTGCTCAGCTGATTTTCGTTACAATACAAATAAGTCAGCGATGGGTTACCACTCACATCCAGGCTGTTCAGCTGATTACTACTACAAAACAAATCAGTCAGCAACGGGTTTCCGCTCACATCCAGGCTGCTCAGTTGATTCTCACCACAAGTCAAATAAGTCAGCGACGGGTTTCCGCTCACATCCAAGCTGACCAACTGGTTCCCTTCACAATCCAAATCAGTCAGCGACGAAGCACCGCTCACATCCAGGCTGACCAGCTGATTATCATAACAAACCAAAGAAGCCAGCAACGGGTTTCCGCTCACATCCAGGCTGCTTAGCCGATTCTCACCACAATTCAAAGAGGTAAGCAACGGGTTTCCACTTACATCCAGGCTAACCAGCTGATTCCACCAACAAGACAAGTCCGTCAGAGACTTAAAAAATTCGATTCCCTGTAAACTTCCGATATTTCGAGAATCAACAGAAATTTCTGTAATCCCTTCTATTTCATCTGCTTCTAATATTCCGCTGCTGTTCCGGTCAAATTGCTGCACATATTCCCGGAATGCCTCATCCGGAAAGTTCTCCGCATTGATTGTCACATCCGCCGCTTCCGTTCCCGCAACAGCAGTCTCTTCCTGTACTTGGGCATATCCGGGATCTTCCGCAACATCCAGCTCCTCAACCGTTATCTCTGCTTCTTCCGGACCTTCTTCCTCCAGGGCATCCGCGTCTACCGAAGCGGTACCCCCCCCCAAATCTTCTACGACCAGGATTCCCTCTTCTGCAGCTACCCAGACGCCGCTCTGCAGCGCCATCGTGCCTGCCAGCATTACTGCCAAAACCTTTCTCTTCATGTCTGCCTCCTTTAAAGTGTACTGTGAAAGTCCTTTCTCCGGATTGCGGGAACCGCAGAGCAACGGGGCAATCCGCAGACTTTCCTTTTTAATACGATGCTGCGTAGCAACCGGGCAACAGGCACCTGTTACTCCGGAGGTAATGCAACGCTGCACTGGCTGTGCCCTGCAGCGCAGGACATATACGTTCCGGCAGGAAAACAGCCCACGCCCATGCAGAATGTCCTGGCAGTATCATTTCCAAGGGCTTTCCGATGCGTGTTGCCCATATTTTCCCTGCTTTCCAAATTATATACCTGTAATTATATTTTTGCAATATATAATAAGGCATTTGCAAGTTGATATCCTTACCCGAATATGGCTTGTTACGTCCTTCAGCGGGACATTCTGTGATAGTTTATTTTCTTTGTAATGCACATATACTCGGTGTAATGGAATCCTTAAGTTAAAATATAACCAGGGAGGATGTGCTTATTACCATAATATTTCCCGCAATACAAAAAGGCAGAAGAAAGTATTGCCTTTTCTTTCTCCTGCCTTCATGATCTTTATCGTAATTCCGTTTTTAATTCTTCTTCCTGTTCTTTACCTTCCTGGTCGGACGTTCCGGCGCAGCGCCGCGACAACAATCGAACAGCATACGCCTGCTGCCTTGAAATTAATACAGCATTAGTACTCAGTTTTATCGTACTCGTTGTCTGCAGAGGTGCTGCCGGACTTGTTTTTGGAATCCGTGCTGCTGCAGTTGCCGCAGTTGCTGCAGTTTTTGGAATTCGTGCTGTTTGAACCGTTCGTATTGCTCGTCTTATTGGAAGTGTTTGTATTGCTTGCATTCTTGGACATTTTTATAGCCTCCTGTATTTTAATCCATGCCCGGTAATTTCACAGAGTGCATCTGCATCTTTTCATAGCAAATTTCCAAGCCTGCTCTGCAGGCACCACCATGAATATAAGTCCACGGCAAATACTTTTGTCGTTTGCTATAGATGCGTAATCTGGATCTCATGTCAATGGGGGATACCGATTTTTCTCTGCCCGCCACTGCCGTTTCCTTTTGTTTCTGGCAATTTCTCTCTCCGTTTGCTTAAAATGACGCCAGGATTGCGAGAATGCGAAGCACGGAACAATCCGTCTGGCACCCTTCGCTCCCGGCATCATTCTAAAACAGGAGAAGCCTTGCGTCTTTCGTCGAACTTCAGGACACAGTCCGTCTCCCGTTCCGCTATAGTTCACTCCCTTGCAGGTCATGAACATAACACCGCTTTGCGATGCATGGGAATACCGCTTTCGCGCCGCCTTGCAGAAAGGAGCCTCTGTCCTTCCCTGTTTCATGATTCCGGAATCATTGATTCCGGTTTGATATAACCTGCCGGGACATCTCCGCTGTGGACAGCAGAGATTTGGGCTTTGCTCTTCCCGCGGCGGGTTATATCACAATCCTATTATCTCTTCCTTACAGGAAAATATACATGCCGCAAAATTTTTATTTCCGCATGCAATGAACCGTCACATATCTGCGTGCGTCTGGCGGCGCACGTTCAGCGCCGACCGAAAGAGAAAAAATGCCGCGGAGCCGGTTTTTCATCCCAAAACCGGCTCCGTGGATTATTCCCTGTTTTATTCAATATTCTCCGAAATTACTTTCCAGACGTAATCCAGCTCGTTTCCCAGCACCCACGCCGCGATGCCTCCGAGATCGTTTTCTTTCACGAGTGAAGCCCGCTCAGCCACGGTGGAATCGTCTTCCAGCCAGAGCTGGCAGAAAAGTCCTTCCGCATTCGTCCACTCGCCGTACGGCTGCTCCGCGGAATCATCCCAGACGGCTGTCACACCGTTTTCTTCAAGTGTGTCCCACGCCTGCCCCATTCCGAGCGCCCTGCTCGTGACGTTCGTCGTGCCGTCCGCATATGTCTCGGTGTACCAGAGCCTTGTGTAGAACGGAATCGCACTGACCACTTTTTCCTTCGGCACTTCCCGGAGCATGTTCGCGATACCGGTCCGTTCAAAGTTAAGAGAGGCCACGCTGCCCACGATGTCGGAGCCGGCATAATGCTCGTCATATCCCATCATAATCACGTAATCGCAGACAACGCCGAGCTCTTCTCTGTCATAGTGGCGCGAAAAGTCCATTGGAACCGGCACGTCCACCGAGAGGAACAGTCCCTCCTTGCGGCAGAGTATGGACAACTCCCGCATAAACTGGACATAATCATAACCGGCGCTCTCCACAATTCCCTCAAAATCTATGTTGATGCCGTCAAACCCGATCTCCGCTGCCTGCGCAACCAGATATTCCTGCACTTTTTTCCGCGCCTGCCGCGACGCCAGCAGTGTGGCCGTGCTGACATTCTCGCTGAAATTGCTGATCAGCGCCCAGACCTGAAGACCGGCCGCATGCGCCTTCTCCACGTAGGAAGCGTCCGCAAAAGAGTCGACCGCGCCTTCGTTGTCGGCAAGGAAATACCAGGTCGGAGAAATAACATTCACCCCGCTCATATTCGCGGTATCCTCCGCAAAATTATTGTTCATCTCCTTAAGATCAATCTGATGCCAGACAAGGTTCAGGCGGCCGTCCACCGACAGGCTGGTATACTCCGGGCCGGTGTACACCGAATCCCGCTCGGTCAAAACCGGTTCCCCCAGACAGTCGTTCTTCAGATATCCGACATATCCGTCCGGCGTGGACACCTCAGACCAGGTCTCCAGCTGCTGTAAAAGCACAACTTCCGTGTTCTTGGAAACCTCTGTCAGAATCGGACTCTTGATCCCGCCGCGATAACGGACTGCCGTCCCCTTTTTCACCGGGACCATCGTCACCGTCCTGCTGCCGAAAGTGACCACAAGCCTTGCGGGATCCTCCAGTACCTCATAAGTAAAATCAGAATGCTGACTGAGAAACTCCAGCGACAGGTACATCCTGTCTCCCATTTCCTTCACAATCACATGATCCGCATCCTGCTCATGCCCGTCCACCGTGCAGGAATCACTGCCCGGCGCGATTTCATAAACTTCCAGCGCCGTTGTAAACAGCATCAGCCCTTCTGATTCATCCCAGTGAAACCGGGGATTTAGATCGCTGCGCACCAGACTGTAATCCACATAAATCCTGTCGTCAATCCAGACTGCCCGTTCTTCCGCCACGCGGTCCTCCACGACCACTGCCAGTTCATCCTCACTCAGTTTTCCAAAATATTCGTCCGCCCCCATCCGCTTCCGCGTGGGCATAAATCTGACCGCATATATGATAATAATCCCCGCCAGCACAAGGCAGATCATAACTGCCGCTGTCCGTGACCGGGGAGTTTTCTTTTCTTTTTTTCTCACTGTGCCGCCCCTTTCTTTGTTGTTTTCGGTATCCGCCGCTTCCTGCGGCTTCGCGTGACTCTTTCAGTTATAACATAAATATCACAATCTGCGCTTAAATTCGCGTATTTTATAAAAAATTAAGAAGTTTTGAAAACTTTGTCACTGACCGCTGCACGGCCGGCGGCAGACTTTTCCCTGGAATACGCCGTTGATTTGCTGTACGCTTCCATACAACAAATACCGGCATACTCTTTCTGATAAACCGCTGGTATACAAGGGGAACTGACACACGGCGGCTTTCTCCTTTCCATTCTCATTTTTGATTGATTTTCACGAAATTAATCCGTTTGATCTTTTCCTTGTCGTCACTGATAAAGTCTCGCATGTAAACCTGTTCCTCGGCAACCATGCAGGCGTTCACGATATCCTCTGTTTCACATGGATGGCCCTCCAGAAAAAGCTGTGTGCCTTCTCTTTCGTAGCTGCGCAGTTCCTGGAACAATGCTCTTGCGTCTGCAGGATTATAATATCTGTGTTTTCGTTTCTTCATTTTTCCTGCCTTTCCCTGTCTCTGCTCAGGGATCTCCGTTTAAGAATTACACTTAAGGTGCGGTTTCATGTCGTGATATATTATTATATGGAAAATCCCCGGCAGAAACAAACGCTCACCCGAAACAAATACAGTCAGTTTCCATAAATCAACCGTCTGATACTTATTTCAGAATCTACTTGCGTAACAAAAAGAAATTTATTATAATGCGTAAAAGGGTATGCGAAAGGATATATGGTATCGTCATTTCATTAATCAGTCAGGGCAGCACAGCAGATCTGTTGATGAATCCTGGACGATAGTCCGTATGACCGGAGCGGCGGTCCGCCATTCGCATAAGCGGGCAGGATCGTCACCGATGACTGGAATCAGAATTTCTGAAAGCAGATAAGATTCTTAAACAGCTATAAAGAGTATCCTCCTTTCTCAAAGGATGACGCCATATAGCCTCCCGTATAGCTATTATATATAATAAGGGCCGATTATGCAAGCTTTTTTACACATTTTTATCCACTTTACATCAAGGCCTGACTATGTATATAATAGTATTGGAGCAAACGCAAATGATTTTTCCGCATGGAATTATTTTCCATGTCTGTAATTTATGGGTAAGGATGTGATTAAATGAAAATCGAGAAAATCAGTGACAAACAAATACGCTGTACCCTGACAAGAGAAGATCTTGCGAGCAGAGAACTGAAACTGAGCGAGCTGGCCTACGGCTCCGACAAAGCCAAAGAACTGTTTCAGGATATGATGCGGATGGCGGCTCAGGATTTTGGATTCGAGGCCGACAACATGCCGTTAGTGATAGAAGCGATTCCCATTTCCATGGATGCCATCCTGCTGGTGATCACCAAGGTCGACGATCCCGACGAGCTGGACACCCGGTTCTCACGTTTCTCGTCAGACGACGGGGAGAATGACACGATCTCCTCCTTCACCGATCTGATGGAACGTATGGAAGGAGCCGATGATATTATTGATCTGATCCATCGGATATCCGAAGCCAAAAAACAGGCAGCGGCAAAGACAGCAGGCAGCAGACAAAAGTCTTCCGGGACTGAGGAGTCCGTCCAGGAGGACGCGGAGCTTCTGAATTTTTCCAGACTGTATCTCTTCCGTTCACTGGACAACGTGATACGTTCCGCCGGAATTCTGGGAAATATGTTCAAAGGCCCGAATGTGCTCTACAAGAATCCTGACAACGGCGACTACTATCTGATCCTCAGAAAGGATACCAGTCCCGCGGAGGAATTCAACAAAGTCTGCAATATTCTCTCTGAGTATGCGGTTTCCTGCAAGTATTCGACAGGTATGGACGCCTATTTTTCCGAGCATATGGAAACCATCGTACCGGATCACGCGCTCCAGAAACTTTCTCTTCTGGCATAATATGACGTCGGGATCAAAAAATATTGCCCCATGATGCCACGGATTTCTCCGCACTTCGCAATCTTCACTCCGCTTCGGCCGGTGCCGAACGTACGCCGCTGGCATCATAATATCGCAGTTCTTAAAAACTCCGGATGGACACGTCCGGAGTTTTTCTGTACATCTTCCTTACAGCAGAGGCGCAAACAGCTTCAGCGCGCCGCCTACCAGCTTCCGCGTAATCTTGTCATGTCTGATATCAAAATCCGTAATCAGCTGACATTTTCTCAGTGTCTGCAGAAAATCCGCCTTGATATCCAGGATCGCCGGCACTCCGTACATGAACACCGCGCTCTCAAAATTCAGATACAGACTGCGGTAATCAAGATTGATGGCGCCTACTACCGCCTCGGTATCATCACTCACGAAAACTTTGGAGTGCACAAAGCCAGGAGTATATTCGTAGATATGCACACCCGCCTGAAGAAGATACCGGTAATAGGAATGACCGAGCGCGAACGCGTACTTTTTATCCGGAATGTGGGGCATAATCAGCATCACATCCACCTTGCGCCGCGCGGCATACGTCAGAGCCTGCAGCAGTTCATAATCCGGAACAAGGTACGGCGTCATGATATATACATACCGCTTCGCATGGTTGAGAATATCCAGATAGATCCTCTTCGCGATGTGCTCGCTGTGAAACGGATTTGTCGCATACGGAAGAACAAACCCGTGATTCTCCGCGAGGGCGGTCTCTTCTTCCCCACATGACACGTCTGCTCCGGCTCTCATTTTTTCTGGTTCATGAACATTTTTCTTCGCATGCACGGCTCCCCACGCCGGATTCTTTGCGTCCATCCCCTTCTGCACATGGTCGACATCACTGGAAAAATTCAGATACGGCGTCACATTCTCCAGTTTTCCCGCCACGTTCCACATCTTCAGAAACATGATCGTAAAGCTGCGCACCGCATCTCCCTGCACCATGATCGCGGCGTCCTTCCAGTGACCGAACCGTTCTTTTCTGTTGATATATTCATCCGCAATATTCACACCGCCGGTAAACGCAGTGCGGCCGTCGATCACTACGATCTTGCGGTGATCGCGATTGTTGTAATGTGTTGAGATAATCGGATATACAGGTGAAAACACCTTGCACTGAATGCCCGCCCTGCGGAGCATATCCTGGAAATTGCCGGGGACATTGTAGAGCTCGTTCATACCGTCATACATAAAACGAACCTCAACGCCTTCCGCCACTTTTGCTTTCAGAATTTCGAAGATAGAATCCCACATAAAGCCCATGGACACAATGAAATATTCCATGAAAATAAATTTCTCCGCCAGCTTAAGCTGATTCAGCAGCTCGGCAAATTTCGCCTCCCCGCTCGGAAAATAACGCACGCCCGTATTTTTGTAAACAGGAAAATTTTCCTCATTATAAACATAGGAAGCAAGCTGCGCCGTATTCGCGTTCTGAGCATCAAGCCGCTCAAGTACATCCCTGTCCTGGTGAAGGACCCCCGCCAGTTTGCTGTCAATATTATCAAGCGCGCCCTTGAGCATGTGGGTACCAGGCTGAATCTCAACATAGAGATAAAAAAGACCACCAAACAAAGGGAACATCAGAACGATAGCCGCCCAGCTCAGCTGAATACCCGGATTCATCGTACGGTTGACAATAAAAAGCAGAATGAGCAGTCCAAACGCAAAATATCCTCCAAAAAACAGGTAAATATAGCGGGCAAGATAATTCATGCCGATGAAAAGCAGAAGAAGCTGTACGATCAGACAGGCTGCCAGAATTCCGACTCGTCCAAATACAATACGTTTGACTCCATTCTTTCCTTTTTTAACAGACATATCCTTCACTGACTGCAGCTGATAATCCATACACGTCTCTTCTTTCCTTATCCATATCTCTGCTGCTGTTCACTTTGACCAGCATTTCCCAGTTTCCCTTCGCCGCTGATGCCTGACATTCTTTGCCGGCGCAAAACAGTTTTGTGCGGAAACTGTACTTCTACAGTATACCAGATTTGAAAAAAAGCGTAAAGGCCGCAGGAAAATTTTAGCATAACCTTAAAGCCGCAAAGATCCTGATTTTCTCCGCTCTGTCTTATTATACGCAAATAATTTTTGAAAAAAGGAAGATTTTTGTTGATTTTACGGCCTTATCCTGTATAATGTAACTTATCGGAGAGAAAGCATTATTCTTTCCGACAGGTCACCTCCGGAACCCTTTTCAGATCCCGGAGTGCAAAAAGAAGCAGGGCTGCCCTGCTTTTTTAAGGGAACAGGCAGGCACCGCAGAAAGGAACGTTTACCCGGAAACCCTACATTAGAAAGAAAAGAGGTTAAATGTAAAATGGCAGAAATTAATTTGAGTAAGTACGGTATCACCGGCACAACAGAAATCGTGCGCAATCCTTCTTTTGAGACGTTATTTGAGGAAGAAATGAAGCCAGGTCTGGAAGGCTTCGAAAAAGGACAGGTAAGTGAGCTCGGTGCAGTCAACGTTATGACAGGTATTTATACCGGTCGTTCTCCGCAGGACAAGTTTATCGTATACGATGAGAACTCAAAGGACACTGTATGGTGGACTTCCGACGAGTACAAGAACGACAACCATCCGGCTTCCGAGGAAACCTGGGCTGCAGTAAAGGATATCGCTCTGAAAGAACTTTCCAACAAGAGACTTTTTATAGTCGATGCATTCTGCGGCGCAAACAAGGATACCCGCATGGCGATCCGCTTCATCATGGAAGTGGCATGGCAGGCACATTTCATCAAGAACATGTTCATTCAGCCTACCGAGGAAGAGCTTGAGAATTTCGAGCCGGACTTCGTCGTCTACAACGCTTCCAAGGCAAAGGTAGAGAACTACAAAGAGCTCGGCCTGCATTCTGAGACGGCTGTCGTATTCAACATCACAAGCCGCGAGCAGGTCATCATCAACACATGGTACGGCGGCGAGATGAAGAAGGGTCTGTTCTCCATGATGAACTACTACCTGCCGCTGAAGGGCATCGCTTCCATGCACTGCTCCGCAAACACGGATATGAACGGCGAGAACACCGCGATCTTCTTCGGCCTTTCCGGAACAGGCAAGACCACCCTCTCCACCGACCCGAAGCGTCTTCTGATCGGCGATGACGAGCACGGCTGGGACGACAACGGCGTCTTCAACTTCGAGGGCGGCTGCTACGCAAAGGTTATCAATCTGGACAAAGAGTCTGAGCCGGATATCTACAACGCGATCAAGCGCAACGCGCTTCTCGAGAACGTTACTCTGGATGAGAACGGCAAGATCGACTTCGCGGACAAGAGCGTGACAGAGAATACCCGTGTATCCTACCCGATCACTCACATTGAGAAGATTGTTCGTCCGGTTTCCGCGGCTCCTGCTGCAAAGGAAGTCATCTTCCTGTCCGCAGACGCGTTCGGCGTGCTTCCGCCGGTATCCATCCTGACTCCGGAGCAGACACAGTACTACTTCCTGTCAGGCTTCACAGCAAAGCTCGCAGGTACAGAGCGCGGCATCATCGAGCCGACACCGACCTTCTCCGCATGCTTCGGCCAGGCATTCCTTGAGCTGCATCCGACCAAGTACGCAGAAGAGCTCGTCAAGAGAATGGAAAAGAGCGGCGCGAAGGCTTACCTCGTGAACACAGGCTGGAACGGCTCAGGCAA
>CANQUH010000097.1 GCA_947626965.1 uncultured Lachnospiraceae bacterium
AGCGGAAGGTCGAACACCGCGTTCCACACGCCTTTGTCCTTCTGGAACTCCCGGTACCGCTCCACGTGGGCCAGCATCACCGTCAGCTTCTGCTTCCGGATGATCCTCTCCACGTCCCGGTACATGGACTCCGTCCACTGCACGAACGGCATTTCCACAAGGAGCAGGTTTCCTCCCTCCATGCACAGCCGCGGGAGGATGTCCGCTTCCCCCATGTGGGGGAAGTAATAGACTTCCGCGGCGGCGCGGATTTCAGGGGTTATTTTCTTCTCAGCACCGCTGCTTTTTGCTGTTTCCGGTTCAGGCGGATGTCCACCCCCGGCTGTTTCCAGTCTTCCGGGCAGGCCCCCTGCCTGAACCGTCTCATCTTTTGTATGCAAAACCCGCGATCGGGTCTTGTCCGTGTGATTCGCGTCTGCGTCAGCAGGCATCTTCCGCTCCGCATCCATGCGCATCCCTGCGGAGCACGGATCAGATGGGGGAGTCATCTCCCTTCTGATATCTTTATCCGCCGCAAGGGCTTCGCGGACAGCCGCGAGGGCTCTCTCCCTTTTTTTAAAGAAATGCTCCTCTGTGTCCCTGCCGGCATAAAAATGAGGGGTCGCGAGGATACAATCGATCCCCTGCTGCATTTCCTGCGCGAGAAGACGGCGGGTCTCCTCCAGATTCTGGCTCCCGTCGTCGATCCCCGGCAGGATATGGGTGTGAAAATCAATCATCATGCTGCCTCCTGACGGTTTCACAGAAAAGTGTACTTTTTTAAAAGGGAAAATACAGGGTAATTCCGCCCCATTGGAAACAGATGGAACCATGTTTTATTTTTGATACAGGGTAAAATCCGGATGAACCATGATATGGATGTTTCTTGTGTGAAATGCACAAAAATATGTGATAATTTCCAGAAAAAGTACAGCAGAAGGTACAAGATTATATATCGAAAGGAACATACCAGGACATGACCAGCAGAAAAATAAACATCAGCAAATCCATGCCTGTTTCTGGAAAAATATAATTATTGCTTGACTGGAAATGAAATTAGTGCTATTTTAAAGAACGGAAACAAAAATTACGAAAAAGTACACTTTTTTGTATTTTTTATAGCAATAGTTGCCATGATATGGTGCAATTCTTCAGAAAAGTATTATATTCAAGGCAAAAAACAGGACAGCTTATACAAAAGATAAAGCTGCCCTGGATGTAATTCTTTCTATTTGTACCAGACCGCGGACATTCTGCCGGGCCCAAAGTATGGGGGATTGTTTATTGTTTCCCGTTTTCCTGCCCTCCGTATCCCGCAAAGATCTCCGCGATCGGAGAATCTGCCGACAGCACGACCGTCTTTTCCCCGCCTTTCATCGCGGCTTCCAGCGCGTCAAGACTGCGCACAAAGGAGTAAAATTCTGTCTTCTCTTCCGTGTCATACGCTTCAGAGAGAATCCGCATGTATTCTGCTTCCCCTTCCGCGATCAGTATCTCCGCCTGCTTCTCAGCCTCTGAAATGCTGATTGCCACTTCCTTGTCCGTTGTATTCTGTATCACCTGCGCTTCTGATTTTCCCTCCGCGCGATAGGTCGCGGCAATATTGTCACGTTCGGAAATCATACGCTCATAGACGGCCTCCTTGTTGTCGTCCGGCAGGTCAAGCTGCTTCGTCTCAAACATCATCAGTTCAATGCCATACTCGTCCATGTTATCTTCGATCCGCGTCATAACCATCTCAGAAAGCTCACCATCCCTGCTCGTGATGACCTCGTCCTGATTCATGCTGCTGATCGCGTTCTTGATGGCATTGTAGACCGCCGTATTGATTCTGCTCTCCGCATTTACGATCGAACCGTTCAGCGACTGCGCGAACTTCGTCGGATCCGAGATCCTCCAGAGTACATAACTGTCGGTAATCATTGTCTTTTTATCCTTTGTGATGACGTCAGACGGCGTCAGGTCGTACAGAAGCGTCTGTTTGGGAAGTGTGTCTGTGGACTGCACAAACGGAATTCTGAAACTCACACCCGGCGAATCAATCACTCTGCTGATTTTTCCGAACTGCCTCACCAGCCGGTATTCATTCTCCGCCGTTACGATCACAGATGAACCCAGTATTCCCAAAATCAAAACCGCAAGGATGAGAACTGTCATTTTCTTTTTCATATGTACATGCCACTCATGCTTTATCCTTTGAGTGGGCTCTCCTTTCTTTAAATTTCCATAGCTGTAAAAAAGAATCCTGCCTCCCGGCTTTCTTTGCCGCAGGCGCGAAGTCCGTCCTGCAGTCAGTCGGAACTTTGTTCCTCACTGGAAGTATCCGCAGACGTATCTGTATCAGTCTCATTCTCCTCTGCTGTAAATGAGTCAAGCGGCAGCATCTTCTGAACGCCGCTTCCGTCATCAATAATCACTTTCATACCTGGCAGCACCTGTTCCATCGCCTCGTAGAACATCCTCTGCTTCGTCACAACCGGATTTTTTGTGTACTCCTCATACATCGCCTGGAATCTGGCAACCTGAGCCTCGGCCTCATTGATGCGGGTCTGCTTCTGGGCTTCGGCATCCTTGACAATCTCATCCGCCTGTGCCTCGGCTTCCGGCAGTTTCTCATTCCGGTATTTATTTGCGTTATTCAGCGCCGTTTCCTTGCCCTGCTTTGCCGTCTCCACGGCTTTGAACGCTTTCATGACCTCCTGTGTTGGAGGCTCGGAATCCTGGATCGTGATATTTACAAGCGTAAGACCGATATCCTGCTGCCCCAGTTTCTCCTCAATCATATCGCGGATCGAGGCCTGTATCTCGGATTTGCCCGTTGTCAGCACGCTGTCCACATCAAAGCTCCCGATCACCGTGCGGATACAGCTCTGCGCAATGTTTTTGAGAATCTCTTCCGGAGTATCCGACGCGTACAGATATTTCACCGGATCTGAAATCCTGTACTCGACGAAGAAATCCGCGTCAATGAAATTATAGTCGGACGTGATCATGAGCGCTTCCTCAGCCACCGTCTCATTCGAATCCTGTATGTAACCGATTGGAAATCCCTGGATCGTTGTGTCCACTTTCCGGACATGCTGTACCAGAGGAATCTTAAAATGAAGCCCTTTATCGGTTACAGCCTGCGGCTTTCCAAGCGTAACCAGAACGGCCTGCTCCTGCTCCTCAATCTGATACCACACGGAATTCGAGAAAAAGAGCATCAGAACCAGTATCACCACAAGTACGCCGATCGCTCCCCATCTCGCGAAGCCGAAGAACTTCTTTGCATCAAATTTCTGTTTCACGCACATTCCTCCTTTGTTTCAATTTTCAGTTGGCTCCTGCCAGCCCCTCGCGCAGTTTCCGGAATTCTTCCTGTAACTGGGCAAGCTTCTGTTCAGCAGCGTCCGCACGATTTTCAGCAGCGTCTGCGCGATTTTTCTCTGTGTTCGCCCGTTCCCTCTCCCGCAGCGTGTTGTTTTTCTCGTTCTCGATTCCCTGTTCGATTCCCCGCTCAATTCCCTGCTTTATTCCCTGCTTTATTCCATCCTGGAATCCATCGTTGTAGCTGTCTTCCTTCTCGATCTTCAGGTGCCGTTCCGCGTCGTATTCCCAAAAGCTCATTGCCACTACCTCCGCACGGTTCTTCATCAGGATATCTTTCAGGATTCCCTTCCGGATACATTCGTCCACCGCTGCGTTCACTGCCTCCAGCTTCTCCTTTTCCGTCGTCTTCCCTTTCATGTGCCTCCGCATGCAGGCAACAAACTGCGCGTATTCCCCGAGCTTCTCACATTTTTCCATCAGCTCCCGGTTTTTCCCGTAGTTGATGTTCAGCACCAGGGCGGTACACTCCAGCGAGGGCGCTCCGAGTGCAGCCAGGGAAGAAAGAAGAGTACTTCTGTCGCTGTTTTCCTGTCCTTCCGGGAACAGGAATGCGTCCGACAGCTTCATCTCCCAGCTCTCGCGGCGTTTTTCTTCTCCGTTGTAGAAGACGATGTACTGGGGAACCGGCAGCAGGATCACTTTCCTTCGGTGCGGGTCATACCCGTTTGTCTTTACATATGCACGGTACATCGCCGCGAAATACTGAAGGCCCCGCAAGGGCATGTTATAGCAGAGAGTGCTCTGGTGTTCATACAGCCCGAGCTGTGCATGCAGCAGGAAACCAGTATCGTTCCTGATCCCCATGTATACCGCGTCCTCCAGTGTGTAGATGATGAGATCCTCCGGATTGCTGTAACTGGTGCCGCTGACGGCGTTATAGAGGCTGAGAAGATTTTCCTTTTCGCGGAAGACGATGCGGAAAATGCCGTCCTTGAAGCAGCGGTTTAAGTCCGGTACGGTCTGCCCACTGTTATCCGACTGGTCTGCTTCGTCCTGCGCTGCCGTTCTGTCACGTTCTGGGCCATCCTCCGAAAGTGCGGACGGTTTCAGAGCGCCTCCTGAAAGATCTGCTTCCTGTGCGGTCTGGTCTGCCGGATCAGACCCTGGATATCCTGTCTGTTTTTTATCTGATTTGTTTTGATTCAATAAATGATTCCTCCTTATTGTAGCAGTGTTGACGTGTGATTACAAGTATGTTGTGGAAGAAAATCGGATAATCTTCACGAAATGTAATATAAGATTTAATAGATAATAAGATAACAAACAATTAACAATAATGAAGTTCTTTTGATGATCATCAAACGCATCATAACATGTATTTATCATGTAAAATTACGTAATTTACGTATTTTCTATTGGCATTACGTAAATTACGTATTATAATATAATCGCAGGAGGGTCAGATGAAACGCAGGGACTTAATAAAAAAACTGGAAGCGGCCGGATATAAAGCAGATCGTGACGGAGACCACACAATTTACGAAAAAGAAGGCAGCCGCCCGGTTCAAGTCCCAAGGCACAGGGAGATAAACGAAAATACAGCAAAAGCAATCCTAAAAGCAGCGGGGCTGAAGTAAGCCCCACTCAAAATAATATCAGGGAGGTAATTTAAATGACAGAGTATGTTTATCCGGCCGTTTTTCACTCAAATGAAGATGGTTCTTATACAATCACCTATCCGGATCTTCCCGGATGTATCAGCGAAGGCAAAACCCTGGCAAATGCCATGTATATGGCGCAATCCGCGCTGACCCAGTGGATAGAATATCTTGCCGACAAAAAACAGGAAATCCCGCAGGCAAGCAATATGCAGAGCATTGAAGCCGAACCGGACGAATTTGTAAATTTAATACGCGCAGATGTGCGGGAGAATCGTGCTGTTAAAAGAACTGTCAGTATTCCAAAATGGATGGACGATAAGGTGACCGATGCGGGGTTAAGCCTTTCGCGCGTACTGCAGGACGCCTTACTGCAGAAATTCCAGGCATAATAAGTGGAAAAGGAGGCGCTATCTATGGCTGATGTGTTTGATGCTGCTGATTTTTTTATTCAAATCGCCAATCAAAGTGAAGATGACCAAATGACAAACCTGAAACTCAATAAACTGTTGTATTACACGCAGGGGGCTTTTCTGGCAAGAACCCTATTTTCTCCGATCGGGACGACATTGACCTCTCCTGTTTTGAATCTGGTAAGTCAGAAGTCCTTTTCGATGTTATGAGAGAGTTCGGTCTTTGTATCGCCGATGTTCCTTTTGAGGATCTGCCTCAATCAAAACCGCGTCTTGTTATTATTCTCGCAGATTCCGTTTTTCAGTTGGCCCCTGCCAACCCCTCGCGCAGTTTCCGGAATTCTTCCCGCAGCCGGAAGAGTTCCTGTTCCGCAGTGTCCGCGCGATTTTTTTCTGCATCAGCGCGTTCTCTTTCCCGCAACGTGTTTTTCTTTTCACTTTTTATTCCATCCTGGAATCCATCGTTGTAGCTGTCTTCCTTCTCGATCTTCAGGTGCCGTTCCGCGTCGTATTCCCAAAAACTCATTGCCACTACCTCCGCACGATTCTTTATCAGAATATCTTTCAGGATTCCCTTCCGGATGCATTCGTCCACTGCCGCATTCACTGCCTCCAGCTTCTCCTGTTCCGTTGTCTTCCCCTTCATGTGCCTCCGCATACAGGCGACAAACTGCGCGTATTCCCCGAGTTTCTCACATTTCTCCATCAGTTCCCGGTTTTTCCCGTAGTTGATGTTCAGCACCAGGGCAGTACACTCCAGAGCGGGCGCTCCGGGCGCGGTCAGAGAGGACAGGAGCATATTTCTGCCGCTGTTTTCCTGTTCTTCCAGGAACAGGAATGCGTCTGACAGCTTCATCTCCCAGCTCTCGCGGCGTTTTTCTTCTCCGTTGTAGAAAACGATGTACTGGGGAACCGGCAGCGGAATCACCTTCCTTCGGTGCGGGTCATACCCGTTTGTCTTTACATATGCACGGTACATCGCCGCGAAATACTGAAGGCCCCGCAAGGGCATGTTATAGCAGAGAGTGCTCTGGTGTTCATACAGCCCGAGCTGTGCATGGAGCAGGAAGCCGGCATCGTTCCTGATGCCCATGTACACCGCGTCTTCCAGCGTGTAGATGATGAGATCCCCCGGATTATCATAATCGGTGCCGCTGATGGCGTTGTAGAGACTGAGAAGATTTTCCTTTTCGCGGAAGACGATGCGGAAAATGCCGTCCTTGAAGCAGCGGTTCATGTCCGGTACGGTCTGACCGCTGCCGTCTGCCTCATCCTGCGCTGCCGTGCTGTCACGTTCCGGGCCATCCTCCAAAAGTGCGGACGGTTTCAGAGCGCCTTCTGAAAGATCTGCTTCCTGTGCGGTCTGGTCTGCCGGATCGGATCCTGGATATCCTGTCTGTTTTTTATCTGATTTGTTTTGATTCAATAAATGATTCCTCCTTATTGTAGCAGTGTTGACGTGTGATTACAAGTATGTTGTGGAAGAAAATCGGATAATCTTCACGAAATGTAATATAAGATTTAATAGATAATAAGATAATAAGCAGTTAACAATAACAAAGTTCTTTTGATGATCATCAAACGTATCATAACATATATTTATATTCCTGTCTATATTAAATTTGATATTTTTAATCATACGATTTACAATTTTGTTACTGTTCACCCTGTGACCAGCAACAACGCTCCGCGATGCACAGAAATGCTGCTTTCACAGCATTTTGCGCGGGAAGTGAGCTGTAAGACATACTTGTATGTCTGTCAGCGAACGCCGTGGTCAACCATGGAATGAAATTCCATGGTCGCGCCTCAGACCTCGGGACTTCTTCTATCTTGTTTCAGCGGATTCGGACCACTGCAGCCGGAATCGGAGGATTGTTCGGCCGGTTGTAGTACTCTGTCACAAGTACAAGATACTTCCTGGAGTCCAGATTTCTCAGATACGCCAGAACTGCGTCCTTCTCCGCAAATCCGCTGTCTCCGCCGCTGTAAATGCAAAGACTGATCAGTCCTCCTGGCTTGAGCAGCGCAAGCGACTGCCTGAGCGCTTCGATCGTGCTCTCCGGCTTTGTCGCGATGCTGTGGTCCCCCGCAGGCAGATAACCGAGATTAAACACAATGCAGTCCGCGCTGCCCGCCGCGGCATACTGTTCCATATGACTGTGGGAATCGAGGATCAGCTCATAATTGCAGTACGGCAGATTTTTTTCCAGCCGTTCTCTCGTGTGCGCAATTGCCTGTTCCTGTATATCGAAGGCCAGCACATGGCCCTGTTCTCCCGCAAGTTCGCACAGATACAGGGTGTCATGTCCGTTTCCCATCGTCGCATCGATGCAGAAAGCCCCTTCCTTTACATGTTCCCGCATTATGCGGCGGCACCATGCAGTCACCTGATAATACTCTCCCAATATCTCTTTTTTCTTCATATTCATATTCTCCTGAAATTTATGGTTCCTGGCACAGACCGCTGTAAAAGCGCGACAGCTTTTCGACAAAATTCGTCTCTGGAATTCTTTCTCCGGATACGTTATACTGGTGTATACAGCAGACATCTTTTCAGCTCCGAATCCCTGCGCTCTCCACTCCGTTTCGGGTCTTCACTTCGTTTCGGTCGGTTCTAAACAAGTGTCACTGGCATTCAGAACCGGTGCCAAACGCGCGTCACTGGCGCGCAGCACCTCGCAGAGCGTATATCAGAAACATGGAGGAATCTCATGATAAAAATTGAAAAACAGCTTCCCGGATTTGATGACTACGGAAAACTGCTCGGATACGCACCCAAAACAAGCCTTTTTCTTGATATAGAGACGACCGGACTCTCTCCCTCCTCCACTACGCTCTATATGATCGGTACGATCACAATGGATGATGACTGCCAGACCTGGCTTCTTACGCAATGGATGGCGGAAAACAGAGAGGAGGAACCTCTGCTTCTTACGGAATTTCTGCGGTTTCTGGAATCTTATGACACGCTGATCCACTTTAACGGCACCACCTTCGATCTGCCTTACCTTACGGCAAAACTGGAACAGTTCAAAATGGAAAATACTCTTTCGAAGAAAAAGTCTCTGGATCTGTACCGCATTTTTCGGCCGTTCAAAACCATTTTCGGACTCACCCACATGGATCAGGAAACACTGCAGGCTTTTCTGGGACAGCAGCGCGCTGATCCCCTCAATGGAAAAGCGCTGATCCCCGTCTGGCGCAAGTATGCAAAAAAGCCGGATCCGGCGCTTGCGGATATGCTCCTGCTCCACAATCAGGAGGATCTCTGCGGCATGACCTCGCTGCTTTGTCTGTGCGCTTACTCCGCTCTGTTCGATGGGAAAGTCTCTCCGAAATCCTGCCGGCTTCACGATAATTCTCTCGTGGTCGTGCTTCACCTGGAGTATCCTCTGCCGCAGAACATTCAGGTCAGCCGCCCGGTCAGCCCTAAAACGAACCCAAACCGCAGGAATACCCCCACAGAGGACAGTGCAGACTGGGGTTCCCAAATTTCCCCTGCAGCAGATGCTCCAAATCAGGACCCACAGTCTGACTCTGCCGCAGACAGTCTGAAACAGCATCCACAGGCCGGGCAATATGTTCTGACAACCGATTTTACGAACGCCATGCTGGAGATTCCCGCATTCCTGGGAGAACTCCTCTATTTCTTCCCAAACTACCGGGATTACTATTATCTCCCGCTTGAAAGGCAGGCGGTACATCGAAGCGTAGCCGCTTTTGTGGATCGGGAACACCGCGTCCCGGCCAAACGTTCCAACTGCTTCACGCGCAAAAACAGTATATTTCTGCCCCAGCCGTCCAGGATTGTCACACCCCTGTTTGTCCCGTATTACCGTTCCAGAGATCTGTATTTTGAATACACGGAAAACTATGAACTGCATCCTGAACTGCTCAGCGACTATATAAAAGCTGTCCTGAAATCATTTCTCTGAGCAGACTGGACAGAGGTTTTTCTTCTCAAAGGATGTATTTTCCTGTATTTTGAAGCTTTTTTGTCGTAGGAAATCCGGCGGAATTTCCTATGACAAAAAGTCAGATATCTGCTTCCCAGGTACCCAGCTTATCATATTTTACAGAATTTCCCCTGGATTTTTCCACCGGATATTTCTTCTCATTCTGATCCATCTTCATATTCACGATCTCATCCACATCCAGTCCCAGGCTGTCCAGCATACCCTGACAGTACACCAGGACATCTGCCAGTTCTTCCTTTACATGCTGCAGATCAAACTCTTCCTCACTCCACTGAAAACACTCCAGCAGTTCTCCTGCCTCGATTGCGATGGATTTCGCGAGATTTGACGGTGTGTGAAACTGGTTCCAGTCCCTGTCCTCCGTAAATTTTCTGATTCTGCTGATTGTATCCTGATTCATGATTTTCCCTCCTCTTTTGTTCCCCGATAACGACACTTTATTTTATATACATTTCCAGCGTCCTGGCTTAATCATTTGCCCGCATGTATCTGAGCGCCCAGTTGTCAAAGTGCCGTCCACTCAGTTCTTCCGGCGGCGGACAGATCTCCGGCGGCTCCAGCGGAACAGGTTCGACCGCATTTTCTCCCCCTGTTTCCAGAGCATGATGCCACTCCTTATTCACCCACTCGGACGCAGCCGCACTGCGGCTCCAGAAGAGATAAAGAATATCTCTTGCTTCAATCTCCCGGAACAGCCTCTCTTCCCAGTGTTCTCCCGTCCGCAGGCTTTCACGGTCAAAAAACAGATCCAGTTCGGGATTTACTGCCTGCATTCCCTGAAGGCGCGCCACTACCCGGGCGCGGTCTTTGCTGGAATAGGAAGCAAACGCACTGCGGATCCGGCGCATCTCAACCGGAATATTCAGATTCTGCGGTTCGTTTCCTTTTACCTTCAGAATCAGGCGCAGATCCGCCAGAACCATAATTCCGCTGTAAACTCTGGCCTGGACAATCGCCTGCTTTTTCTCAAAGGCCTCCGGCAGGTACAGCAGGAAGCTGCAGAGGGAAAGCCTTCCATTCCACAGCAGACGGGCTGTTTTCTCTTTTATTTCCACATCCTCACTCTGAACAGTCACCTTCAGCTCCTGCTGCCGGGCAACTTCAAAAATGCCACTTGTCGCCGCTGCAGCCGGAGCGCCAAATTCCTGCAGCAATTCCGACACCAGAGCTTTTTCTTCCTGCCGGTACATATACAGTTTAAGCTCAAAACTGCTGCCAGTCTCGATCTTCGCCGGAGCGGCAGCTTTAAACTGCACCTCATCCGTCACAATATTCGGAGAATCTGGACCGGGCTGCCTGTTCTGCTTCGATTCATTCTTTTCGTGGGAAGAAAGCCGCGTCATATTTTCCTTCTCCGCTCCCGGCTTTCCTGAACTTCTTTCTGCTTTTTTCTTTTCGGAAGTTTTCTTTTTATCTCTGGAAAACACTTTTTTCAGAGAATCCAGAACTCCTGAACCATGAGTTTTCCTTCTACCGCCTCCGGACCCCGCGGGACCCATGGAAGCTGGCGATGTTCTTTCGGACTTTTCTTTACCAGCAGGAGAACCTGTGTGGCCCTGACGGTACAAATAATCCGGCCCTGGGGGGGCATACCGGGGCGCAGAACGAGCCTCGTATACAGGACGGGACGCATCCGCCGATGTTTTCGGCAGTCTCGACCCGCAATATCTGCAAAATCTTTCTTCCTCTGACACAGGATTGCTGCAGCAGGGACAAAATTTTTCCTTAACTGTTCTTCTGTCTGAAGACCTGCGCTGTTCATCCACAGTACTCTTCACAGATGGCAGCGGCGGCGCGCTCTTCGGAGAACCAGTGGTGCATTCCGCATTACGTTCTGTTTCCCTCTGCCGCAGGCTCCTGTTCATTTCCCTGCAGGCTTCAAGATAATCCCGCAGCAGGTTTTCCGTTCTTTTTTCATCAATCTTCTCTCCTGCCGCTTCCTTAATCCTCTCCCAGGTCTTCTCTATCTCATCGCAGCCGTTTTTCAGGGCAGCTTTCTGTGCCGACAGATGAGTCCCTTCTCCAGGAAAGCTTCGCCTGCGCCTGCCTGATTCGTCCATTATCTCTGTCAGAAGTTCGCGGTTCCTTTTTAAATATTCCGTCATTAGGTCCACATCTTCAAGAAGTACCCAGTAGGGGGATCCTGGAAATTTTTCTGATAACATCCAGGATTCCTCTTCAAATAACTTCTCTTTTGACAGCTTTTCTTTAAACAGTTTGTCTTCCTGTTTCAGATTCTCCCGTATTTCTTTCAGCTGTTCCAGAAGCTGGTCTGTATATTCTTCCAGTTTTTCAAAAATTTTCTCTGCCGTCTCCATATCTTTGCTGCTCCTTCAGTCGATATCAAACGCACGTCACGAACTTTTACAATAAACCCATATGCCCGCGCTTGTGGGCCCTGCCATGAATATACCTTGATCTGCCGTATAATGCAAGTCCCGCAGATCATCCTTCATCCTGTACGGTTACTGTTCGTTACTAAACAGCGATAGTTCTCGATGCCGGAATCACAGGCTCCAGCAGAGAAAGAATTTCCCTGCTGTACACATAAGAAATTTCCCGGTTTGGCAGCGCAACCTCACACATATAATCTCTGCCGAATATCTGTTCATTTGTCAAAGCTTTCAGATACCCTGCCACAAGCAAAAGACTGTATACGGAAGAA
The DNA here is from genome assembly GCA_947626965.1 of uncultured Lachnospiraceae bacterium. Taxonomy (GTDB): domain Bacteria; phylum Bacillota; class Clostridia; order Lachnospirales; family Lachnospiraceae; genus Choladousia. Next base: position 12,008 of record CANQUH010000097.1, read on the forward strand.
GGACTTTTCCGAATATGCGGATAGATCACCCCTGTATCGATGTACGTGACAAGGCTTTTCCCCTGCATCAGCGCTTCCATGCCATCCAGAATTTCCTCCGACGCGCCCTCCAGGACTTCCCGGATCAGATCATTGCTCCCGGTAGACTGCCAGAAAGCACGCGGAACGCATTCATTATTGAAATACCCTGTCACAGACCACGGATTAAAAAGATCTGTTTTTCCAAAACGATACCCGTCATACCATTCACAAAGTTCCTGATATTTTTCGGATACCCCATAATAATCCGCCATATTTCTGACTTCTTCATGCGTAAACCCAAAATA
>CANQUH010000098.1 GCA_947626965.1 uncultured Lachnospiraceae bacterium
ACGCAGGAGAGCGAGGATAAGCTTGCCCAGACGCAGATCGATATCGAGCGCGCGCAGGGAGAGATTGAGACGAGCAAACGTGCGATCACGGAAAATGAGCGTATGCGGAATCAGGCTTCGGAGGAGGATAAGCTGACCTACACGACGGCGATCCTGCAGGAAGAGAACTCCATCAAGCAGAAAGAGTACGATATCAAGCAGAAAGAGCGGGAGATCACGAAGCTGCAGGAGGAGATCGACAATGCGGTTGTGACGGCTGAGATGGCCGGGATCATTCAGAGCATAAAGGATCCGGACGACAGCGGCTCTTCCTATGATTATGGTTACGGAGGAGATGAAAGTTCGGCGTATATCACGATTCTTGCGGCAGGGGATTTCCGCATCGAGGGGAAGATGAACGAGCAGAACATGATGGGAATCATGGAAGGGATGCCGATGATCGTGTTCTCGCGTATCGATGAGAACATGCGCTGGTACGGGACGGTATCTGAGATTGACACGAGTCCGGTGGAGGAAAATCAGAATAATTATTATTATGGAGGAGATTCCGGCGCGGATTCCTCGACCTATAAATTTTATGTGGAGCTTGACAGCTCCGAGGGACTGATCCTGGGTCAGCATGTCTATATGGAAGCGGATGTGGGTCAGGAAGAGGTAAAAGAAGGGCTGTGGCTCGAGGATTACTATATTATGGAAGAAGACGGGACGAACTATGTGTGGGCTGCCTCCAGTTCCAATGTCCTCGAAAAGCGGGAAGTTACGCTTGGAGAATATGACGAAGATCAGATGAAATATGAGATCACGGAAGGCCTCGATGAGGATGACTATATCGCCTTTCCGATGGATGAGTATGCAGAAGGACAGCCGGTTGTCTACAACAGTACGGATATCGGTGTGCCGTCTCTGGATAATTATGAGGAACCTCTGTACAGCGACGGAATGGAAGGCCTCGATGACGCGATGATGAATGAAGGCGGAATGGAAGGTTATGACGATTCGATGATGAATGGGGACGGAATGGAAGGCCTTGATGACGCGATGATGAATGAAGGCGGAATGGAAGGTTATGACGATTCGATGATGAACGGAGACGGAATGGAAGGTCTCGACGATTCGATGATGAACGGAGACGGAATGGAAGGTCTTGACGATTCGATGATGAATGAGGGCGGAATGGAAGACTCTGACGACGTGGTGACGTACGGGGACGGTATGGATGTGCCGTACTATGACGCGGATGCGGATGTGTATGTCGGCGCGGAGGAAATCGGCGGAGCAGCTGCGGGCGGCCAGGAGATAGAATGATAAAGGGGGATGTCCTGTGATCCTGAAACTGGACCATATCTATAAAGATTATATACAGGGGAAGATGACCGTCCCGGTTCTGAAGGATGTGTCGCTTCATGTGGAGGAAGGAGAGTATGTGGCGATCATGGGGCCGTCAGGTTCCGGAAAATCCACATTGATGAATATTATCGGATGTCTCGACAGGCCGACCTCCGGAGATTACGAACTGGACGGAAAAAATGTGCTGTCCCTGAACGACAGGGCGATGGCCGCGGCGCGTCTGCAGAAGGTCGGCTTTGTGTTTCAGAATTTCCAGCTTTTGTCGAGGCAGTCGGCGCTTGAGAACGTGGCTCTGCCGCTGGTGTACGCGGGGATCAGGAAGAAAGTCCGCAGGCAGCGGGCGAAAGAGGCGCTTGAGAAGGTGGGGCTTGAGGATCGTGTGAGTTTTAAGCCCACGCAGCTTTCCGGCGGGCAGAAGCAGAGGGTGGCGATCGCGCGAGCCATTGTAAACAGGCCGAAGATTCTTCTTGCGGATGAGCCGACCGGAGCGCTTGACTCGAAGTCAAGCAAACAGGTGATGGAGCTGTTTCAGCGGCTGAATGATGAAGGGGTTACGATTGTGATGATCACACATGATCCGGGGATTGCGGGGTACGCAAAACGTATCGTTGACATTTTTGACGGCGAGATATCGGAGCGTACTTCACCCGCCGGATGAGAGGGGAGGAATCAGAATGAAGATTCGGACGATTTTGATCACGACAGTAGTGGCGGCAGGGATAACAGGAGGCATCGGTTATGGGGCCTACCGTGCCATGAAGGGGCAGGTGAAGCCTGTGGATGTCGTCCCCGTGCTCAATGTAAACCAGATGTATTACGGTGATGAAGGTTCTCTTTACGGGACCGTGACCTCACAGGTTGCCCAGACAGTCACGCTGAATGATGAGTACGAGATCGAGGAGATCTTTGTGAAGCCGGGCGACACCGTGAAGGAAGGCACGCCGCTGTTTTCCTATGATATGACGCTTCCGGAGCTGGAGCTTGAGATGGATAAGCTCACGCTGCAGATGTACGGTCTGGACAAAACGCGTCTTCAGAAAGAGCTTGACGAGCTGCGCGGGACGAGAGCCACGGCGTCTCTGGAAATAAATGACTCGACGATGACGGCATCCGGAGAGGGGAGCCCGGAGGAGGAGATAATTGCCGAGCCGGAGAGCGCCGGGGAGAAACCTTCCGGGAAAGAAAAGGACGGGACGAAGGAGAAGGAATCCGAAGAAACAAAGGATCCGGGACTGAGTATTCTTGATGTGGAAACGGTGGAGGATCCTTCGAAGGATAAAGATGCGTCAGAGCTTCTGGACGGGAAAAATGTCGGAAAGAACGGAGAAACGGCCGGAGCAGGAGAAGAGACGGCAGAAGGCAAAACGCCGCAGAGCGAAAAGAAAGACTCTGCCGCGGGTCTGACAGAGCCGGAAGTTGTCGGAAAATTCCTGGATCTGGCAGGACAGCTTGGAAAAATTTACGGCATTGACGAGCAGGGAAAAGCTGCGCCGGGAGTGGATATCACAGAGGAAGCGTATGCAGAACTGCTGTCCAGCGCGCTTTATTACCGCGATGTCATGGCGGATTACCAGGGTGACGGGACGTATAAATTAAAATCCCGTTTTCAGAAAAATCTGATTGATGCGTGGAACCAGTCCGGGGTTTCTCAGAGTGCGGACAGCGGGGAACAGGATACGCCGGACGAAGAGAAATATGAGGGTGAACTGCAGAAGATCTATGATGGAATTGGGACAGTCGGAATCTGCCATGTAGAGTATGCGGGTACTCTGGCCGAAAATCTGTCTGGAATGGATACCGACGATGAGACATATGAGACGAAAGTCAGGGCCGCCAGAAAAGCCTGCAGTAGCCTGAACTCTTTCCAGAAGGAACTTGACATGATGGCAGAGCCGCTTCAGGTGCTGGAGGAAGCAGAAGGAAAACTGAGGGAACAGCAGATGAAGGATGAGATGGAGACGCTGATTCTTCAGTTTGAAAATCTGATTCTGAATCTTGATACCCTGTACCGGGAGCATGCCGACAGTATCTCTTCCGGAGATATCGCGGAGCCGGTCAGCCAGGCGCTCAGCAGCTTCTGGAGCAAGCTTGCCCAGGCGGACGCGGGGAATTCCAGAGGCTATGTCTGGAAAGAAGAAGTTGCCGCCTGCTTTGAGAATGACAGGGAGGTTCTGGATGGACTGAGTCATTACGCGGATAAGCTGCTGGGAACTCCCGCGGAAAACGGAGAAGCAGTAAAAGGATATCAGACAAGATACGCGGAACTGCTGCTTCGCGAGTGGAATCCGCAGCAGGCTGACGCGAAGGAAAAAGCGGAGCAGCTCCTGCGTGTTTATGATCAGCTGCTTTCCCATCAGAAAGGGCTGCTTGCGCAGTATGAGGAAAAACTCCAGGCCGCGAGGGAACTGGCAGGAAGTCAGGAGACGGAGCCGGGGAGTGAGACCGGGACCGAGTCGGAGTCCGGAGGCGAGTCTGAGACCGGGACTGAATCGGAATCCGGAAGCGAAGCCGAGTCTGAGACCGGGACCGAATCAGAGTCCGGAAGCGAAGCCGAGTCTGAGACCGGGACCGAATCAGAATCCGGAAGCGAAGCCGAGTCCGAGACCGGAACCGAATCGGAATCCGAAAGTGAGATGGAGTCCGAATCAGCGGATATGACAGAGGTTCCGGATGAGACAGAACCGCAGATGGATGACGCGGACATCGGAACCTACATTAACCAGTTCCGTACGCTTGCGGCTTCCACAGAGGACGCGGAGACTTATCTGGAGGACTGGAACAACGCGATCAGCATTTTCCAGCAGAAACTTGGAGAACTCCCGGAGAGTTTTGTGGGAGAAGAGATCAATACAATGGATCAGTACCGTCTGAAAAGTTCGATTGCGGAGGATGAATCGCTTTCTCCGGAAGGACTGGAAGAAGAGTACAAAGAACTCTGCCTGAAGTATGTGACGGCCAGAATTCTTCTGATCGATACAACCCTGCTGGATCCGACCAATGCCGAGGATTACGATGCGGCCTGCGCGGCGTATGAAGAGGCGCTGGATGCCTTTGCGGAGCTTGGCGAGACCTGGAGTCAGGAGATCACGGTCAGCTATGTTCTGGACGCATGTGATACGATCCTTCAGATCAACGCGATTGATGAATCGCAGGATGAATTTGCTGTCATTTCAGCGATTGAGATGGCATGGGCGTCCTACGACGCGCTTCCGGAGGAAGGGAAGATGCTGGTGTGGAACCTGCCGCTTCTTGAGGAACTGATGGAGAAATACGGAGTTTATCCGGAATCGGAGCCGGAAACAGAGCCATGGACGGAATTTTTCGATCCTGGCTGGAATGATTACTGGGGCGGCGATTCCGGCTACACAGCGGAAGAACTTCAGACAATGATCGAGGATCTGGAGTCTGAGATTAAGGAATGTGATCTTGAAATCCGCGAGACGGAGCTGAAGGTGAAACAGCAGCAGAGAGTTGTGGACGGCAAAGTGGTAAAGAGCACGCTGAACGGCACGGTGCTGAGCATCGGGTCGGAGGACGGAAGCTCGGATGACGAATATTTTGCGAGGGTGGCGAGCACGCAGGGGCTGTACGCGATCGGTTCCATGAACGAGCTTTCTCTTGAGAAGATCAAGGTGGGCGATGTGATTTCGGGAAGGCTGGATGAGACAGGCGTCAGCTTTACAGGAACGATCAAGGAGATTGCCCAGTATCCGAGCGCCGGGGAATCCTACAGCTTTGGATGGGGCAATGAGAATACAAACGCTTCCTATTATGAATTTAAGGCTCTGCTGAATGATGACAGCGAGCTTTCGGAGGGTTCGGCCGAGATCCAGCTCTCTGAGACGGTAGAAGATTACAGCAATGAGATCTATCTGGAGAATTTCTTTGTCAGGACGGAGAGCGACGGACGGACCTATGTCATGAAGCAGGGCGAGGACGGACTTCTGACAAAGCAGTATGTGGAGACAGGGCGGACGATCTACGGATACGCAACTGAGATCGTGCAGGGCGTCACCATGCAGGATAAGCTGGCATTCCCGTACGGAAACAATGTGGTTGAGGGCGCGAAGACCAGAGAAGTGGATCAGCTGGATTACTCATAAAGCAGGAGGTGCAATGAAGTGTTAGAAAATGTAAGACTGTCTTTTCAGGGTATCTGGTCCCACAAGATGCGCTCGTTTCTGACCATGCTCGGTATTATCATCGGTATCGCCTCGATCATTGCGATTGTCTCGACGATCAAGGGCACGAATGACCAGATCAAGCAGAGCCTGATCGGCGCGGGCAGCAACAGGGTGGATATTCTGATGACGGAGAACGGAAATCCGGTTTATATCTGGTCTTCCTCGGAGATTCCCACCGGATTCCGCGAGGTAAGCGCGGAGACAAAGCAGAAAATTCTGGAACTTGACTCGGTAGAGAGCGTCACCTGTTACAACGAGCGGACGAACTCGGACGGAACCTTCTACCAGAATTCGCCGCTGTCCGACGCGAAGCTGCGCGGGGTTGACGAAAATTATTTTAAAACCTGCGGACTGATCATGCAGACAGGAAGGAATTTTGTCGAGGAAGATTTTAAAAAGTTTCATAAAGTTCTGGTTGTGGACAGTGTGGCGGCCAATAATATGTTTGGAAAGGAGAATCCGCTCGGCAAGATTGTGGAAATCAGCCAGGTGCCGTTTACCGTGGTCGGCGTGGTGGCGGAGAAGCCGTCGCAGGCTCCCGCGATCTCAACGATCTCACAGTACTATAGTTACACGTCGGATTCAAGCGGAGTTCTTTACCTGCCGAAGGCGGCGTGGCCGATCATATACAGTTACGACGAGCCGGAAAATGTGATCGTGAAAGCGGTCAGCACGGACGATATGGAGAAGGCCGGGGAGGACGCCGCGGAGATTCTGAACGCGACGATCATTTCCAGCGGTTCTTTGGAAGAAACCGGAGAAGGCGGAAGCGGAAGCGGGATTAAGTACAAGGCGAACAATGTCGCGGAGCAGGCGAGAAAGCTTCAGGATTTGAGCGCCGCGACGAACAACCAGCTCATCTGGATCGCCAGCATTTCGCTTCTCGTAGGCGGTATCGGCGTTATGAATATCATGCTTGTCTCGGTGACGGAACGTACCAGCGAGATTGGTCTCAAGAAGGCGATCGGCGCCCGCAAGAGCACGATCCTTGGCCAGTTCCTGACGGAGGCAGCTGTGCTGACAAGCATGGGAGGCATTATCGGAGTCGCGACAGGGATCGGCATGGCGAGGGTCATCAACAAAGTGTCCGGCGTGGCTGTGGCGGTCAGCATCCCGGCGGCCGCGGTGGCGGTGCTCTTCTCGATGCTGATTGGAATTGTGTTTGGATTTCTGCCGTCCGTCCAGGCGGCGAACCTGGACCCGATCGAGGCGCTGCGGAGGGAGTAGAGTGTCACTGTTCACGCCGCGGACCTCGGGATTTCCGGACAATTTGTGTGGAAATCATCTCGAATTCAGTGGAGGTGTAAACTGTAACCAAAGTGATAAAAAAGCTGGAAATATATGATAGAAAGGGCTTGCGTTTTGCAGGCCCTTTATGTTATAGTACTAGAGTTGCAGTAAACACGCATGAGAATTTCATGGACGGTGCCGGAGCAAAGATACGGCCTGCGGGCGGGCTTTGAAATGCAGGCGCCCAGAATGTCTGGGCAGAGTTTGCTTTTGTGGTGCAGGGTATGAATGTCTGTACGGAAAAGGCAGGATGAACATGTCGTCTGCAGTGATGCCGGATGTTCGGCTGAACACGCAGATTCCGGTCTCCGTGAATTTGAATCATGCGGAAGATATTAACCAAAAAGGAGAAAAAGACATGAGCGTTATTTCAATGAAGCAGTTACTTGAAGCAGGTGTTCATTTTGGACATCAGACCAGAAGATGGAACCCGAAGATGGCTGAGTACATCTACACAGAGCGCAACGGCATCTATATCATCGACCTTCAGAGATCAGTCGGCAAGGTTGACGAGGCTTACCGCGCGGTATGCGATATCGTTGCGAACGGCGGATCAATCCTGTTCGTGGGAACAAAGAAGCAGGCGCAGGATGCTGTACAGGCTGAGGCGGAGCGTTGCGGCATGTTCTATGTAAACGAGAGATGGCTCGGCGGTATGCTGACAAACTTCAAGACAATTCAGAGCAGGGTAAGACGTCTCAAAGCAATCGAGACGATGGAGCAGGACGGAACATTCGACGTTCTTCCGAAGAAGGAAGTTATTGCCCTGAAGAAAGAGCAGAGCAAGCTGCAGAAGAACCTTGGCGGCATCAAGGAAATGAAGAGAATCCCGGACGCGATCTTCGTGGTTGACCCGAAGAAGGAAAGAATCTGTGTGCAGGAAGCGCATACGCTGGGTATCCCGCTCATCGGTATCTGCGATACAAACTGCGATCCGGAAGAGCTCGACTATGTGATCCCGGGCAACGACGACGCAATCCGTGCGGTCAAGCTGATTGTCTCCAAGATGGCTGACGCAGTGATCGAGGCAAAGCAGGGTATGGAGGAAATGATTCCGGAGGAAGTTGAGGAAGCGCCGGTAGAGGCACTTGCGGAGTAATTCTATAAAAGATATTAAGAGGAGAATACAAAATGGCTATTACAGCAGGAATGGTAAAAGAGTTAAGAGAGATGACAGGCGCCGGCATGATGGACTGCAAGAAGGCTCTGACGGCGACCGACGGCGATATGGACAAGGCGATTGAGTTTCTGAGAGAGAAAGGACTTGCTTCCGCTCAGAAGAAGGCAGGAAGAATCGCTGCAGAAGGTCTTGTAAGAGTGGACGTATCCGCAGATGCGAAGAAGGCAGTCGCGGTTGAGGTCAACGCTGAGACAGACTTCGTCGCGAAGAACGAGAAATTTCAGAACTATGTGGCGCAGGTTGCAGAGCAGGCCATGGATACGACAGCGGCGGATATCGACGCATTCCTTGCGGAGCCGTGGAAATTCGACGGCAGCATGACTGTAAAGGAAGCTCTGGCGGCGCAGATCGCGGTTATCGGCGAGAACATGAACATCAGAAGATTCCAGCAGGTTACAGAGACCGAGGGCTTCATCGCGTCCTACACGCATATGGGCGGCAAGATCGGCGTTCTCGTTGACGTTGTGACAGATGTTGTGAACGACGATATCAAAGAGATGGCAAAGAATATCGCCATGCAGGTAGCAGCTCTCAGACCGCAGTACACGAACAGAAACGAGATCAGCGACGAGTTCATCGCACATGAGAAAGAGATCCTTCGCGCTCAGATCATGAACGATCCGAAAGAAGCTTCCAAGCCGGAGAAGGTCATCGAGGGAATGATCAACGGCCGTGTCAACAAAGAGCTCAAGGAGTTCTGCCTGATGGATCAGATCTATGTAAAGGCAGAGGATGGAAAGCAGTCCGTACAGCAGTATGTGGATTCTGTGAAGAAGGCAAACGGCGCGAACATCACGATCAAGGGATTCGTCCGCTGGGAGACCGGTGAAGGAATCGAGAAGAAGGAAGAAGATTTCGCGGCTGAAGTTGCGAAGCAGATGGGAATGTAATTCTGTTTTTTCAAGATTATAATGAGAGTTTGAAAACCCTTGAAAATACAATATTTTCAAGGGTTTTATTTAATTTCCTTTAGTTTCTGTTCGGTGGAGCGCAGTGCCGTCCGTATTTCACAGGTTTGGGCCTGTGCATTTTCAAACGCCGAAACCAGGGCCTGCCGGGCTGTCAGAAATATTCGGTCCTGAACCCAGATTTTTGGCAGTACTGGTCCGCGGCAGAATCCTTATAACAGCGGATGGTGACTGCTTTATTGATGATCCACGGCCCGATATACTCCGGATCGTGGCGGATTTCCAGGTATTTCAGATTCCGGCAGCCGTGAAAGATCCATTTTCCAATATGTTGGACGCTTTCGGGCAGACGCACTTCTGTCAGAGAAGTACATTTGAGGAAGGCGCTGTCGCCGATCCAGACAAGGGAATCCGGCAGTTCCAGAGATTCCAGCCCGCAGGAATAGAAGGCTTCCTGTCCGATAAATTCCAGGGAATCCGGGAACCGGACCGTTTTCAGGCTTCTGCAGCAGCAAAAGGTCCGGCTTCCGATCACTCTTAATCCGGACGGAAGTTCCAGGGAGGCAAGGGACGTACATCCCGAAAAGGCGCTGTCCCCGATCCGGGACAGACTGCTTCCAAGCGAAACACTTTTCAGTTTCGTACAGCCTGAAAAAACGCCGGCCCCCAGTTCCCGCACGCTGTCAGGAAGAGTGATCTGACGGATTTCCGTGCATCTGGAAAATGCCTGTGCTTCAATCGTCCGGAGATTTTGGGGGAACCGGACAGACCGGAGGATGCTTTTGTTCTGAAACGCGCCTGCCCCGATGTGAACGACAGAATCCGGAAGCTCCATGTTCCGGGCAACATAAAGGTTCGAGCTGCTGCTTTTGACGGCAATGGGTTTGTTCGTCTGAAGTTTTGCTGACATAAAAAACACTCCTTTGCGATGAAGATCAGCGCCTTCCTGCAAATGGAGTGTCAGCGAAACTATAGAAATAACGTACCGCGGCAAAACCCGATGATTCAAAATCCTGCCGCCGACCTGCAAAATTTGTTTTTGCAAACAGATGAATTTCTGCAGGCCACATTACCGATCTGCTGTCTGCCATGACGCCGCTTACACGAAGCAGGGAAGGCTGCTGGCAGAGGTTTTCTGCTTCCCTCAAAAAGGGTACACAAAAGAAAACCACCTCACCATTTCCCATTGCGTGTAGCAAATGGCAGCAGCTCCAGGCAGGTCTTCTGACTCACGCAGTAGCGCCATGCCTCCCCTTCTCATGGATGACCACAATGGATTATGAGACATGACTGCACGTATACAGCAGCACGACTGTACAGGATTCCCACCTGTTTCCCTTTTCACCTGCAGTCCGACATCCTGTGTCGTGACTGACAGAACCTGGAACCGGTAATTGTTGGAATTTATTCAATTTTCTGATATTTTACAACAAATTTTTCAAAAAAGCAAGAAAAATATCAAAGATATTCTGTCTGAAGTCCGGATTCCTGGCAGTACCGGTCCACGACGGAATCCTTATAGCAGCGGATCGTGGCCGCCCGGTTGATGATCCACGGCCCGATGTAGTCCGGATCGTGGCGGATCTCCAGATACTTCAGACGATTGCATCCATGGAAAACCCATTTTCCGATATACCGGACATTCTCAGGCAGCCGGACTTCCGTCAGGCTTTTGCATCCGAAAAACGCGCTGTCATGGAGCTGGATTAGAGATTTGGGCAGCTCCATAGACTCGAGTCCGCAGAAATAAAAAGCTTCCCTGCCAATACTTTCCAGACCTTCCGGGAACCGGACGGTTTTTAATTTCCGGCAGCGGTAAAATGCCCGGTTCCCGATCACTTTTAATGAAGATGGCAGATCTATGGATGGGAGGGCGGTACACTCGGAAAATGCGCTGGATTCAATCCTGGACAGCCTGCTTTTATCCGAAAATATAACGGATTTCAGCTGCAGGTCCTGCAGGAATGTTTTTTGAGGCAGCCTTTTCAGCGCGGGCGGCAGATAAACACTGGTAAGGGAATTGCACTGTCTGAAAGCACAGTCCCCTATTCTCTTCAGGCTGTCGGGAAGCCGCAGTTCTTCGATATTCAGACAGCCGGAAAATGCCGCCTCCCCAATCGAGACAAGGGTTTCCGGAAATCTGACAGAACCTATGCGTTTTTTATCTCTGTATGCTTTTGCCGGTATGTGTTTTACAGAGCTGGAGATCACGAGCTCCTTTTTTCCGCGTTTTTCATCGGGCGGATTTTGGGAACCGGAGGGGGTTGTTCTATTCTGAATTTTGTCCTTTGCTCCAGCGGCAGCCGGCTCTTTTGCGAAATCTGACGACATAAAAAATACTCCTTTGCAATGCTGCCGGAACCTTCCTGCAAATGGAGCGTCAATAAAACTTTATGTGGATTGAGGCAGATGATTACCGCCGGGCGCCCAGGACAGAGGAGGATTCCGGTGAAATTTACGGAAAGCCCTTTTTCTGCGGTCAGCAATAACCGGACGCCTGGCGCCCGGTATCTCTGCGCGAAACAGAGCTTTCTCAATAAATATTCATAACTGCCGCCGTCTCTGCTGTGAGACCGGCCTTATGCAGTAATCACCGTTCCACTCTCTATAGGCATAGATATGGTTTAGATCCGTCAGGGCTGTTCCGACTGACACGGCGGTATGCGGTTCCCTGCGCCGAATTTGTGCCGCTCAGGCGGCAGTTTTCCGCTTCAAATTCGTGCGCATCCCCCGGAGGGTTTATAGCAAACGGCAAATATTTTTGTCGTTTGCTATAAGACATGACCGCGTGAACACGGAGAATATATAAAATATTGTTCAGGATTCGCACCTGATCCCCTCTAACTGCGGCCCCGGCGCGCTGACCGGGACAAACAGAACCAGGAAATGGTAATCGTCGTAGGGAATATTCTACAATATATCTCATAAAAATGCAAGGAAAAACAAAAACTGCGCGTCATCTTTTCAGATATTCCACGTCCAGTCCGTTTTCACTGCAGTAGGAAGCCACTCTGGAGCCGCGGTAACAGCGGATCACAGTGCCGATGTTGGCGATCTTCGGCCCGATATATTCCGGATTGTACGGTATCTCCAGGTATTTCAGCCGGATGCAGCCGTGGAATGCCTGCTCCCCGATATGGGTAATGCTGGGAGGAAGGCGCACCTCCGTCAGATAGTTGCAGTGGTAAAATGCCTGGTTGTCCAGGCAGGTGACGGAATCCGGCAGCTCAAGGGACTCCAGCCCGCAGAAATAGAAGGAACGTTCTCCGATGTACTGCAGCGTATCCGGAAGACGGACGGATTTCATGCTCTTGCAGCGGTAAAAGGCGTGCCGTTCGATTTTGCGCAGCCCGTCCGGAAGTTCGGCCGCTTCCAGGGATTCGCACCGGTTAAATGCTTC
>CANQUH010000099.1 GCA_947626965.1 uncultured Lachnospiraceae bacterium
CCGGAAGCCCTCGAGGAGAACGAGAGCTGGACGCAGACGATCCAGATCCCGGTAAGCGAGCTGGAAGGCGTGGCGAATCCGATGCTGAATCTGTCGCTGAAAAACGGCAAGAATAACATCAATACAATCAATATGCCTTTTTCTACCATGGTTAACGATACACAAACAATCAAGACAAGCGGGCCAATCACTGTAAATGGCACACATAAGGGTGCTTATGTGATCGATGATTGTACAGTTACCTTTAGTGGCGGCGGCACAATTGATGCGAGCGGCCAAAATAGAAGTGCTATCCGCATCATCAATGGAGGTAAAGTTATTCTTGATGGTGTGACCGTTACAGGTGGTACAGGTACTGTAATAAAGGGTAGCGGCTTGGAAGGGCGTGGTGACGGAACATGCAGCGTTGGCGGCGGTGTCTATGTTGAAAACGGAAGTCTCGAACTGAAAAACGGAACGATCGAAAATAACACAGCGCAGCGTGGCGGCGGCATTTTTGTTGGCCAGAAGGGAACCTTCACAATGGAAGGAGGTACAGTCTCTGATAACCAAACTATTGACGGCAGCAGGCAATATTTTGCAGGCGAAGGTGGCGGCATTTTTGTTTGGGGAACGGCTACAATAAGCGGTGGACAGATTATAAATAACACCTGTAACTCCACGACGGACCTTGGCGGCGGCGGGCTGTACATCAATAATGGTGGTATAGCGACACTGATCAACGCAAGAGTAACAGGGAACACCGCAGATGGTTTCGGCGGAGGAATTGCCGGATGCTGCCACGGTGAAATATCAATTGTAGCACTGGATGGTGTGGCGCTTTATGGAAACACTGCTCATGGGACGACGCACACTATGTGGTACGGAGGAAAAAGTGAAGCAACTGCTGAGATCATTGATCATTACAACGCGGCAACAAGTGAAGGAATCACGGGTAAAAGATCAAAGGACTTTTACAACTCCGGTTCTACTATTGTCAGTAACTATATGGTAGGCGGGGGATCTGCAAACTATACGGTTACTGCCGGGAAGGATGGAAAGCAGATTGAAAAAGACCGTAAGATTAAAGACAATGAAGTGATAGGATACACGCGCACAGATGTTGCCCTTGTTGCAGATCCCTCGGATGAGTCTAAGAGCAAGGTTCCGATTAATGGTGTTCTCATCTCTGGAAACAAATCCACTGTGCATGGTGGAGGAATCGGGTGCAACGGTGGCCTGTATTTTGGACTCGATGAGAATACTAAAATTAACTTTGCTGTGCTGGATGTCACAATCCCTGCAAAGAAGCAGCTGAACGGTGAACCGGCAAAGGATCCGTTCAAATTTGAACTGCTCGATAAGGATAAGAATGTCATTGCGACCGAGGAAAACAACGCTGAAGGAAATGTTACGTTCACGCTGGACGGGTATATGAGCGACCTGATTACGGGTTTCGATCCGTCGAAAGAGAAAAACAAGACGGTTCCCTATACATTCTATTTACGGGAGAAAGATCCTTCTGACGGCAAGACGGTGTATGATCAGTCGCTGTATAAAATCGACGTTACGCTTGAAAGGAATTTTGTAAAAAGCGAGACTGTGACGTTGACGCATACAACAACTGGCAATACTTTTAAAAATATTGAGGTAACTTATACTCAATATAAGTATACGATAAAGAAAGACACACAGATCATAACGAAGATAATAAAAGACGAAAACGGCAATGATATTAGTAGCGGTGTCACATCTATAACGTTTAATAACTGGACGGGAGTAATCATTTCTCTGACAAAGACTGGCTATAAAGGCAAAACTCTTGCAGGTGCAGAGTTTAAAGTTTATAGTGATGAAGGATGTACAGATCTTGTTGGCGAAATGACGACTGACACAAACGGAAATGCTTCTTGTGAACTTGTAATTGGAAAATATAGTGCTGTATGGGTAAAAGAGACCAAAGCACCGGAGGGTTATCTTCTTAATGGAACAGCATATAAAGTATCGTTGAAAGATGCCGGAAAATATAAGACCGGAGAAGTTAAGGTGGAGGATGGCTCTCTAATTCCGAATACTCCAACGAAAGTTGAGGTTGTCAAGACATTTAAGTCACCAGATGGAACAAAAGATCTTGACTGGCCGAAAGGAACCTCGGTAACGTTCCAGATTAAGGATAAAGCAGGGAACATAGTCTCGTTCACGAATAAGGAAGGGAAAGAAGTCAATTCATTTACATTATCTAAAGAGCATAAATCTGAAGAAATATATGAACTTCCGACAGGGATATATTGGATTCATGAAGTAGAGGCTCCGGAAGGTTTTGAACTTGCGAATGATGTAGAATTTGAGATTACAGATAACAGTACAGAAGATGTAGGAATTATTTCTAAAGAAGTAACGGATAAACAGACAAAGGTTGACATATCCAAGGTGGCCGCAGGAGCTTTGGCAGGACAGAATAGTCTGACTGGCGCAGTTCTTAA
Organism: uncultured Lachnospiraceae bacterium; assembly: GCA_947626965.1. GTDB lineage: Bacteria > Bacillota > Clostridia > Lachnospirales > Lachnospiraceae > Choladousia. The sequence goes on from CANQUH010000099.1 coordinate 2,463, forward strand.
AATTTACAAAGGTATGGAAACGACTGGAGAACCAGTTTGGATTTCCGACAGCAGCAATAGCAGCTGGACGGTTACTGGATTGGAGATCAATAGTCCTTACACACTGCATGAGGAGACTGCCCCGGCTGGATATACGAAAGCACCGGATATAGTATTTGAAATTACAAATGAAATTGATGGTGATGGTAAGAGTATTGTTAAGATTATAGATGTTAATAGCAAAACAGAAATTACTTCTATAGTGATGAAAGATACCCTGAAAGAGTCCAGATTTGCCAAGGTAGATGAAAGCGGTAACCTGATTCCAGGAGCAAAGCTTCAGATTCAGCAGGATGGAAAGGTCGTTGATCTCAAAGATATCCAGGGACAAAATGCGGGAATCAAAGTTGGAGTCGAGCTTCCGGATGGTACTTACAGTACAAAACTGGAGTGGGTAAGCACAGACGATTATGTGACGGTCTATGGCCTTCCGGCAGGAAATTATGAGCTGGTTGAAGCGGGAGCGCCGACAGGTTATGTGAAGAACACGAATAATAAATCGTTTACAGTAGACCAGGATAAGGATAACGAGGCGGAAATCAAGGCGAAAATTGTCACAATTGCCGACGAGAAGACAAAAGCGCAGATTGTGAAAATTTTTAAACCAGACGAAACGACATTTGGAGGCAAACAGGGCTTCACCCTGGGAGAGGGCCAGACGGTAGAATTTGAACTTTACCTGAATGGAAAGGACTCCTATGAAATTGATCCGACAAATGTTGTTCCGGATCCGGAACGTCCGGAGGGTTCTGCGACTGTTACGTACAGATATGGGATTGATCCGGAAACGCCTGTGACGAAGCTGAGAACACAGGTAAGCCTGACGGAAGGGAAAAACACGATCGAACTGATCGGTCTTCCGGCAGGAACTTATGAGGTGAAAGAGATTTCCGCACCGGCAGGATTTATCCTTCAAACGGATGAACTTGTTGTCAATGGTGAGACAGAGACAGATCCGGAAGGAACTCTGATTCAGTCAAAAGCAGAAATCACAAATGTTGCGACGGAGATCAGAATAGGAAAGAAAGGAATCCTTTCCGACAGTGACGCCGAGGAGGAGAAAGGAGACTACATTGCGGGAGCAAAACTTCAGATCCTTGAAAAGAGCAGCGGTAAGGTAGCAAGTAACGTTTATGGTGAGAGTCTGGAATGGACAACAACAGATGAACCAGTAACAATCAATGGTCTGGCTCCGGGAAAGAAGTACATTCTGCATGAGGCAGAAACTCCGAAAGATGAAAATGGAAACAGGACCTGGATCCTGGCAGAAGATATTGAATTTACCGTTGAAATTGATGCGGACGGCAAAACGACAATTTCTCCGCATGAAGGAAAAGAGACCAATCTGCTTGTCATGAGAGATTACCAGACGAAAGTCGAAATCGAGAAATACTCTTTTGTAAACGGCATTGACGAAAAGAAAGGTGTCATTCCGCAAGGAGGCGCCGAGCTGGCAGTTTATGAAGGAAGATACGATAAGACTACAGATTTCAAGAATATGGAAGCTGTCAAAACATGGACGTCTGATGGAAGTCCATGGGTAATCAAGGGACTGGAACTTGATACAGTGTATACGCTGGCTGAGCTGAGCGCTCCGACGGGCTATACTTTGGCTGATCCGATTGTGTTTAAGATTGAAGATAAACATAACAAGACCAGGAACAGGGACAGTGATGACGGCGGAGAAGTATACATTCTTGCCAGCCAAAATGAGAGCGGGATGGAAAAACAGTTCCTTGCGGAATCATGGGTTCGTGCAGAAGTGGATGGAACCAAGGACAAGATACGTATGGTCAACAGTCTCTATGAGATGAGGTTTACCAAAGTCACTGAAGATGGGAACCATATGGATACCGTCACGCTGGCGATTACCACGGATTCAGAAGGGAAAAACGTGGTGACGCTTAAGAATGCACATTATCCAAATGGCGACAAACCTGAGGCAGGAGAGCCAAACGGTTATCTGCTGTTTAATGTGCAGGCGAATAACGGATCCTATTACCCGGTTTACGGACTGGAGCCAGGTGATTATTATCTGGTGGAGGAATCTTCGCCGCTTGGATTTGTAAAGGCAAAGCCGATGAAATTTACAGTGGCAGCAAACCAGAAAGCGACCGAGCCGGTTGTAATAAAAACACTGACGAACTACGAGACCCGTATCCGGATTGAAAAGAAACTGGAGCGGTTTAATGAGTATGTGCCGAAAGCCGGAGACAGATTTGTCTTTAAACTTACGCCGGTTGAGATAAAAGACAACATGAACCCGGGTGTTACGGTGGAAGAGCGTATGAAAGAAGCTCTGGGAGAGGATTGTCAGATTGTAATTGATCCCAATACGGCAGAGAAGTCTGGTGAAGGATACCTGTCTGACGAGATCTATGGTCTTCCGGCAGGAAAATACAGGCTCTATGAGGTGGAAGTGCCGAATGGCTATGAGATGCTGAGAGAAGGTGAGGATGAGAAAGAGATTACGATTGATTTCGAAGTCACTTATTCAGGAGATGAAAATGTTACGGTAGTTCCGGTTCAGACGATCGGAGTCAACAATGCAACCACCAAGATCGCTTTTGCAAAGGTGGATGAGAATGGGAATCCGCTTTCAGGAGCAAACCTTCGTGTTATAGATCTGAAGGATGGCAGTATAGCCACGACGATCTTCTATGAGAGTGAGTTAAGGACGCCGAATGAGATACTTAAATGGTATTCGGGCAGAACTGCGAAGGTATTCACGGGATTGCCGCAGGGCCATTACCTGCTGGAGGAAAATTATGCGCCGAGAGGACGTGTCTATGCGGACAGTATTGAATTCTGGGTGGATGATACAGGCAGGGTGACGACAAAAGGCGGCAGCACCTACACGAAAGTGGATGGAACACAGGTTGTGACGCTCACGATGGTGGATGACCGGACCGAGGTTCGTGTGGCGAAGGAATTTGAGAACGGCTACAAGATGAAAGCGGGCGAAAGCGTCGTATTGAAGATCCGTCCGGTTTCCGGTCCTGGAGATACCAGAGAAATAACGCTGACAGAGTCAAACTGGAATGGGACAGAGAAGAAGTATATCTCAGGTATAATCTATGGTCTGGCGGCAGGTGACTATTTCCTTGAGGAAGTTTCCGCGCCGGAAGGCTTTACGATTGCGGAACGCAAACAGTTTACGATCAGCGACAAACGGGTAGACGGAGAAATAGTTGCGGAAATGCCAGTAATTAGCAACACAGCGGCGGAAATCGAGATCAGCAAGCAGTCGGTAACGACGGCGGAGGCGGAACTGCCAGGAGCGCGTCTGCAGGTACTTGATAAAGATGGAAACGTCGTTGAAACGGCATATGGTGAGAAACTTGATTGGGTATCCGGGACGACCTCAAAAGTTATCAAGGGTCTGAAACCGGGAACCTACACGCTGCATGAGGAAGCTGCCCCGACAGGTTACGCATACTCCGCGGATATTGAGTTCACGATTCCGGAAAATATGAAATCCACGGATGAACTGGAAAAGGTCGTGATGGAGGATAAGGTTCTGGATCTTCATGTGACCAAAGTGGATGTTGCGACGGATGAAGAGCTTGCAGGAGCCAAGCTGACTCTGCTGAAAAAGAATGCAGACGATACAGAGGAGGAGATAGAGAGCTGGACGTCAAACGGAGAAGATTCCCATGACTTCGGTCCGCTGCTTGAGGCGAACGGGGATTACATTCTTCGCGAGGAAGCGGCGCCGCAGGGCTACGCTTTCACAGCGGATCAGGAATTCCATGTGGAAGAGGATGGAACGATCACAACCGATATGAGGACAGCCGAGGATGAAGACGGCAATACCGTATATCTGGTGGATGATACGGCGATTGAGATGCATGTAACCAAGGTGGACGTGGAGACGGATGAAGAGATTGCAGGAGCTAAGCTGACTCTGCTGAAAAAGAATGCAGACGATACAGAGGAGGAGATAGAGAGCTGGACGTCAAACGGAGAAGATTCCCATGACTTCGGTCCGCTGCTCGAGGCAGGAGAAAGTTATATCCTCCGCGAAGAGGCAGCGCCGCAGGGCTACGCTTTCACAGCGGATCAGGAATTCCATGTGGAAGAGGATGGAACGATCACAACCGATGATATGAGGACAGCCGAGGATGAAGACGGTAATACGGTATATCTGGTAGACGATCAGGCGCTCCGGATGCCTGTGAAGAAGGTGGATGTATCAAAGGATGAGGAGCTTGCAGGAGCCAAACTGACGGTTCTGAAGAAGAATGCGGACGGAACGGAAACGGTAGTAGACAGCTGGACATCCGACGGAGAAACTTCCCATGACTTTGGCCCGGTGCTCGAAGCAGGTGGGGACTACATCCTGCGTGAGGAAGCGGCGCCGAGAGGTTATGATTTCGTTGCGGATCAGGAGTTCCATGTAAATGAGGATGGAACGATTACAACCGGAATGAAGACGGCCGAGGATGAGGACGGAAACACAATCTATCTGGTGGATGATACGGCGATTGTCATGTATGTAACCAAGGTGGATGCAACAACAGACGCAGAGCTTGCGGGAGCAACGCTTACGGTTCTGAAGAAGAATGCGGATGGAACAGAGACGGTAGTGGACAGATGGACATCCGACGGAGTAACACCCCATAATTTTGGACCAATGCTTGATGCGGATATGGATTATATTCTTCGCGAAGAAGCAGCGCCGCAGGGCTACGCCTTTACATCGGATCAGGAGTTCCATGTAAATAAAGACGGAACGATCACGGCCAGCATGAGAACAACCACGGATGAAGACGGAAACACCGTTTATCTGATGGATGATACGGCGATCGAGATGCACGTGACCAAGGTAGACGTGGAAACGGGCGCGGAGCTCGCAGGAGCAACGCTGACCGTGCTGAGACGGAACGCGGACGGAACAGAGACAGTAGTGGACAGATGGGTATCTGACGGAGTGACCTCGCATGACTTTGGTCCGCTGCTTGAGGCGAATGCGGATTATATCCTCCGCGAGGAAGCAGCGCCGCAGGGCTACGGATTTGTGGCAGACCAGGAGTTTCATGTGAACAACGACGGAACAATCACGACCAGCATGAGGACGGCAGTGGATGAGGACGGAAACACCGTATATCTGGTGGAAGACCGTGCAATCGAACTGCATGTGACCAAGGTGGACGTGGAGACGGAAGAGGAACTTGCAGGAGCAACGCTGACCGTGCTGAGACGGAACGCGGACGGAACAGAGACCGTAGTGGACAGATGGGTATCCGACGGAGTAACATCCCATGACTTTGGCCCGCTGCTTGAGGCGAACGCAGATTACATCCTCCGCGAGGAAGCAGCGCCGCAGGGCTATGGTTTTGTGGCAGACCAGGAGTTTCATGTGAACAACGACGGAACAATCACGACCAGCATGAGGACGGCAGTGGATGAGGACGGAAACACCGTATATCTGGTGGAAGACCGTGCAATCGAACTGCATGTGACCAAGGTGGACGTGGAGACGGAAGAGGAACTTGCAGGAGCAACGCTGACCGTCCTGAGACGGAACGCAGACGGAACAGAGACCGTAGTGGACAGATGGGTATCTGACGGAGTGACGTCGCATGACTTTGGCCCGCTGCTTGAGGCGAACGCAGATTACATCCTTCGTGAGGAGGCAGCGCCGCAGGGCTACGGATTTGTGGCAGATCAGGAGTTCCATGTGAACAACGACGGAACAATCACGACCAGCATGAGGACAGCAGTGGACGAGGACGGCAATACTGTATATCTGGTGGAAGACCGTGCAATAGAGCTGCATGTGACCAAGGTGGATGTGGAGACTGATGAGGAACTTGCGGGAGCAACGCTGACCGTCTTGAGACGGAACGCGGACGGAACAGAGACAGTAGTGGACAGATGGGTATCCGACGGAGTGACCTCGCATGACTTCGGGCCGCTGCTTGAGGCGAACGGGGACTACATCCTCCGCGAGGAAGCGGCGCCGGACGGCTATGCGTTCACTTCCGATCAGGAGTTCCATGTGAACAACGACGGAACAATCACGACCAGCATGAGGACGACAGTGGATGCAGACGGAAATACGGTTTACCTGGTGGATGACAGGGCCCTGCATATGGTTGTGAACAAAGTGGATGTTTCCAGCCAGGAAGAGCTGGCCGGAGCGGAGCTGACCCTGTACCTGATGGAGGGTGACGAACTGACTGAAGTAGACAGGTGGACTTCCGTGATTGGAGAAACCCATGACTTCGGGCCGGCGCTCAAAGCGGGCGGAACCTATCTGCTGCGCGAGACCGCGGCGCCGGACGGCTACAAATACACATCAGATATCACCTTTGAGGTGGCACAGGACGGAACGATCCGCACGACCATGAACCGCACGACGGATGAGAACGGAAACACGATCTACCTGGTGGAGGATGAGGCTACAAGGGCGGAGATCGAGAAGATTGACGCTGAGACGAGAGAACCGCTCGCAGGAGCACACCTTCAGATTACAGATGAGAACGGAACGGTTGTGGAAGAGTGGATCTCGGACGGCACGCCGCATATTGTGGAAGCGAAGCTGAGTATCGGAAAGACTTACACGCTGACTGAAACGGAAGCGCCGGAGTTCTATGAACTGGCAGAGCCGGTCACCTTCACGGTGGCGCAGGACGGAACGATTCCGAATATCGTGATGGAAGATACGCGAGTTACAGGAGCGAGGATCGCAGTGACGAAGACCCTGACGTATAACGGGGATCCGGTCAACGCGGTGGATGAGACCTTCTATGTGGCCCTGTTCGAGGATGAGGAGAGAACAAGAAGAGTTTCCGATGTGAAGGCTGTCGAGTTCAGGAATGCTTCTTCTTCGACCGTGGAGTTTGATGACCTCGAACCAGGAAAGACGTATTACATTGGTGAGACGGATGAAGACGGAGTCCTGCTGGAAGCGGGCACTCTGGGAGACGGAACGGTTTACGAGGCGCACTTTAACGAAGGCTATGAGGCAGTAGTGGAGCAGGAAGACGGGACAGTACAGGTGAGGTTTGAAAATGAACTGCTTGATGTCCCGGGTCCGGAGTACTATCTTGACGCAGAGCTTTCTGTCACAAAGAAGCTGGTGGGAGCGGATGGCCTGCCGATGAAGAGCAGTGACACGTTCTATGCAGGAATCTTTGAGGACGCGGAGCACACGAAACTGTCGGATAAGGTGTCGCAGAACATTGTTCCGCTTGCGCTTGGCGGAGACAGCACGGTAACGGAGACGGTGAGCGTATCGCTGATGCCGGATGAGGAGCTGAAACTGTACGTGACGGAAGTTACGGAAGACGGAACGCCGGTAAGAACCGGATCCGAATTCGAGTATGACTTCCTGGTAGAGGATGGGGAAGTGACGCTGAACGAAGAGCATACGAGCGCTGCGACGACGATCACGAACAGCCCGGCGCTGCCGGTGCATCCTTACAACGTGGGAGAACTGACGATCACGAAGAGGCTGCTCGGAGCGGACGGATACGAGATGGCGTCGACGGAAGTGTTCTATGCAGGAATCTTTGATGATGCGGAGCATACGCAGCTGTCCGAGAGGGTATCAGAGAACATTGTACAGCTGGCGCTGAACGGAAACAGCCGGGCGACGGCAACGGTGGAAGTATCGATGGCGTCAGACGAGACTGCGACGCTGTACGTAACAGAGGTGTACGAGGACGGAACGCCGGTGGAGAAATCCGCAAGCTTCCAGTATGAGGTGAGCGTGGAAGGAGCGGTGTTGGAGATGACGAATAACACCGCAGGAGAGACGACGATCACGAACAGGGAGAAAGGCGGAGAGCAGGAGACTGAAGGAGGAAACGACGAGACCGAGAAACCGGATGAAAACGGAAACGGCGGCGGAAACAACTCCGGAGGCGGCGGAGACAATTATGTCCCGCAGTCCTCTGTGAAGACAGGAGACGAGACACCGGTATGGCTGTATCTTGGAATCTTCCTGGCGGCCGCGGCGGTGCTGGCAGTTCTCTTCTTCGAAAGAAGGAGACGCGTCCGGAAGTAACAGATCTGGCGAACATCTGCAGTCAACAGAAAACGGGAAAACAGAAAAAGGTTCCTGAAGGAGGAAATACCCGCTGCGGGATATCCCGCGGCGGGCAGATCTCCGGAAGAAATGCAGACAGAGAAGGGGATGCGTACGGACAGAGTCCGTGCGCACCCCCTTCTTTCCCATCCAGGCATTAAAGATTGTATTCTTTGAACAGAAATTCCTGGTATTCGGGATCTTCTGTTGAACGCTTCAGATCATCCAGCCGGTTGTCTTCCAGCAGCTGTTTGTATAAAGCATTCACTCTTCTGGTGCCTTCCTGCCGTCCTTCCTCTCTCAGAGTCCTGTTATGCAGTTTTTCATTGTAAACGGTCAGAATCATATCCGTCACCTCCCCACGATTCCTGCGCAGCACGTCTGCGAGGATGTCATTCTCAATACAGTAATCGATCGCCAGAGCAACTGCCTTCGGGATGTCGAACCCCTCTTTCTGATATTCCCGGATCTTCTGGACGAAAGCAGAGTAGTCCGCCAGTGTCCGGCATTTCTTCATGATCTCCACGTTGTATCCCTCGTTGATGTTCAGAACCACAGCTCTGCATTCCAGGGCCGCGTCCCTGTGCAGATTTCCTTTCGCTCTGAGAGTGTCATTCTCAGTCTCATGTGCGTCCTCTTCAGATCCGGGCAAATTTCCTTCATTTTTATGCGCGTCATCATCAAACAGGCTGGATAGCAGCAGCTCACTGCGCTCCGGAAGCTTTGCCGTTCCATTATAGAACACGATATAGTACGGCACAGGAAGAGATACCTTCGTGGAAGAGTAGATGTTCAGCTCTTTCTGGTCTACGTAGCCCTGCAGCATCTGAGAGAAGTAAAACAGCCCGCGCAGAGGCATATTCGGGCAGATGCTGCTCTGATGTTCGTAAAGATTGAGTCTGCCGTCGATCAGGAAACTGACGTCATTCTTCATGCCGAGGTAGATGACGTCCTCCAGGGTCATGATGGTCAGATCATCGGGATTTTTGTAATCCGTCCCGCTGACTGCGTTGTAGAGGGACAGAAGGTCTTCCTTTTCACGAAAGAGAAAGCGGAAAAGATGATCCTTGAATTTGCGGTTCAGGCGGGCATGCCGCCAGGGAAACAGGCGGTCCAGCAGTTTTTTGATGTCATCTGTAGTCATTGCAATAGAAATCCTCCTTATTTTAACATAGAAATGTGGAAAGTTACAAGAGAAATATGATAAAAAGATAAAATAAAAAGACAGAAAATTTGCAGAAAAGAGAAGTTATAATTAATATAGAAATTTATTTACATAATACACCGTGTAAAAAGTATTTGTCAAGCATTAAATATCAAAATAAACGTGCAGGTATATCCGTCCGACCTGCCGCCGCAAAGAAATCACAAAATGGAAAAAATCGTTAAAAAAGTGATAAAAGTGTGATGGGAAATGTGTATAATAAAGACAACAAAACAAAAACAGACAAAGCACAGAAGCTGAATCTGAAAATATAAGGAAACCAATATAAAATTTAAAATTAAAAGGAGATGAGACAATGAAAAAGAAATGTAACACAATAAGGAAAATGGCGGTTTGTTCTTTTGCAGCAGTTATGACGATGATGGTCGGCACAGGGTTTGGAATAACGTCCCATGC
>CANQUH010000100.1 GCA_947626965.1 uncultured Lachnospiraceae bacterium
ATTTGGACACAATTTCCGCATATACTCTTAGACATAAGATAACCAAAGGAAAACAGATTCGCGAATCCCTTTTGTTAATAAAATGAAGTCTGAACAGTACGTGGCGCGTGTGTACTCGTTCCGGCTTCGACAAACAGCAGTCTTAACATTCGTTAAGTTTTCATACATTTTCTCTTCTTTGGAAGCCTTCGTACAGGAATGTGCGGAGGCTCCCTCCTTTTTATGCACAGGCCCAGGCAAGGAAACCAGCTGCTGACGCAGCACCTGGGCCGCGCAGACGAGCAGGAGGAAAAACGCCTCCTACTCGATCGCAGGCAGGCCCAGGCAGGGAAACCAGCTGCTGACGCAGCACCTGGGCCGCGCAGACGAGCAGGAGGAAAAACGCCTCCTACTCGATTGAAAGCCCCGGACGGCGGCTTTTAAAATTTTCGGATCGCGTCCGTTCCGTCGTCCACTGTATTCTCAATCGAACGTATCTCCACCTCGTACCCATAGTCCGGATTGACCTGCACATGCACACGGTCGCCTACTTTATGACCAAGCAGCGCCTTGCCCAGCGGCGACTCGATGCTGATCAGCCCGTTCATGGAATTGCCGCGGACCGTCGTCACCAGTTTGTACGTCTCGACTTCATCGTCTTCCTCAAAATAAACCTGCACCGTATTATTCAGCCCGACTTCATCGTCTTTTGAGTCATCGGAGATTACGTGCGCCGTCTTCACCATGCGCTCAAGATAGCGGATCCGGCTCTCGTTCGTGTTCTTGTCCTTTTTGGCCGCGTGGTACTCAAAATTTTCACTTAAGTCCCCGTGCGCTCTGGCCTCTTTCACCGCCTCGATCGCTTCTTTTCGCACCACCAGCTTGCGGTACTCGATCTCCTCCTGTATCTTTTGAATGTCTTTTTCTGTCAGCTGATCATACATTATCTATTCCCTGCTTTCATTTATGATACTGCCCTGCCTGCAGGGCATGAGAGTTTATTCCCATTCAGGCCCGCCCGCAGATCCTTCCTGATACAGGATTCGTATCTTCTCCAGCAGATATCTTCTCCGGATGAAACACGCTGTGCGGACGCGTTCGGCCGATTCATGCGAACAGGGCGTCTGCCCGGAAATCTCTCCTCCCCGGTGCAGCGCCCAATTTTAAGTCCAGTCTCAAAACAGAAACAGACTGGCTGCTTTACAAACTTCAAAATTTATTTATTATTCACATATTCTACAAACTTCAGGAACGCTTCCTGTCCCTGCTCCGTGCGTTTGTAGACGCCGGCGTGCTCAAGCACCTTCATGAACACAATGCCGACCTCATCCCGGATGATTTTTCCGATATTTTCTTCCGTGAAGGAATCATACTTCTGTTTCAGCTCATCAACCCAGTCCGCGTGCTTGGCAAGCTCTTCGTCTGCGCGAAGATCCTTTCCCGCGAGAACCGCCGTCTGCAGATGCTCCAGCTCATCTTTCAGACGCGCCGGCAGCACGGCAAGGCCCATGACCTCGATCAGGCCGATATTCTCTTTCTTGATATGGTGCAGCTCCGCGTGCGGATGGTAGACGCCGAGCGGATGCTCTTTGGTCGTGATATTGTTGCGGAGCACCAGATCAAGTTCATAGAGATCTCCCCGCTTTCTCGCGATCGGCGTGATCGTATTGTGCGGCTCTCCCTCTGTCTCGGCAAAAATAAAGGCATCTTCATCCGTATACCCTCTCCATGCGAGAAGGATTTTATCCGCCAGATCGATCAGGCGCTCCGTATCCGCGGAACTGATGCGGATGACCGACATCGGCCATTTCACAATTCCGGCCTTTACATCCTCGTATCCCTTAAAGGAAACTTCCTTTTCCACCGGCGCCTTCGCCATCGCAAATTCATAGCAGCCGCCCTGGAAGTGATCGTGACTCAGAATCGAGCCGCCCACGATCGGAAGATCCGCGTTCGAGCCCACAAAGTAATGCGGGAACTGCCGCACGAAATCAAGAAGCTTCGCGAATGTTGCCCGCTCGATCTTCATCGGCGTATGCTGCGAGTTGAACACGATGCAGTGCTCATTGTAATAAACGTACGGGGAATACTGGAATCCCCAGTCGCTGCCGTTGATCGTGACTGGAATAATCCGGTGATTCTGGCGCGCCGGATGATTCAGCCGACCGGCGTATCCCTCATTCTCCATGCAGAGCAGACATTTCGGATAAGAAGTCTGCTTCGCCAGTTTCGCCGCCGCGATCGCTTTCGGATCTTTCTCCGGCTTTGAGAGATTGATTGTGATATCCAGCTCACCGTACTGCGTCAGCGCCGTCCACTTCTGGTCGCGCGCAATCCGGTAGCGGCGGATATAATCGGTATCCTGGCTGAATTTATAGTGATAGTCGGTTGCTTTCTTCGGATCCTCCTGATACAGCGCGCGGAATCTGCGGATCACATTGGAAGGCCGGTCCACAAGAACGCTCATGACCTTCGTGTCAAAAAGATCGCGGTATCCCACGCTGTTTTCCTCCAGGATTCCCTGCTCATAAGCATAATCGCAGATGCCGCCCAGAATCTGTTCCAGCTGTCCGATGATTTCCGTTTCTTCTATAATATAAGCGGCGTTCTGCGTCTGACCGTTCTGTCCATCTGCATATTCTCCGACGGCTGAATCAAATCCCGCTTCCTCAGATACATTTCGCCGAGCCATAGCTTTGCTGCCTTGCCTCTGCGCATACGCGAGCATAACCGTTTCCGCTTCCTCGTCAAGCGCGTCAATCTTCAGCATCTCCAGCAGACGGTTCGCTGTGTACAGCACATCCTCTTTTTCAATCAGCCCCGTCGCCAGACCATACTGCACCAGACGGGTAATGTTTTTTTGAATTGTATCCATTTATACCTCCTGATCCTGTTGATCATGTCTGGCCATCCTCGTATGGACAGACAGGTTTTCCATTCCCCACTCCCTCACAAGGAGTGAGGAACATTCAAAATACAAGGCTTTTTCCAAACCGCAGATTTTATAGTTTCTGCGGGCCGCCGCCGACTTCTACAACATAGAAATCAGCCGTAAGTCCCGTCTTCTTGCTGTATTCTTTCCCGACATTCTCAATGAAGGAATCCACGGCCTCGCTCTTCACGATGCTGACCGTACAGCCGCCAAAGCCTGCGCCTGTCATGCGGGAACCAATGACGCCGTCCGCTTTCCACGCGGCCTCAACCAGCGTATCCAGCTCAACGCCCGTCACCTCGTAATCATCACGGAGCGATACATGGGACTCGTTCATCAGTTTTCCAAAATCTTCCAGACGGCCTTCCTTCAGCGCTGCCACCGCACGGAGCGTTCTCTGGTTCTCGCTGACAGCATGGCGCGCGCGGCGGAGAAGAACCGGATCATCGATCACACTCTTATATTTCTCGAACTGCTCCTCGTCAAGCTCACACAGATGGGAAATATCCGTCACAGTCATCAGCTTCGCCACAGCCGCCTCGCACTCGCCTCTGCGCTCGTTATATTTGGAATCGGTCAGACCGCGCCTCTTATTCGTGTTGGCAATGACGATCTTCGCATCACCAAGTTCCAGCGGCGCATACTCATACGCAAGCGTATCCGTGTTGAGGAAGATCGCCTGATTCTTCCTGCCCATCGCGATCGCGAACTGATCCATGATGCCGCAGTTGACTCCGTTGTAATGCTGCTCTGAGTACTGGCCGAATTTCGCAAGCATCTGATTCTTGACGTCAAATCCGTACAGATCCCGCAGAATTGCGCCCACCAGCACTTCGAGGGATGCTGAGGAAGAAAGCCCTGAACCGCTCGGAATATTCCCGTAAATCACGAGATCCATGCCGCAGTCCAGCTTCATGCCAAGACCGTCAAACGCCCAGATCACTCCCTTGGGATAATTCGTCCAGCCTGCTTCCTCGGATGGAACCAGATCGTCCAGGCTGCTCTCCACGACGCCGCGCTTGTCGATATTCACCGAATAAAAACGCAGTTTCCGGTCAGTTCTCTTTCTGACCGCCCCGTATGTACCGATTGTGAGGGCGCAGGGGAAAACGTGTCCTCCATTATAGTCTGTATGTTCCCCAATCAGGTTTACTCTTCCCGGTGCGAAGAAGACCTCCACGCCTTCCGTATCCCCGAATACTTCCCCAAAATATTTCAGCATCTGCTGCTTCATAATATTTCTCCTTTCCTTGTCCTTCATTATCTTCCATTCATTTCTGCCAGGCCGGCAGACAAAATTATCAGCTATGGATGCGCAGGGATTCGGAGCCGAAAATGTCTGCTAACGCAGACCCGAATCCCGCGCGCAAAACTCGCAAGCTAGTTTTAAATATCATAACACATCTCGGCAAAGATGTCATCAGACCAAATGTGGAGATTTCCCTTCATTTTGTTAGGGAATGTAATTTCAGCTGTTTTTCAGCTGTAGCATTTCATTGTAAATGATTTCTTTCTATGATACAATCAATGCACAGAAATAGTGTGGAAAGGGGGCCTGTATATGCCGCGTAAATTCAACATCACAGGTATTTGCGTTCCTTCAAGACATTACATGGTGGACATGAGCGCTGTTGTAGAACAGATTGAAGAGAAATTTATAAGGCAAGGTGAGTATTTTACGATTAACCGCGCCCGGCAATATGGAAAATCCACGCTGCTGGAACTCCTTTATCGGAAACTGAAAGATCAGTATATTGTCATAGATATGAGTTTTGAAGCAGCGGACGACTGCTTTGTTTCCATGTATACAATGGCTCAGGGATTTGTCAATAAAGCATCCAGAGCTTTGCGGGAAGTAGAAGGAATTTCAAAAGATATGACTGACCTGTGGAATCAGCCTGTCTCCCGTAAATGGCCGCTGGATAGTCTTGGCAATAAGATTTCCGACTTCTGCCGTCTAACTGACAGGAAAGTTGTTCTTTTGATCGACGAGGTAGACAGAGCAGCCGACAATCAGATATTTCTCAGCTTCCTGGGGATTTTGCGCGAGCTGTATCTCCGCCGTGCGGCAGGCCGCGGAGATACATTTCAAAGCGTTGTGCTGGCGGGCGTGCATGATATCCGGAATCTGAAAGCGAAGCTGCATCCCGGGCAGGAACAGAGTTATAATAGCCCTTGGAACATTGCGGCTGAATTTAACGTTGACATGAGTCTTTCCAGAGACGGCATACGCGGCATGCTTGCAGATTACGAAGCAGACCATCATACCGGATCGGATATGGATGCAGCGGCGGACATGATTTATGAATATACCGACGGATATCCATTTCTGGTATCCTATATCTGCAAAAAAGTGGATGAGGAAATTGCTGGCAGCAGCAGTTTTCCGGACCGCACCGCTGCATGGTCGCGGGAAGGTATTCTGGAAGCGGTCAAATTGCTGATTAAAGGCCCCAACACTCTTTATGACGATATGATCAAACACATCTCAGATCATCAGGATCTGCGGGAAATGCTGAATAATATTCTGTTTGAGGGGCAGAAATATCCATATCAGGAGTATGATAAACCTGTAAGTACAGGCAAAATGTTCGGTTTTATCATGGAGAGGGACGGTATGGTGACGGTAGCCAACCGGATTTTTGAAAGCCAGCTTTACAGTTACTTTCTGTCGGAAGAACTGAAGAAAAATCACAGGCAAAGGGAAGCCCTGCCGGACAGAAACCAGTTTATCCAGTCTGGTTTTCTCGACATGGATCTGGTGATGGAAAAATTTTATGAATATTATCAGGGGCTGTATTCAGAAGAAGATGAAAATTTCATAGAAAAATATGGAAGAAAATTGTTTTTAATGTATCTGAAACCAATCATCAACGGAGCCGGCAATTTTTATGTTGAAGATCAGAGCAGAACCAGGCTGCGAACGGATATTGTTATTGATTACAAAGGACAACAGTATATTGTAGAATGTAAAATATGGCATGGCGCGGAATACAATCGTCAGGGTGAAAAACAGCTGGCGGGATATCTGGAGGCATATCGCGCGCAAAAAGGTTATCTGCTGAGTTTCCGGTTCGGAAAACAAAAGAAAACCGGAATCAGCAGGAGACAAATAAACGGGAAAGAGATTATGGAAATTGTAGTTTAACAGCAGACTCCCATGACCGCGCTGCCGGCACCGCCATGAATGGAAGTTCACAGGTCAGCGTCTCTCATACAGGATCAATATGACAAGCAAGCCTGCCATCCGTTCCTGTATGGAGACTGGGCTTTTACAACAGATAATCAATGAAAACCTCCACCGCGTCCAGACGCTCCGTGTACGCGGAAACGGCGATATAACACTTGTCGGCGTAGCCGTTCATCCGGGCAAGTACCGGACTGTCGGAGATGTCGATGCCGATCGGCACTTTCTCGCCAGTCTCCTCCGATTCCAGATACACAATCCTGTCCTGGTACTTCTCGTAAATGGATTTTACCTTCTCATCTGACAGGTCGAGGAAACGGCCCCCGGCCCCGATCCCCATCAGATTGTCGTACTCACAGATGACCGCGTCCGTGGTCTTCGCCTCAAGGAACGCAATAGTCTTCTGAAAATAGGACGACTTGCTGTCCGCGGGCCTTATCAGATTAAAGAAGACGTTCGCGTCAAAAATCACTTCTCCTTCTTCCTCATTAAAACCCGAATAATCAATAAAATCTTTGTAAAAATCTGAACTCTTCGAGACGTTGTCGTAGAAATTCACCATCGTCACATGAAGCAGCGTATTCTTCGGTCTGTTGAGAAACGCGCTGATAAAATAAAACACCAGGAAAACAAACGTCACAATCCCGATGATCCACAGCTTGTAATAATCCCAGATGTAGACAGCCGCCGATTTTTTGTCCATCTGCTGGATCTTCTGCCATTCTTCGCGCGCATTTTTGCGCATGTTTTCTCTCACTTTTCTTTTTTTCATCACATCACCAAATTCTCCCTTAACGTAAAAAAGGGAACTGTTTTGTTCCCTTTTTTCCAGCCGCCATCCGCATCCCAAAGGATGCAGATGACAGCGATAATTTTCTTACAGCTTTCCGCCGGAGGTAGCAATACCTTCGATGAACTGCTTCTGGAAGATCAGGTAGAGCACGATCATCGGAACGCAGGCGATCAGAGAAGCCGCCATCAGCTCCGGATAGTTCGAGCTGTACTGGCCCTGCATCGTAGCGAGCGCTGCGGACAGAGGCATCATCGTGGAGCTTGTGTTAACAACCAGCGGCCACATCAGGTCTTTGTACGCGAACACGGCCGTGAAGATTGCGAGAGCAACCATCGAGGAACGTGCCAGCGGAGCCATGATGAGAAGGAAGGTCTGGAAGATGTTGCAGCCGTCCATACGGGCCGCCTCCTCAAGATCCTTCGGAAGTCCCATGTAAGCCTGCTTCAGCAGGAAGGTACCGAACGCGGTAACGATGCCCGGGAATACCAGAGCAAAGATCGTGTTGGTCATACCAATCTTACTGACCATGACGTACTGCGGGATCAGGAAAATCTGTGACGGAATCATCATCTGGAACAGGATCAGATTGAACATTGCGTCTCTGCCCTTGAACTCCAGCCTTGAGAATCCATAGCCTGCCATCGTCGCGGTGAGAACCGCGCACAGAACACGCCAGAAGATCAGAAGCAGCGTGTTCTTGTACAGAAGCAGGAAGCTCATGTTGTTCCATACTCTTACAAACGCACTTGTCAGCCACTTGGACGGGAAGATCACAAACGGGTTAACCTGCGTAGCTTCCGTAGCCGACTTGAACGCGGTCAGCGTCATCCACGCGAAAGGAACCAGCATGATGAAAGAGAAAATGATCAGGATAATATGTATCGCGATCTGTGTGATTTTTCGTTTGGTCTCCATACTTTCGATATTCATTCCAGTTCCTCCTTTCTAGTTGTAGAACACCCACTTCTTCTGGCCGATATTCTGGAATACCGTGACAATCAGAATGACAGCCAGAAGCAGCATGACGATCGCTGAGCCGTAGCCCTTGTTACCAAAGTTGAATGAGTACTGATAGAACAGGTAAACGATCGACTGTGTCTTCGGAAGAGCCGGGTTTGTTCTGTCCATTACCATGTATACGAGGTCGAACACCTGCATGGCGCCGATGACTCTCGTGATGAGTACGAAGAAGATTGTCGGGGAAAGCAGCGGCAGCGTGATGTTGAAGAACGCGGCAACGCCGGAAGCGCCGTCAATTTCAGCCGCCTCATAGTAGTCATGCGGGATATCCTGCAGACCTGCGATAAAAAGCACGATGTTGTAACCAAGAATGGACCATACACCGATAACGGCAACGCTGATCCACGCGATCTTCGGGTTGGAGATCCACTCTACATGGAGCCCAAAGAGGTTGTTCAGAAGACCGAACTGTGAATTGTACAGCCAGCGCCATACCATGGCGACAGCAGCCGGAGCAGCAACCATCGGCAGGAAGAAGATTGCACGATAGACACTGCGGCCTTTCATCTTACGATTCAGGAATACTGCGAGCACAAGCGCGATGCAGATTGAGAACGGCACTTCGATGATCGCGTACTTGATTGTGTTCCACAGGGACTGCCATACTTCGGCGTCCTTGACCATGGTGGCGTAGTTCTGCAGACCGACAAAGATATTGCCGCGGCCGAAGTCGCCTGTCTTGAAAAATGACTGATAGACCGTCGCAAAGATCGGATAAATATTCAGTATGATCAGGCCAAGCATCGTAGGCAGGATAAAAATCCAGCCCCACTTGAACTGATTCTTCTCCCAGCTTGTCATGGGAGCCTTTCCACTTTTATTAGCCATACTTCTCTCCTTACTATTATCTCCAGAAAACAAGCCGAAACACGCGGTGCGGGTTTGGCTTATTGTCGTTTGCGGACGCCGTTCGGGCTGCTCATGCGCGGCATGAAGCCCTCCCTTTGCCTTCAATCGAGCAGGATGCGGTTTTTCTCCTGCCCGCCGCGCGGTCCGCATGCTGCGCGTCAGCAGCTGATTTTCATATGCGGGCTTCGCACGGGTAAACAATGGGCGGGCAATGGGCCCGCCCATCACACTCTATACAATTATGCTGTTTCTATTTCCTGTCAGGCAGATCAGTTATTCTCCTGCGCGATGTACTGATTCATCTGAGCCGCATAGTTCGTGCTGACTTCTGCCATCTTGGACGGATCCGCCCACGCTTCTACGAACGCGTTTGTCGCAGCAGTCTCCCATATAGTCGTGTTGTAGGTGTACGGTCTGAGAACGAGCTCATTTGTAACGCCCTCATCCTGGGATTCGCCTGCGATCTCAAGATACGGCTGAAGGTTGAAGACATCCGTGCAGTTTACCCATGTATCGGAAGTATCGTTGTATGCGGACATCGTAACGCCAAGCTCTGCCTGCTTGATCTGCATTTCCTTGGAACCGAACCACTCAAGAAGCTTCCAGCAGTCATCCGGTCTGTCGGTCATGGCAGAAGCAGCCCAGCCAAGTCCATTACAGATGGAAGTACGTACGCCTGTCTCTGCGTCGTACGGAAGAATCGCTACGTCGCAGTTCTCGCACATATACTCGTTCTGCAGGAAACCTGCGATCATCCAGGAACCCTGCATGATCATCGCAACCGTACCGGAGCTCATCAGAACGTCGGTACCTGTCTCAGACATCGTCGTCGGGTTCGGGCATGCGTCGGTCAGAAGTTTTCCGTAATATTCCATAGCTTTGATGGTGTTCGGATCATCGTAGCCTGATGACTTGTGATCTTCGGATACAATGTAGCCGCCCATGGAATATACCGTGTTGTAATAGGTGTCCTGGTTGTTGGAAGGATTCAGAGCAAAGCCATACTGTCCTTTATCCTTGTCCGTCAGGGCAACCGCCGCTTCGTACAGATCGTCCCATGTCCAGGTGTTGTCCGGGTAAGCAAGACCTGCCTCATCGAACATGGTCTTGTTGTACCACAGAGCGATTGTGTCGTAATCCTTCGGGATTGCGTAGTAAGAACCGTCCCATGTGTACAGCTCGGTAACTTCCGGCATGTAGTTCTCGATGTCGATCACATCGCTTGCCTCGATGTAGTCATCCAGCTTCAGAAGCATGTCGTTCTTCATGTACATCTGTGAGTTGTTGGAATGCATCCAGAATACATCCGGCATATCTCCGCCTGAAGCACTTGCCTCAAGCAGCTGCCAGTAGCTGTCCCAGCTCTTAACCTCGACCTTTGCCGGGATGCCTGTCTCTTCCTCAAACAGGTCGCAGATCTCCTGGATACCTGCCTGCTGGTTGCTGTCCCAGATAACGACCTGCAGCGGATCAGCTGCCATCGTGGTCATCCCTGTTACCGGGGTTAATGACAATACCATCGCGGATGCCATTGCCATTGCTGCGAATCTCTTTTTCATCCTAGTTCCTCCTTTTCTTTCAGGCTGTCAGCCTGTATTTAATAGTTCCGATGACGGTTCCTCTGTTTCTGGAAAACCGTCCAATTTAGCACTATCAGTTTACAAGTCTTTATGCAATTAGTACATGGTGAAATGTAGAAACTATATGGAATTATGTGCATTTTTGTGATAATTGCTCAAAAACAGTTGACAATTTATTACGAATGTACTAAAATTATTTAATCTTTTGGCCAATTTAGACAAATGGAGGGACTATTTTATGAACATATTCAACGAAAACGGGCTGTTCAGCCGCTTCTTCGGAAAGATCGGAGATATCCTGATTTTAAATGTGCTGTTTCTGGTCTGTTCGCTGCCGGTCGTCACGTTCGGCATTTCTCTTACTTCGATGCATTACGCGTTCCTGCGGAAGATCCAGTATCCCGACAGTTCGCCCGCGCGGGACTTTTTCCGGAGCTTCCGCCGCAATTTCAAACAGGCGACGCTCGCGTGGCTGCTCGTCATCGCGTTCGCTTTTGTCGCCGTCGCCGATATCAACATGTTCCGTCCCGGCGGAGTCATGCCTTTTGTCCCGATGTACTATCTTTTTCTCATAATCGGGGTGATCGGGCTTTTTACCGCCCTGTATCTCTTTCCGGTCATCGCCGCGTTTGAAAACAGTCTGCTCAATCTCTGCATGCAGTCGTTCTTCCTCGCCGCGAAAAATATCCTCTGGACGCTTCTGATCGCGGCGCTGACTTTTCTGCCGCTGTACTTTACGCTGACCGACCCTCAGCTGCTGCTCGCGACGTTCATCGTCTGGCTGCTGTTCGGATTCGGCTTTTTCGGATGGGTCAATTCTTTTATCTATTACCAGGTTTTCCGGCCCTGGCTTCCCGCGCCGGAGTCGATCGCGGATACACCTTTGGAGGATACTGGGGAGCAGTCCTGACCCGCTCCTCCCCCGTTTCCGCGGGCAATGAACCGGGAAGCCCCTGCTGCATAAATCTTTTACAGAGGGTTCTCGCTCGTATACTCTCCCTTTTTTTCCTTCTTCTCCAGTTCCACTTCCGTTTCCCTGTATCTGGACGGACTCATCCCGTACCGCTGCTTGAACAGCTTGGAGAAGGACAGGGAATCACTGTATCCCACCTCGGCTGCGACGACGTTGACCGGCATCTCCGTCTCACGCAGCAGCTGCGCCGCTTTCTCCATCCGGTAATTCATCAGAAATTCCTGCGGGGAAACTTTCAGTTCTTTTTTGAACACATTTGTCAGATGGCCGCGGCTGATGCCGATCATATCCGCAAGCTCCGCGACCCGGATTTTTTTCTTATAAGAGCTCATAATGAGATTGACAGCATCCCGGACATAGACGGAATCCGTATACAAAGGCTGACGGACATGAGGAACATCCACATTTTCCTGCGTCAGAAGGGCAAAGAACGCAAACAGCGCGCTCATGCGGATCATCTCGTTCGTAAAGGTAAGCTGTCTGGCGTCAAGCATCTGCTGGACGATCCGCTCCAGACCACCTTCGTTGTGAAACTCGATTACAGGATTCCCTTTCTCAAAACCGATCTGCCGGACAAATTCCTCCGCGCGGCAGCCGTGAAAACCAACCCACTGATACTCCCAGGGATCCGCCTGATCCGCGCGGTAGATGACTTCCTCACGCGGGCGGATCAGAAACGCCTGTCCTTTTGACAGCCGGTAATGCGCCCCCCCCAGCTGCAGTTCCCCGCAGCCTCCAAAAACCATATGAATTACGTAACATTCCCTGATAAACGGACCGAACTGAAATCCGGGCTCACATTTTTCCCTGCCGCAGTAATCCAGATTGAT
>CANQUH010000101.1 GCA_947626965.1 uncultured Lachnospiraceae bacterium
AGCGGGAATTAAAAGAAGGGAAAGTGAAGCTTCTTCCGCTGTATCCGGAATCGTTCCGGAGGCAGTTTCTGATCGTGTATCATAGACAGAAATACATCAGCAGACTTATGCGGGAACTGATCGGTATGATTCAAAGCTGCGGCAGTTTGGCATAAACTTCAGGAGTTTTTTTGTTCGGGGCTGTATATTTGTTTCGGTCGGTTCTGAGCGGGCGCAGCCGTCATTTGTCTGCAGGAGGGAGCTGTCGGTTAACACAGATTTTTTCCGGATACGCAGGTCCGATATGGAAATCAGCCGCTGACGCAGCGTGCAGGCATGCGGACGGGCAGGAGGAAAAAATATCTCCTGCCCGACAGTCTCTTTTTGTGCGCAGGCCCAGGCAGGGAAATCAGCTGCTGACGCAGCACCTGGGCCGCGCGGCGAGCAGGAGGAAAAGCCGCCTCCTGCTCGATCACTTTTCAGGTTGTTTTCTGTGCTTTCCGTGCCTCACGCTCTCTGCGTGCTTCTTCTTCCCGCTGTCTGCACATGTCAGCCCAGTGCGGGATTGTCTCCAGCATTTCGGAAAAATCCTTCATGGCGGCGGGAACGTCGATTTTCTGCGGACATGTCTTTGCGCACTTGCCGCAGGCAACACAGGCGGACGGACGGCTTTCCTCGGCGAGGCCGTCGACGGTCATGCCGACATTGAAGTTCGGGGAGAAACGCAGGTCATTGTACAGGGCGAGCAGTTTCGGGATGTCCAGATGTTTCGGACAGCCGTCGCAGCAGTAGCGGCAGGCGGTGCAGGGCACGGAATTTTTCAGTGATTCCGCGATCGCAAGCAGGGAGTCAGTCTCCTCTGACGATAATGGACAGGCAGACTCAAAGGTATGTACGTTGTCGATCATCTGCTCCATGTTTGACATGCCGCTCAGGATCATCCTGACATTGGGAAGCCCCTGCAGGAAACGAAATGCCCATGCGGCTGTGGATTCCTGTGGGCGCATTGCGTGAAGCTTCTCCTGCGCGTCCTCGTGCAGGCTGGCCAGTTTGCCGCCGCGGACGGGCTCCATGACCCATACCGGGATGCCGCGCTCCGTGAGCAGTTCATATTTGGTTTTGGCATCCTGAAGCGTCCAGTCCATATAATTCAGCTGAATCTGGCAGAATTCCATGACATCTCCGTACTTGTCGAGGAAATCCCGGAGCGTATCCACCTGCGCATGGCACGAAAAGCCGAGATGATGAATGCGTCCGTTCTTCTTCTGCTCAATGAAGTAGTCGATAATGCCCCACTTCGGGTCGGTGTAGGTGGCTACGGAGTTTTCGTAGACGTTGTGCAGCAGGTAGAAGTCAAAATAATCGACGCCGCATTTTTCCAGCTGTTCCTCAAAAATCTCCGCCGGATTATAAGACTTGCTGATCTGGTGTCCCGGATACTTGGTGGCAAGATAAAAACTCTCGCGGGGCAACTGTTTTAAAGCCTTTCCGAGCACAACCTCCGACCGGCCCTGATGGTACGGGTAGGCGGTATCATAGTAATTTACCCCATGCGCCGCGGCATAGCGCACCATCTCAAAAACCTGCTCTTCATCGATCGAGCCGTCGGGAAGAAGTGGGAGACGCATGGCGCCAAAACCCAGGCGTGAGAGTTTCAGATTCTGAAAATCATTGTAGATCATATTATTACCTCCTGTCAGATTCAGGTCTGCTTTGGCAGACATTTTCAGGTTCCAGTTTCCGGTATACGATGCGGCATCTTTTCCTGCAGCAGGCGATCCCGTAAGCGTGAACAGTGTCTATTCCTTCGTCAAAGAGTTTCTGCCCATAATTTTTATCGACTTTCTGACAAGATTGGACTGCGGAATCTGCCATATACCGGTACTGGTGTATTTATTGTAAACCAGTATCCGGCTGAGTGTCAAATATGTTTTGCGAGAGCCTGCGAAAGAAATAATTGTTGACTGCTGTTCACTCCGTGACCAGTAACGGAACCGCATAATTTTTTGAATGACCATCCGCTCTGTCTTCTTTTTCAGATGGTTCTGTGCTATACTCTGAATGATAAAATCTGTATCCGAGAGGGGGAATTTTCCATGAAAGTGGACAAGATGAATGAAAATTTCAACGGAATGGGGACGATGGAGCCGGAAGGCGGCCTTCATCTGCTGAAAAAGGGACAGAAAGGTCTGCGGTATGCGCTGTTCAGCCGGGTTGGGATCATGCTGCTTCTGCTGCTTCTGCAGGTGATGGTTCTGTTGGGAATATTTAAGTGGTTCAATAATTTTCTGCCGCATATGTTGGGAGGCGCCGTGCTTTTTAATGTCTGCATGGTGCTGTATCTGATCAACAGTACGATCGATCCTACCGCGAAGATCACCTGGCTGATTGTGATCATGATGTTCCCGGTGTTTGGAGCGCTTCTGTTCTGGTATACACAGAGCGAGATCGGACACCGCGCGGTGAAGAAACGTCTGGAGGATATTCTGGCCGTCACGAACGGGAAGCTGAAGCAGGATGAAAAAACGTTTTCTGATCTGGAGAAGGAGAGCCCGGAGGAGGCGGCTCTGGTTCGCTATTTCCAGCGAAGCGGTTGCTTTCCGGTATATGCGGACACACAGGTGACGTATTTTCCGCTGGGCGAGGACAAGTTTGCGGAGATGCTGGCGCAGCTTCGGCAGGCGGAACATTATATTTTCATGGAATATTTCATTGTGGATGAGGGACTGATGTGGGGCAGGATCCTGGAAATTCTTGCGCAGAAGGTCAAGGAGGGTGTGGACGTCAAAGTCATGTACGACGGCACCTGCGAATTTTCTACGCTGCCTTACAATTATCCGGAGAAACTGCAGAAACTGGGAATCCAGTGTAAGATGTTTTCACCGATGTCGCCGTTCTTGTCCACGCATTATAATTACCGGGATCACCGCAAGATCCTGGTGATCGACGGACATACGGCGTTTACCGGCGGCGTGAATCTGGCGGATGAGTATATCAACCGGATTGAAAGGTTTGGACACTGGAAGGATACGGCGATTATGCTGAAAGGAGAGGCAGCGAAGAGTTTTGCGCTGATGTTCCTGCAGATGTGGGGCGTCACGGAACGTCTGCCAGAGTTTGAGCGGTATCTGGGTATGGCACCAGGCGAACCGGGAGATCTGGCAGCAGGGAATAAACAGGACATGAGCGCTGGTTCGGACAGCGGTCCGGAAGTGGAGAACGAGCAGGATAATGAGAGTGCCGCTTCGGGCAGCGATCCGGCAGCGGAGAATGAGCAGGACAGAAGTGCTGATTCGAATGGTGATCCGGCTGCCGTCCTGGAAGAAAGCCCGGCCGTCTCAAAGAGGCAGAACGGATACGTGATCCCGTTCGGTGACTGTCCGCTGGACGAAAATAAAGTGGGAGAGCGCGTTTACATGGATATCCTGAACCGCGCGGTCCGCTATGTGCACATTATGACACCGTATCTGATTCTGGACGGAGAGATGGAGACCGCCCTGAAGTTTGCCGCTGAGAAGGGAGTAGATGTCCGGCTGATCCTGCCGGGAATTCCGGACAAGGGTGCGCCGTACGCGCTTGCGAAGACGCATTACAAATCTCTGCGGGCATCCGGTGTGAAGATTTACGAGTATACACCCGGGTTTGTACATGCGAAGGTGTTCGTGAGCGATGACTGCCGCGCCGTGGTGGGTACGATCAATCTGGATTATCGCAGCCTGTACCATCATTTTGAGTGCGCTGCGTACATGTACCGGACGGACTGTATCGCGGATATCGAGGCGGATTTCCAGCAGACGATGGAGAAATGTCAGTTTGTCACGGACGAGACGATCCGGAAGGAGAAGAAGTCCCGCAAAGTTGTCGGGGCGGTGATGAAGGTGTTCTCGCCGCTGCTGTAGGATGACGGTCTGTCCGAAAGGAGCAGCAGGAGAGAGAATGGTCTGTCGCTGGGAGAGAGCGGACAGGCTGCCTGGTGAGAGCAGGGGAAAGAGAGATGAGGGCAGCCTGACAGGGCTCCCACAGGATCTCGAAAAAAGTTGCCGGTTGTTAGCCGGCAATTTTTTTCATACAGATCCAGTAATTTTTCTCACGGATATTCTCTGCTTCCCGGATTTTCTTTTCAATCTGCGCATGATCGGCCTGCCAGTCTGATCGGACGATCCCAAGGCGCAGACAGCGCTGTATTTCAGACAGCGTCTTGTCGTCCGCTCCCTTGCGCTTCATAGTTTCCAGAAGTGAAGATGCTGCGGCGTCATAGCGAGGGTTTTCAAAGCCGCGGGTTTCAGAGGAATAATTCATTTCCAGATAGCGGAAGCTGCCTGCATCAGGCAGAAAGTACCGGTCCTCCACAGACTGTTCAATGTGAAGATAGTAGAGCGATGCCCGCTCTTTTCCGTCTTTTTTGCGGATGATGCGGCCAAGGCGCTGGATGCGCTGACGCTGCATGGAAGTTCCGGAGAGGATAATTCCGATGGAGGCATCCGGGATATCCACGCCTTCATCCAGGGATCTGCAGGAGATCAGGATGCGGAATTCTCCGGTTCGGAAGCGATTCAGCGCATTCCGGTTTGCAGTCTGCCCCATGCGGGAATGGCAGCGCCCCACTTTTCCGGGATAACGGCGATGCAGGTGAGCGTACAGTTCTTCTGCCTGCCGGATGCGCTCTCCGAAAATCAGAATTTTTTCTGTTCCGGGGAGCCGCAGGATCAGGTCGTATGCGCAAAAAATCCGGGAGGCTGCCAGACATACCAGACTTTTTCTCCGGTAGGTAAGACTCATATACGAGGAGGCCTCCTGCGCAATTTGCGGATTTTTATCCCCGGCAAGGATGCGCAGCAGTTCAAACTGTTCTTTCAGACTGCCGTGTTTCAGACCGGGATGAACGGAGGTCAGACGGCTGTACAGTATGCTCATTTTGTCGGTGATCTCCAGGTATTCGGCCTGTTCTTCCGGCTGAAAGGACAGACCGACGTGAAAGATGTCGCAGGGACATACATTCTGCAGTGCGGATGCCTGTGAGATTCCATAACTGTAGATTTTCCGGCCCAGCACAGAGGTAAGATAGTCCTGCGAGTGTCCGGACGGCAAGGTCGCGGTCAGACCGAGAGA
Source organism: uncultured Lachnospiraceae bacterium (assembly GCA_947626965.1). Classification (GTDB taxonomy): domain Bacteria; phylum Bacillota; class Clostridia; order Lachnospirales; family Lachnospiraceae; genus Choladousia. The sequence goes on from CANQUH010000101.1 coordinate 5,089, forward strand.
GAAAAAATGGTCTCTGTATTCGTTCATGTGCGGAAGAAATTCGAAAATCAGACGGTTCTGCTCGCTTTCGTAGCGGTGGCATTCGTCCGCAATCAGAAGGACGGGGGCGCCGCTTTTGAGGTCGGATAAAATCTGCCTTGCCAGTTCATACCGGGCAGAATTGATCACATAAATCATATACTTATAGTTCTTTTCCGTACGGAAGCCGCCGCCGCGCATGCCTGCCCGGAACTTTGTGGCATGCCCGCTGTCATGCAGAACTGTCCGGGAGTTTATGCCGGGAGCTGTTTTTTCATATCCGCGGCCGTGCAGAACTGTCCGGGAGTTTATGCCGGGAGCTGTTTTTTCATATTCGCTGTCATGCATACCTGCCTGGAAGTTTGCTCCGGAGAATGCTTCATCCCGTCTGGCGGCGTATGGTTCTGCCTGAAATTCTGCTTCAGGTGCTGAGTCCTGAGCAGTGGCGGCAAAAAATTCCTGCAGATTCCGGTTCCACTGACGCATCAGTGCGCTGGTAGGCACAACAATTTTCACGAGAAGCTTTTGTCCGAACGCATTGTCCAGACGGCTGGCGGCAGTCAGCGCAAACAGGGTTTTTCCGGTTCCGGTGGCGGCCTGCACGATGCCGCGGCAATGATTTGCGAACCAGAGGTCCAGACATCTTTTCTGCCATGGATAGAGTTCTTTCTTTTCCATAAAGATACCTCTTTTTGAGTAACAAAGGATTGAAAACAGGCGATAATTCATTTATACTGTAAAAGCAAATATCCTATATGATACAATATCTTGCGGAGGATGAAAAGATGAATTACGAAGATTTTTATGCGGAAATGCAGGCGAAGGAAAAAGCGATGAAGGATAATCTGGCGGGGATTCAGAAGTTGTTTAAGATGATCAGCCGCGAGACGGAGAATGGTGAGATCAGGGGGCTCGGCAGGGATCTGGATTCCATGGCTGATGCTGTGTATGCCCTTGCATCGTCCCTGAGAGAGATGAAGAATAAGGTTTCTGGTTTTGACGCAAAGGATTATTTTGAGAGCGGGGATTTTGCGGAGCAGATGCTGCAGGAATGCGGGGAAAAGAACGTAAATGTCCGCGGAGAATTTCCGGTTTATGAAATGTTTCCATACAGAGTCAGGCTGGATGTGGAGAATCAGGATGTCTACATTGACCGCAAAAAGATTTCGTGCGTGCGTCCTCGGAAGGTGGTCGAGACAATCAAAAACGGGCAGGAAAGGCTCAACAGGGCTTCTTTTAACGCGCTCACTTTTGTCAGCGAGCTGGCGGATGCGTATGATCTGGCGGTTCTCAAACTGAATAAAAGACCGGATGCGGATATTTATCTGACGAGTCTGTATAAATTCCTCGCGCCGATGAGCCGTTTCCGGAAAGATTACGACCAGCAGAGCTTTGCGTTTGACCTGGCAAGGCTGTATATTTCCGGGATAGAGGAGACGAAGAATGGAAGAAAAATTCAGTTCGGTCCGAGCAGGAACATGAATAAGTCGATCCGAATCCTCGACAGGGAAGGAAAGGAACAGTATCTGGCGACAATTCGTTTTTACAAATGAGGGTAAACGACAATGAGATCGGAACAGTACAAAAGCGCTGAAGCGTACGGGATTCATTTTCTTTCTGATTTCTGGGAAGAAAAATATCTGGAAGAGTACATTAAAGACGGTGGAAGCAAAATAAAATTTGTCTCCGGGCGGAGCGGAAGCGGGAAGACGCATTTTCTGCGTCTGATGACCGGTATTGCGAAGGAGAAAAACTACAGGACGGTTCAGTTTTCCGCGAAAGATATCTGGATGCATGATTTCCGGGAAATTTATATTGAGATTTTTCATCAGTGCGATATCATGGACTGTCTTGCCGCTGTCGGCAGGCATCTGATCCGCGAGATGGGATTTGACGATCAGGAGATACCGGAGGGAATGCAGTTTATCGATTACCTCTCGCAGAATAATATGGGAGATGCACTGACAAAGCGGGAGATCCGGGCGCAGCTGAAAGCGATTTTCCTGGATAATCCCATGCTGGACAATAATTTTGCACTGGCATGCAGCATGCTGACGGGAAGTATTCTGGGATATCCTGTTCTGGAAGAACAGAATAAGCTGCTGCTTCTGGCCTGGCTGGAGGGGGACCGGACAGTCAAGCTTTCACAGCTGCGCACGCTGGGATTTTACCCGTGCAGAATTACAAGATATAACGCGCGGCATATGCTCCGCTCTCTCGCGGAGGTCATTCATATGGGAGGATCTTCGGGCCTGTTTGTTACGATTGACGATCTGGAGATCCTGATCAGCCGTTCAAGCCTTGAGACGGTTCATTATACGAAAATGAAACGGGAGGATACCTACGAGAGTATCCGTCAGCTGATTGACGATATTGACAGTATGAAACATATTATGTTTGTCCTGGCGTTTGACCGGGCGCTGACCGACGACGAGAATGCCGGTCTGAAATCCTATCAGGCGCTCTGGATGAGAATACAGAATGAAATCGTGGGAGAGCGGTTCAACTGCTTTGCAGACATGGTGGATATGGACAGGCTGGCGGAACAGGAGTATACGCCTGAGGTAGTGGTCGCGATCTCGGAAAGTCTGGCGGAGCGGCAGAAAACTGTGCAGGCGGCCAGGCCGCTTGGACTGGAAGAAGCGCAGGAGATCGTGCGGCAGGCGCGCACCGGTGCGGTGGGAATTCCGCAGCTGATCCAGACTGCCATGCAGGAGGAGGATTCCAGAAATGATGTATGATATAGAAGCAAGACACATTGTGGAAGCTCTGCGCTCGGGAATTCCGTCCCGCGCGGTGGGGCAGTATTTTTCCGAGGCAAGGCCCAGGATTATGAAGGAGATCTCTGAGCGTCTGGACGCGGTGTGCGGTCAGGGCCGTTCGTCCGGAATGATCATCAGCGGAAAGTACGGGGAAGGGAAAACGCATCTTCTGAACACGGTATTTCATATGGCGGATTCCCGCAACATGGTGGTTTCTCTGATCTCTCTGAGCAAGGAAACGCCCATGGACAAGCTTTATCTGATTTATCAGAAAATAATGCAGAATACGTATCTTCCCGGGCGGCGGCAGCCGGGATTCATGCATGAGATGCAGAAAATATCGGCCAACAGTCCTGTGGCGAATGAGATGCTGTTTTACGCGCTGAAACAGCTGGAGACGGATAAGCTGTACTATCTGTTCCGCTCTTATCTGAATACGGAGGATTCAGATGAAAAGTTTCTTCTGCAGGCGGATATGGAGGGGGATTTTATCGCGAACGCGCCGCTGAAAAAGATATACCGCCGTATTTTCGGACAGCCGGTGAAATATAATGTAAACTTTACGAAGACAAAGCACTGCAGGGATTATTTTTCTTTCATGAGCCATCTGTTCCTGCAGCTGGGCTATGGCGGATGGGTAATCCTCATCGATGAGACGGAGCTTATGGGGCGGCTGGGGAAAAAGGCGCGGCTGAACGCCTACCGGAATATGGCGAAGTTCCTCCTTCCGGAGGCGTGCCCTGAATATACATTCAGTCTTTTTGCGCTCAGCGCTTCCTACGCGGAGGATGTAATCGAGGGGAAGCATGAATACGAGAATCTTGAAGAAATTTACCCGGAAGAACAGGAACCTGCAAAAACCGTTCTCAACCTGCTCTTAAAAGCGCCTCAGCTTCTTCCGCTGACAAAAGAGGAGATTAATGAGGTGCTTCAGAAGATACAGGATTTCCATGGGAGGGCGTACGGATGGACGCCGGATTTGTCTGTTTCCTCTCTGACGGAAGCAACCCAGTCCGGAGGATATCTGCTCCGCACAAAGATAAGAGCTGCCATAGAATTTCTGGATCAGCTGTATCAGTATGGTCAGGCGGGAAGGACGACGGTCAATGAGCTGGGCAAAGAGGTTTTTACGGAGGAAGTGCCTTCTCTGGAAGAACTTGTCATGTGATGGTTTTCTGTTTTTGGAAGGATCACAGGACACTGCAGGTTATTGGCCGCGGAGTGGAGAGCGCAGGGATTCAGAATCGAAAATGTCTGCATGAGACAACATGAAAGTTCAGGAGGAGTCTGATCAGATGGCAATTACAAGTATGTTATTTTTATTCATGTTTTTACCCTTGTCTTTGCTTATTTATTATATTGCAGATGATAAGGCAAAGGACTATATGCTTCTGGGAATCAGCCTGCTGTTTTATGCCATAGGGTCATTGCAGTATTTTGTGATTTTTTTAGCTGCCGTATGCATTAATGTTATTGTCGGAAGATCGATCGCGGGGACAGACAGAATATTATTGAGAAGAATACTGCTTGCGGCGGGCGTTTTTCTGAATGCCGGACTGCTTGGCTATTATAAATATACCGATTTTTTACTGGATACAGTCAACAGGCTGTGGAATACTTCTTTTGAACTGCAGCATATGCTGCTGCCATTGGGAATTTCTTTCTTTACTTTTAAAGCGATATCATACCTGGCTGACATTTACCGGGGACAGGCAGTGCTGGATGAGAATCCTGTGCATGACATGCTATATTTGTCATTTTTCGCTCAGATACAATCGGGACCGATAACCAGATATAATGAAATGAACAGGAAGAAAGATCCGGACAGAAAGGAAGGAGCCGGATTATTTTCGGATGGTGTTTACCGGTTTTTGATCGGATTTAATAAAAAAGTGCTTATTGCCAATGTAATCAGTAATATATCGAATGAGGTTTTTTCACAGCCATTTGAGAAATTTTCAGTTTCTTATGCCTGGTTGGGAGCGGTCTGTTATTCTTTGCAGCTGTTTTTTGACTTTTCAGGATATTCTGACATGGCGATCGGGTTGTCGGAAATGTTTGGATATAATTGTATGGAAAACTTTAATTATCCGTATATGACAGAATCAGTATCAAAATTCTGGAGGAGATGGCATATTTCTCTTAGCCAGTGGTTCAGGGATTATGTATATATTCCTCTGGGCGGCTCCAGATCACCCCAGAAAATCAGAGTATATTTTAATATGTTCGCTGTATGGGTTCTGACTGGTATCTGGCATGGGGCCGCGTGGAATTTTGTAATATGGGGCCTGGGATATTTTGTGATGACAGGACTGGAGAGACTGACAGGATATCCGGAAAAGCTTAGGAATCCTGTATGTAAAATCATTTACAGATTTTTAACGCTGCTGTTTATTAATTTCCAATGGGTATTATTCAGGTCTGAGAGTCTGCACAGCGGTTTAATATATATTAAGAAGATGCTTATCTGTCAGAGCAATCCGCTGACAGATTCAAGAACTTTATTTTTGATTAAAGACTATTCTTTGTTTTTGATATTGGCGATAGTCCTCTGCTTTCCGGTTGTGCCGTGGATAAACAGGAAACTGGAAGGCAGGAAAGTACTGCATACCGCATATGAAACAGTTGTCGGTGTATTGATTGTTTTTGCGTTTATCTGGGCAGTATCATTTGTCGTTTCCGGACAAAATAATCCATTCGCGTACGCCAATTTTTAGGGGGCAAGAGTGATGAGCAAAGACAGTATTATAAAAGAAATGATTGCCGTATTGTTCGTACTGGCGCTTCTGACAGGATTTATCAGGTCCGGTTCTTATGGAAAAATTGAACAGTTATTTTTATATCTGAGTCAGAACGAGGATACGATAGATAAAGAAGGGGCCATATCAGTTGATACAATAGAAAATGAGTTTTCATCTTCAATCTGGAATCATAAGCAGCTGATTGATTTGAATGGAAGTATGGCCAGAAGACTCAATATGCAGGGATTTTACAGCGACATGGGAATGTACATAACGGATGACAAATACATTGTCTCCGCATCTGCCTATACGACAACGGATTATGAATATGAGCAGATGGCAGCATTCAATGAGTTTCTCCGTGAGAATGGCGTTCATTTGTTGTATGTCAATGAGCCTACGAAATATACGGATGACAGCCTGTTTCGTGATAATTTTGGAGTAGAGACATTCAGCAACCGAAACGCGGATGTATTTTTGGACAGGATTCGTGATGCGGACATAAATGCAATTGATTTAAGGGACAATATAGAAGAAGAAAATATAAATGTTTCGGATCTGTTCTACAGGACGGATCATCACTGGACCACAAGGGCAGGGCTATGGGCGTCACGGATTATTGCCGAAGGTTTGAATGATTACTGCGGGTATCATATCGATACGTCCGTCTATGATGACGAGAACTATGATTTCGTGAACTGGTCAGAATGCTGGCTGGGAGAACAGGGAAGAAAGGTGGCAGAAACATATGTCGGACTGGACGACTATACGGAAATAAAACCTAATTTCCCGACTTCCTATATTTTTAAATCCAAAGATGGCAATTATGAAGGGACTTTCGATAATTTCATAAATGAAGAAGTATACAACACTGAGAATGACGTTTATGAAAATGGCAGCTGGCATTATTCATACCGGCAGTTAGGATGTATTAATAATAATGTTGAACATGGAAAAGTTCTCATTTTGGGAGATTCATTTGATCAGGTAACGGAGCCGTTTCTATCATTGAGCGTTCACGAAATTGATTCGCTGATTTTAAGAAAATATGACGATTCATTCAGTCTCAGAAATTTTATACTGGAGAATGGATATGACACAGTTATCGTCTGCTATGTCCAGTTTATGGTAGGAGCTCATGACGATCCGTCTTCTGCAAATTACAGGATGTTTACATTTGAATATTGATGATCAAAATGTCTCCAGGTGGAATACGGATCATTCAGAGAAAAATATTAGAGTATTGATCTGAATGCAGCAGAAGGGAGGGAGAACTTTGACTGCTTCAAAAAAGAAATTTCCGATTGGAATTGAGAATTTTAAGGAAATCCGCGCCAGTGACTTTTATTATGTGGACAAAACAGGACTGATCCGCGATCTGCTCAATGAGTGGGGGAAAGTGAACCTGTTTACACGTCCCCGGCGGTTTGGAAAATCACTGAACATGAGTATGCTGAAAAGCTTTTTTGAGCC
>CANQUH010000102.1 GCA_947626965.1 uncultured Lachnospiraceae bacterium
AGGATACTCAGGAACCATCCATCCTTTTGGAGGATGATCCGGAACGTGACAGCACGGCAGTGCAGGATGAAGCGGACCAGCTGGACACCAGCGGACAGACCGTACCGGACTTAAACCGCTGCTTCAAGGACGGCATCTTCCGCATCGTCTTCCGTGAAAAGGAAAACCTTCTCAGTCTCTACAACGCCATCAGCGGCACCGATTATGATAATCCGGAGGATCTTATCATCTACACGCTGGAAGACGCGGTATATATGGGCATCAGGAACGACGCCGGCTTCCTGCTCCATGCGCAGCTCGGGCTGTACGAACACCAGAGCACCCTCTGCTATAACATGCCCCTGCGGGGCCTTCAGTATTTCGCGGCGATGTACCGCGCGTATGTAAAGGCAAACGGATACGACCCGCACCGAAGGAAAGTGATCCCGCTGCCGGTTCCCCAGTACATCGTCTTCTACAACGGAGAAGAAAAACGCCGCGAGAAATGGGAAATGAAGCTGTCGGACGCATTCATACTCCCGGAAGAACAGGAAACCAGCGGCAGAAGCACGCTCCTGTCCTCTCTGACCGCACCCGGGGCGCCTGCGCTGGAGTGTACTGCCCTGGTGCTGAACATCAACTACGGGAAGAACCGGGAGCTGATGGAAAAATGCAGGAAGCTCGGGGAGTACGCGCAGTTTGTCGCCTGCATGCGGAGGCACATGAAAGGGAAGACAACGGAAAAAGAAAAGCTGGAGGCAGTGAATGCGGCGGTGGACGAATGCATCCGGAAGGGAATTCTGAAAGATATCCTGATAAAGAACCGGGCGGAGGTAGTGGCAATGAGCTTTTGGGAATACGACGCAGAACGGCACCTGAAAATCGAAAAGGAAGACAGCTACAACGATGGATTTCAGGATGGAATAAAACAGGGAATCGAGAGCGAGAAAAACAACACGCTGCGGGAGAGGAAACGCGCGAACGCTGAAAAGAATCGCGCGGATACAGAGAAAAACCGCGCCGACACAGAAAAAAACCGCGCCGACACAGAAAAAAACCGTGCCGACACCGCGGAACAGGAACTCTTCCGTCTGCGCGAAGAACTCCGGAAACTGCGTGAAGGGCTGGCAGGAGCTGACTGAAAATTAAACTGATCTCACAGACAATGACAGTTCTCTCCTCTCTTCCCCGGTCGTGCCAGAGCTCCCCTACTGGAATGTACCGCCCTGGTGCTGAACATCAACTGCGGGAAGAATCGGGAGCTGATGGAAAAATTGTAAAGGCATTCATTGTATTGGAGGTGGTTTTCATGGCAGACCAGCCGGACAAGATCGCGTTTCATCAAGTATTCAAAGGGCAGGAAGAAGCTGGCGGAGATTATGGATTCAGACAGGGAACGGTTTGAGAACCTGGAGCGGCGGGCGGCAGACATGATCGAGGCTGTCACAGGCACCAGGATGCACTATGAGAAAGGAGAAGAGACAGTGAACGTATGCAAAGCGATTCTTGATATCCAGCAGGAAGCATATGATCAAGGCAAACTTGAAGGAGAACGGAACGAACAGACCAACACGCTGCGGGAGAAGGAGCGCGCGGATGCAGAAAAAAGCCGCGCCGATGCGGCTGAGCGGGAACTCCTCCGGCTGAAGGAAGAAATCCGGAGACTGCGCGTTCAGCTGGCCGGAGGGAATTAAAGTTATTCTGCCGGAATGTCCGGGGAAATGGCCGTCAGGCTTTTACTCTTCTTTCTTCTCTGGCCGCTCCCGGAACGCCCGCACTGGAGTGTACCGCTCTGGTGCTGAACATCAACTATGGGAAGAACCGGGTTCTGGAGACAGTTCATCCGGAAAGGAAACCAGGAAGCACATTAGAGGTTTTATTTCACGGAAATTTCATTTTCTGAAACGCCACAGCGGATCTGCCTGAGCAGATCCGCCGCCTTCTTACAAATACATTTTCATTAAACTTCACGATGAGCCTGCCGGTCTCATTGACCGAACAGGTACCGGTCTCGACTGGATTCCCGTCGATGTTGACCGTCAGCGGCATCTCTGCCTGCGGTGTGGTTTCAAAGTTGTCGGGAATCTGGCAGTACAGCTCCCCGGATTCTGTATCAAACTGCAGGCCCTGGGCGCCGCCTTCTTTAAATTCCAGGTGGAACAGCCATCTCTTTCCCTTCGTCTTTAACTTTGCATTCTGCCTGGAAAATCTGCAGGGGTTCGGATTTGATCGGGCAGGAAGCTGTTTTCTCTCCTGCCCGCCTCGCGGCCCATATGCTGCAGCAGCTGATTTCCTTATGCGGGTCTGCGTATAAGAACTGTAAGGGGCCGGAGACATTGATTCTGTCTCCGGCCCCAGCAATCAATCCTGGATTATCCTGTTTCTATCCTGTTACTGTGCCTGACGCCGACGCTTTTGGGCGGTCAAAACAGTCCCGCCGCCAAGTATCAGAGCAAGCCCGGTCACAATATAAAAGAATGTGCCAGATCCACCAGTCTCAGGCAAGGTGTATTGAATCGGCGGATCGTCCACGGGCAATGTGCCGCCCGGCAGGGCCACCACTGCTTTGGGATGGTTTACCATGTTGACTCCATCCTTCGTCCCAAAGTAGAAGAGGACGGGCTCCGTAAGTTTATGATACCCTTTTGGGGCTTCAATCTCTTCGAGGATGTAATAGTTGCCGGGTGCAAGATTCCACTTGCCTGGGATTTGATACACACCCTCGTCGTTGGTCGTGAACTCCCAGCCATCCTCGCTGTGGCAGCTGTATTCCTTGTCGCCCACTTTGATCTTCTTGGTCTCTGTCAGTTGGTCCCCGCTTTCGTCCTCGGTATCATCCAGCACGATGTAGAACTTGAACTTCGCGCCGGACAGTTTTTTCGTTTTGTCTATGCTGTCGACTTTCTCAAAGTTCAGCGTGGATGTGCTGGCTGAACCGCCGGCATTGATACTGTTTACATTGATGGTGCGGTCAAATCCGGTGTCCGCATTGACGACGCCTTCGATGTTGGCCTTGTTCGATACAGGGATGCCCTCTCCAAGCGTCGGTATCAGCGCGTTATAGGTGACGAGCAGCGCTTTCCCGTCGGGCACCATGAGCTTGAACTGGCCGCTTTCGGTTTCCGGCATGAGGGCCCACTGGTCATCTCCCAGTGTCATGCCCTCCGTATAAGTCGCCTGTGTGAGTACGTTTCCCGCAGCGTCCGTCACTTTTATGCTACTCTTTTGGATCTCGAGATTTGTGCTCGTATCGGTCACAACGAGATATCCCCGCTCCGAATCCAATTGGACGCTGCCCGGATTGACGCTCAGTGTAAATTGCAGCAGATTGCTGTCGCCCACCTGAACGGCCGTCTTGCTCAGGTGCTGGGGAAGATATGGCACATTTACATCGTCGGACCAGTGGGGTTGGTCTGGATGCAAGTTGTCTCTGATGTCGGCATAGTTATGAACGTCGACGGTGTTCGTGTCTGTGGCGTGGTCACGAATCCACTTATCGGTGGCCTTCAGCTTATAGGTGAAGGTCAGTGACGTCAGTTCACTGTCAACGCCAAACCAGTTGAACAAGTTAGGTCTCCAATTGTTCGCCTTGTCATTGAAAAACATCAGCGGTGCGCAGATTACTTGTTTATTTCCATCCTTCGTGACCAGATCATGGAAATCATAAAAACCAGCACCATTGTATGGATAAGAAGCCTTGTTACCCCCGGTGTCACAAGCGGTCGCAGTCAGACTGCCTTCTACATATTCCCAACCGTCCGGCAATACATCGTAAAACACCGCCTGCATACTGTCGGCATATGCCTGTTTATTATCCCCCCAATTGTATTTTTGGCCGGCATAGGCCATCCAGTCGGCCGTCACCTCCTGGAAATACTTGTTGACCGTGGTATCCGTGGTGTTCATGGTGACGGTCCAGGTGATGGAGTTGTCGCTCTTGTCGGGTACGCCGGTCTTGTTCATGCGTTCGGCGTTGTTGAAGAACACCGAGTAGCCGGGGTTATACCCGCTGAAGCGCATATGGACGGTATTCCGGATGCCCGCCAGCAGCACCTCGCTGGCTTCTTTTTCTATCGTCGTCTGGTAATCGCTCGTATCAACGAGGCTGAGCGGGCCCCGGTCATCAGACATATCCAGATCGTACTCGGTGATGATCAGGCGGTCTTTCTCGTAATCCCAGGTGCCATATAGAGCTTCTTGGTTAAACTTTCCGAAGACAATTTCGAGATTATTGTTGAGCCACAGGCAGATATAATTCTCCACACTATTAGGGTTATAGCCATCCGGGACTTTGTCAAACTGCTCCATATCATAGCCTGTCAGCTGCTTTGCCTTCTCTTTCAGCTCTTCCAGGCTCTGCTGCCTCTGTTCGTCGGTGCTGTCCGACCAGTCTCCGAGGTTGCCTTCCTCCACGTCCACGGCGCTGACCTTGAGGTTGCTGACCCGGCCACCCTCCTTCTTAAACTCCATGAGATTGTACTTTTGCCCGCCAAATTCCACGACCATGTCGTCCAGGATAAAGAACGGCGTCCATTCGCCCACCGGAACGGTCGTATAGAGGGTGTAGTGCAGCTTATGATCTTTTTCTGAAAACTCCTGCGTCTTGAAAATGATGCCGTCTCCCGGAGGCGTCACCTGGATCTCCACGCTGCTGCCTTTGTGATCGTTAATGTTGATCTCCGGCGTCTCGTCCTCCGGCTTGCCCTCGGGAGGCGGCACCTTGCCCTTGCCCGTGACATAGACATCGTTTACCACGTTGCCCCAGAATACATCGGTGGAACCCGGCACATACTCCACCTGATATGGGTAGGTGACCTCCAGTACGTCGCCCTCATTCAGGGTAGAATATTTGCTGCCCTCCTTGAGCTTGACCTGGAAGGTCTTTTTCCCGGGATACTCTGTATCGGGCACCTCGACCAGTTCGTAGTCCTCGCCATTTTTAAGCTCGATCTCTGTAACGGTGTCATCGACCCCGCGCTGTTTGAGCTTCACTTTGATATCATTGGGGTTTACGTTCTCTATGTTCAGCGCAGAGGTATTGGGCGGGGTGAACTCGTCAAGAATGTCGAGACCGCTGACGGTGCCGCGCTTCACCGTGGTGGTCACGGTGTATTCCAGATTGCCGCCCGTCTTATCGTCATTTTCCACATATTTGCCCTGCTTATCCACTTCCACCCGAGCCTGGTCGACGACCTGAAAATCAAAGTCTTCCCCGGCGTCGTTAAATTTGATGTGTCCACCGTCGCTGCCATCGCCCGCCTGGACGGTGGCGTCCATCTCAAAATTGAGCGCAGCGTCGAAGGTTTCGTCCAGCACCTTCTTTCCGTTTTCATCAAGTTTAACGACGAGCTGGCCGTCCGCGGTCACGGAGTATGTGCCGATCGTGACAGGCTTCCCGTCGACATCGATGGTCAGCGGAATATTCGTTCTGGGCTCCACCTTAAAGTTTGCCGGAAGCTGGTACGTCATGGTACCGTCGTCATTCCAGGCAAATTGTTTCGCACTCGTGGCGCCGCCTTCCGTAAACGCCAGGGTAATCTTATACTTTTCGCCCACATACAATATGTCGCCCTTGACCTCTTCCTGATTGCTGTCTTCGATCTTCACTCCGCTCAGCAGTCTGCCCATGTCACCCTTTTCCTTCAGTGCCTCCGGCCCGTCTTCATTTTGCATTGTTTCATCATTCCCAGCGGAAATTGTTGACGGCGCCCCATCCGACAAAATAGCAATCGTCGTCCCTCCTTCCAGCCCGGACGTCCAGTCATTTCCTTTCTCTGTTTCTGTCCCGTTTTCCTTCCCGGAGGTACTGGGAAAGGTAACGAGCTCTCCGTTTTCTTCTATACCAGGCGCTTCAAGAGTCCCCCACGCATACGCCTGTGTCCCTATTCCTCCTGCCGCAAGAACCGCGCCGAGTGCCAGTGCCAGCGCAAGGCCCGGGATTCCCCGCAAAGAACCTTTTCTCTTTCCCCTTTCCGGCATACGCCCTGCGGCATCCTTATGTCTTATGAATTTCATCATGCCACCTCCCTTAAACCTTTTCCAGGATCTTTCCGGTTTCTCTCAAGTCTTCCTTTTCTGCAGCCTGCCCGGTATAATTTTTTCTCCTGTCCCCGTCGGCTGGCCGCTTCCGGCTTCCGGCTTTCTTGTCTCTTATTCCGTGTCACGAATCAAATGTTCTCTCTGGTTCCTTTTTCATGCAGACGGCCTGCCGCCGGCAGCCCGCCCTGCATACTATAGGGAACGACAAAACGATTTTCGTTTTGCCCGTTCCCTGCGCCGAATCTGCGCCGCTCAAGCGGCATTTTCCCGCTTCAAATTCGTGTGCATCTCCACTCCGTTCCGGGTCTTCACTCCGTTCCGGTCGGTTCTAAACGAGTGCCACCGGCACTCAGAACCGGCACTGGACGAATGTCCACTGGACATTCAGCGCCCCCGGAGAGTTTACAGCAGACGGCAAATATTTTTGTCGTTTGCTATAAGACATTTAATAACGCCGCTGGGAACTGGGTGTCCTCCGGGACAGGCCTGCCCCTCGCGGCGTCCGTTTCTTCTGTTCTTACATTCAGCTTGTTTTCATGTTCCGTATCAGATATTGATTTCTTCCGGCTCTGCCATTCCAGATATCCGGCTCCCGGCGGATCATCACATCCTCCCGGCTCTTCTCTGTTTCTGCATGGGATGTATCCGGTTTCTGCTTCTGCTGCTTCCGCCGAATTACATCCCTTTATCTATCTGTCATGGTCCCGGCTTACCGTGTCTTCCTCCGTCTTCTCACGAAGAACACCACCAGCCCCACGATCACCACGGCCGATCCTGCGAAGATTCCCAGGTACAGGCCCAGCGGCGTCTCGTCTCCGGTCCGCACGCTGTTCTGCGTCGGCGGCGTATCCGGATTCTCCGGATTTTCCGGATTGTCCGGGGTCTCCGGGATTACCGGCTCTCCCGGCGTCTCTGTCCGCGCGTTCGTGATTACCACGGCCTCCTCGGAGTGGTCTCCGCTCAGCGTCACGCTCGTCTTGTCTACCGATACCGTGTATGCGAAGCTTGCGCTTCCCGCTACCGGCACGCCGTCCGCGTCTGTCTCGGTTACGTAGTAGGTTTTGTTGTCGTCCGGGTTCTGCCCGATGTAGACCGGCACGGTCACAGACATCTCGCTGTTTCCGTCCATCGCCAGCTCAACCACGTCGCCGTACCTCGTCCTGTATTCCGGATCTTCGAAGATGCCTGCGTAGAAGGTTTCGCCCGTTCCGGAAAGGGCTCCGTTGCGGAATACCCGCTTCGTGATCGTCAGCTCGCCTTCCACGTAGTATTCCGGCGGCGTGTCGCGGAACACGTTCTCAAAGGTTACCGCCTTCTCCGGCGCCTTCACTGTCAGCTTTTTCCTGTTTCCATCCGGGAAGACCGCCGAGAATCCGCCTTCCTCTCCGATGGTTCCGCTGTCGATTGGATTGCCCTTCTCGTCTGTCTCGCTCACATAGTACTCGGTTCCGAGCGGCAGGCCCTCGAAGGTCACTGTCTGGCTGGAGGCGTTCACGAACCGCATCGGCATCACATCCGATACCCGTCTCGTCCGCGCCTCGTCCGCAAACAGCGCCACGTAGAAGGTGCTGTCCGGCGTCTTCAGGGCTTCCCCGGAGAACCGCCTCAGGTTCTTTGTCACGGAGAGCCCGCCCTCGTCCGGCTCTGTCGTCTTCTCGTTTATGATCACGACGGTCTCTTCGTCATGCCCGCCTGACATGGTTACGTTTGTTTTGTCTGCGGATACTTCATATTTGAATCCCGCGGCGCCCGCCACCGGCACGCCGTCCGCGTCTGTCTCGGTTACGTAGTAGGTCTTCGTGTCGCCCACGTTCTGGCCCAGCGTTACCGGGATCTCCACGGAGGTCTCGCTGCTTCCGTCCATCTTCAGCTCGATCACGTCCCCGTACAGGGTCTTGTAGTCCGGGTCCTCGAAGATTCCCGCGTAGAAGGTCTCGCCTGAGTTTGCCGGCTTCCCGTTCCGCAGCACGCGTTTTGTGATGGTCAGCGTCCCTTCATAATAGAACTCTTCCGGCACTTCCGAGAACACGTTCTCAAACTCAACGGCTCCCTCCGGCACTTCCGCCGTCAGCTCCGCCTGGTTTCCGTCCGCGAACAGCGCGGCAAAGATTCCGTCTTCCCCGTAGGTCCCGTCGTCGATCGGGTTGCCGAATGCGTCCGTCTCGCTCACGTAGTAGATGGTGTCGAGCGGCAGGCCCGTGAACGTCACCGTCTGGCTGGATGATCCGGAAAACTCCACCGGGATCACGTTCGAGATCCGTTCCGTCCGGGCCGCGTCCGCAAACAGTGCCACGTAGAACGTTCCTTCCACCGCCGTCAGGTCCTCTCCCGCCAGCGTTCTCAGGTACTTCGTCACGGAAAGCTCGCCTTCTTCCGGCTCCTCCCGTTCATCTACCATCGTTACCGTAATCAGTTCATCTGTATCGCCTGTCACTGTGAACGGCACATCCGCCGCCAGCTCATAGCCTTCCGGCGCGGTCAGCTCACGCAGGATGTAGCTTCCTGCCGGGATCCCGCGCACTTCCTGCGGCTGGCCGTCCGTGAGGAACAGCCACCTCGGGTTCCCGTCCTCATCCAGGATCACGTTTCCTTCGCTGTCGCAGATTACAAGCACTGCGCCTGCGACTCCGTTTCCTTCTTCATCCACCTTGTCGACTTCTACACGGGTCCTGCGGTTTACTGCCGTCAGTACAGGCACCGTCCCGCTTCCCGGCACGTATCTTCCGTTCTCCACGGCTATGGTTCCAGGGCCTGTGATGGAGAACTCCAGCGGCTCTGCCGAGAGGATGTAGCCCTCCGGCGCCGACTGCTCCACAAACCGGTAGTCCCCAAGCTCCAGATGCTCCACCGCGATCTGCCCGTTCGCGTCCGTCGTGTAGGTGCCAAGCGTCTCCCAGTAGAACGATCCTTCACTGTCGCTTCCCGTTTCCGCTCCGTCCGGGGCCGCCCCGTAGGTCTTCTTCTGCAGCTCATACACTGCGCCCGGTACCGGGTTCCCGTTCTCATCCACCTTGTTCAGGATGACCGCGCCCTCCACTTCATCTATCATCGTCACCACGACGGCTTCATCCGTGTCTCCCGTTACCGTGAACGGCACATCCGCCGCCAGCCTGTAGCCTTCCGGCGCTTCCAGCTCTCTTAAGATGTAGTTCCCTGCCGGCATCCCGAGGATCTCGTACGGCTCCCCGTCCGTCACAAACTGCCATCTCGGGTTTCCGTTCTCATCCAGGATGATATTTCCTTCGCTGTCGCAGATCACAAGCGTTGCTCCTGCGACTCCGTTTCCTTCTTCATCTACTTTCTCAATTATCACGCGCGTCCTGCGGTTTACTGCCGTCAGTTCAGGCACCGTACCGCTTCCCGGCACGTACCGGCCGTCTTCCACAGCCAATGTACCCGGTCCTGCGATCGTGAAGTTCAGCGGTTCCGTCGAGAGGATGTAGCCTTCCGGCGCCGACTGCTCCACAAACCGGTAGTCCCCAAGCTCCAGGTGCTCCACCGCGATCTGGCCGTTCTCATCCGTCGTGTAGGTGCCCATCGTCTGCCAGTAGAAGGATCCATTGCTGTCGCTTCCCGTCTCCGCTCCGTCAGGTGCTTCCCCGGCTTCTCCGTAGACCTTCCTCTGCAGCTCATACACTGCGCCTGCTACCGGATTTCCGTCCTCGTCCACCTTGTTCAGGATGACTGCGCCTTCCGCTTCATCTACCATCGTGACTACGACAGCTTCATCCGTGTCGCCGGTTACCGTGAACGGCACATCTTCTGCCAGAATGTAGCCTTCCGGCG
Organism: uncultured Lachnospiraceae bacterium; assembly: GCA_947626965.1. GTDB lineage: Bacteria > Bacillota > Clostridia > Lachnospirales > Lachnospiraceae > Choladousia. Next base: position 9,805 of record CANQUH010000102.1, read on the forward strand.
CCTCCAGCTCTCGTAAAATGTAGTTCCCTGCCGGCATTCCGAGGATCTCGTACGGCTCTCCGTCCGTCACAAACTGCCATCTCGGATTCCCGTTTTCATCCGTAATAATATTTCCTTCGCTGTCGCAGATCACGAGTGTCGCTTCCGCGACTCCGTTTCCGTTTTCATCAACTTTATTTATCTCTACCCGTGTCCGGCGGTTCACCGCGGATACCTGCGGTACCGTCCCGCTTCCCGGCACGTACCGGCCGTTCTCCACAGCCAATGTTCCCGGTCCTGCGATCGTGAACTCCAGCGGCTCTGTCGAGAGGATGTATCCCTCCGGCGCCGACTGCTCCACAAACCGGTAGTCTCCAAGCTCCAGGTGCTCCACCGCAATCTGGCCGTTCGCATCCGTTGTATAGGTGCCCATCGTCTGCCAGTAGAACGTTCCGTTGCTGTCACTTCCTGTCTCCGCTCCGTCCGGCGCTTCCCCGGCCGCCCCGTAGACTTTCCGCTGCAGTTCGTACACTGCGCCCGGTACCGGATTACCGTCCTCATCCACCTTGTTCAGGATGACCGCGCCTTCCGCTTCATCCACCATCGTCACCACGACAACTTCATCTGTATCACCAGTCACGGTAAACGGCACATCCTCCGCCAGAATGTAGCCTTCCGGCGCTTCCAGCTCTCTTAAGATGTAGTTCCCTGCCGGCATCCCAAGGATCTCGTAGGGTTCTCCGTCCGTCACAAACTGCCATCTCGGGTTCCCTGCATCATCCAGGATCACATTTCCTTCGCTGTCGCAGATCACAAGCGTCGCTCCCGCGACTCCGTTTCCATTTTCATCAACTTTATTTATCTGTACGCGCGTCCGGCGGTTCACCGCGGATACCTGCGGCACCGTCCCGCTTCCCGGCACGTATCTTCCGTCTTCCACAGCTACGGTTCCCTGGCCGCTGATCGTGAACTCCAGCGGAACTGTCGAGAGGATGTATCCCTCCGGCGCCGACTGCTCCACAAACCGGTAGTCCCCGACCACCAGGTGTTCCACCGCAATCTGGCCGTTCACATCTGTGGTATAGGTTCCCAGCGTCTCCCAGTAAAAGTCTCCGCCGCCGTCGTTTCCTGTCTCTGCTCCGGCCGGGCCCGTTCCGTAGGTCTTCTTCTGCAATGCGTACTCCACGCCTTCCAGCGGGTTCCCGTCCTCGTCCGTTTTGTTCAGGATGACCGCTCCTTCCAGCTCATCCTCCATCGTCACCACAACGGTTTCATCCGTATCGCCCGTTACCACAAACGGCACATCCTCCGCTACATGGTAGCCTTCCGGCGCCGCAAGCTCCCTCAGCAGGTAGCTTCCTGCCGGAATCCCATAAATCTCATACGGCGATCCATCCGTCACAAACTGCCACCGCGGGTTCCCGTTTTCATCCAGGATCACGTTTCCTTCGCTGTCGCAGATCACAAGCGTCGCTCCCGCAAGCCCGTTTCCTTCCTCATCTACCTTATTAATCTCTATGTGCGTCCGCGGGTTCACCACCGGCACCACCGGGACATTTCTGTCCCCCGGCACATACCGGCCGTCTGCCTCAGCCAGCGTGCCCGGAGCCTCAAGTGAGAAGTAGAACGGAAGCGTTGTCCCGACATACCCCTCCGGCACCGACTGCTCCATGAACCGGTACAGCCCCAGCCTCAGGTGGTCCACCGCGATCTGCCCGTTCGCATCCGTCGTGTAGGTTCCCAGCGTCTGCCAGTAGTACCGGCCTCCGCTGTCGCTTCCCGTCTCCATATCTCCCGGAAGCTCGCCGTCCCCTGTCACGTATGTCTTCATCTGCAGGAGGAACTCCGCTCCCGGCACCGGGTTCTCCGCGTCATCCGTCTTGTTCAGGATGACCGCACCCTCCGGGATTGTGTACTTCGCCTCCACCTGCACGTTGTAGACCACTTCATCATTTATGACGCTCGGCACGGAAACCAGCGTCTTCTGGATGTCGATCTGGTCCTGCCCGCCCGTCTGCACGATCAGGTACGCGCCCGGCGCCAGGTCCCC
>CANQUH010000103.1 GCA_947626965.1 uncultured Lachnospiraceae bacterium
GACTGTTTCTCTACTATATTTCCGGCTATGACAGAACCAAGTCTCTGGTATATTTCCGTAAGCTTTCTTTTGGAAAGTACAGACTCTATTACACCATCCATCATATCATCATACTTATTTGTACGCGAAATCAGCAATTCCAGCAGAAAATGCTCAGAGGCACTGGAAAATTCCTGGGAAAAAAGCAAACTATAATCAGATACCTTGTCAATAACAAAAGGATCTTCGATATAGACCGCTTTATTTGACAAATTCATATCCGACACATAGCCCGAACAGGAATCATCTTCAAAAATCAAGCCCAGATGTTTCTGCTTTATTGAAAGATTAATTCTGGCCGCTGCCTCAGGTACATTCAATGAATTGATCTGATTTGAAAAAACATGTCTAAAATATCGGGTTATAATTTCAAGAGCAACATCTGTTTCCGGAATTTTATAGATTTCCTTAATAGAATGTGCCATACCCTCAGCAATAACTGAAAAATCCTTCTCAGATTTTACACATTCGTGTATATTCTTCAGGATAGAACTGACTAATTCATCTGTCTGATCATAATTCCAGCTTCCGTTTTTCCAGAAAAGTTCATTTTCTCTGCTGATTTGTTCGCGAATGCCTTTTTTCAACACACGAGAATTCTCATAGCTTTTTATTAATTTATATCTATCGTTTTCTTCCAGTAAGCTACTGCATATTGTCCTGATTCCTTCAATTTTTTTGTCTATAATCTTTTCCTGCATATCTGAAACAGAATTAACGACCGCAAACAATATTTTTCCAACAGTACTTTTTCCTGTATTATTTTCTCCGGCTATGACCGTAATACCATTTAATATAATATCAGCACTCTCAATTCCCGCAAAATTCTTTATGTTAAGTCTCATGAGATTCCTTTCAAAAAATGTAAAAATAATTGAGTCCTCAAAAATTTTAATTCACAAAATAATTATAGCAAAAATTTTTCACGCTGACAACAACAAAATGCACAGCTTTTTCCTTCCATCCCGGAATATAGTAATTCAATAGTTACACAACTGTGCCAGGATAAGTTCCTGGTAAGCCTGGAAGCAGATTACAGTGCCACTCTGCAGGCGTGTGACAGCTCATTGCCTGCGGAAATAAAGAATGAATTGACTTTCATTCATAGTGGCTCCCGCAGCGCGGGCATGAGAGTTTACTGTCCGTCTCCCGTGGACTCCCGGTACACCGGTGTCGTCTCCGTATAGACTGTGCGGTAATCCAGATCCGGATTCTGAATGCGCGACAAAAGCAGCCCGGCTGCGGATTTTCCCATAATCTCGCCGTGGATACGGACTGTTGTGAGAGAAGGACTGATAATCGTCGACTCCGGAGAATCCTCGAACCCACACAGATATATGTCATTCGGAACAGAAATTCCAAGTTTTCTGAGGATTCTCAGAACACAAAAAGCGACCTGATCATTTGCACACAGAAATACATCCGGCAGTTTTTTCAGATTCCCAAGTTTCCCGGTAAGATAGCTCTGGTAATCCTGGCTGGTTTTCTCTTCTGCGTCCCGGTACCCCGTAATGCACCATTCCTTCTTATACGGGAGATCAAGCAGAATGAACGCATCCAGACAGGCCAGATACCTCTCCCGAAAAGACTGGCTATAGTTTGTCTCTCCGATGAAGCCGATTTTTCTCTTTCCTCTCCGAACCATCTCCCCGGCCAGGGCCTGAATGCCAAGGCGGTTGTCCATCAGCAGCCGGTCCGCTTTCGGTGCGTCATGACAGCACGAAGCCGGGGCATCCACAAACAAAACGGGAAGCCCCAGCTCACAGAGCATATCACAGTATGAACGGTCGAACATCTCAAAGCAGATAATCCCCGCTGTGTCTTTCCGGCTGAAAGAGTGCGGAAGATACAGTCTTTTCACTTCATCTTCTCCAACCATGTAAATCGCAAATCCGTATCCATTTCGGAGAAGTTCATTCTGAAATTTATCAAACATCGCAGACGAAAAACGTTTCGATCCTGGCATCGTCGTGGTAAACATCGCGATCATGCCGCGGGAGGCCGGGTGGCAGGAAAGATCTGACTTTCTGATATCTTCGGCGAAGCCGTTTTCTGTAAAATGTTCTCCAAGGCGTGCTGTCCCCGTTTTCGCGGAGACCATCTCCTCAGGCAGGGATTTTTCTTCCTCTCCGGAATCCTCCTTTTTCACATAGGAAAACTGCTTATACCCCAGTTCCATCGCTTTTTTCAAAATCTTTTCGCGTGTAGCGTCCGAGAGACCCCCCGTATCGTTGACCGCCTTGGATACCGTGTTCCGTGAAAGTTTAAGCGCGTCCGCAATATCCTGCATCGTAACCTTCCCTGCCATACCTGCTCCTGCCTCCTCATGAACCAATTTGCTGCCCGCCAATTATGCGAACAGGCTGACTTTTTTGTTTCTAATATTTCTTTAATTCAACTTTTATTTCATGAAACGTTATATATTTATGTGGAATCTTATCATTTCTTTGCTTTTTTGTCAATGAATTTTTCATAGAAGTGCTCATTTTTATCTGTTTTTTACAAAATCAGACTGTTGATTTTGTGTATTTTGTATGAAACGTTTCATTATTTTATTGGATTTTGCTTTACATATACGAAACATTATTATATAATCATTTCATGAAACATCTTTTTATTTTCATTATCCGGATTCAAAACTCCCTTTCATTCACGGTGGTGCCGGTATGCCTGACATGGGAGTTTACTATAAACAAAAGCCCGGAGAGCTTCCCCCGGACTTTTCAAAATTTTCAGAAAGGACATTTATATGAGAAAAAAAAGTTCTGCTCCCACGATGAAAGATGTCGCGCAGGAAGCGGGCGTTGCTCTTGGCACTGTCTCCAAGGTGATCAACGGGATTCCTGTCGGGGAATCTTACCGAATCCGCGTGGAGGCCGCAATCAGCAAACTGCATTACCAGGTGAACAGCTATGCCCAGGGGCTCAAGGCAAACAAGACCTACACTGTCGCCGTGCTTATCCCGAACACGAAAGATCCCTATTTCGCAAGACTGACAAATCTGATTAATCTGTCTTTGACCAAAAGAAAGTACCGCATGCTGCTCTGCTGTACGGATTCCGATCTCTCCTTTGAGCAGGAGTATATAACCATGGCGCAGCAGAATAAAGTGGACGGTATCATCGGGCTGACCTACAATCCCAATCTTCTGATCAACCCCGAGACCCCTTTTGTGTCCATCGACCGAATCATGGGAGCAAATATCCCCTGCGTGACCTGTGATAATTTCATGGGCGGACAGCTGGCAGCCGAAAAACTGGCGGATCTGGGCTGCCGGAACGTTGCCTTTCTGCGCACCGGTTCCTCGCTTACGAATGAACCAAATAAGCGCAAGGCCGGTTTCGAAAACGGCTGTCTTGCGCGAAATCTTCATTACGAGACGAAAATTCTGGAAGATGATGATCTGATCGAAGAATTTGAGACGTTTCTGCGGGAGCGTATGCAAAACGGGCGTCTGGAATTTGACGGTATTTTCTGCTCCACGGATCTGCTCGCTTACCGCATTATACAACTACTGAGCAAACTGAGCGTAAAAGTACCGGAAGACGTCCAGATCATCGGCTTCGACGGCGTGCGGCTCTTTGGAGATCTCGATTACATCTGCTCCACGATTGTTCAGCCGGTAAGCGATATCGCGGAAATGTGCGTCCAAATCCTTCTGCAGGATACTCTGACCGCGCGGCCTCCTCTGATCTGCCTTCCAGTCTCCTACGCAGCCGGCGGAACCACAAAAGAACCCCCGGAAAGACCGGAATCTCTCTCAGGATAACTGAAAAAACGAACCTGATAAAAACAACCCGCTAAAACAAGGGAGGAGGGCACCGGGAAAATTAACCCTCCACCCGCAGCATCCGGTAGCCGATGCCGATGTGAGTCTGGATATACTGCTTCGCCTCAGGCCCGCCCTCCAGCTTCCTGCGCAGCGTCGCCATAAACACGCGCAGAGAAGCGACGTCATTCTCCCAGCTGCTCCCCCAGATCTCCTGCGTGATGTACGTGTGCGTCAAAACCTTTCCTATATTCCGGGAAAGCAGACAGAGCAGCTTATACTCGATCGGCGTCAGATGCAGCTCCGTTCCCGAGAGCCAGGCGCACCCGGCCGCATAGTCGATCTTCAGATCTCCGTTTTCAAAAACCGATTCATTTTTCCCGTCCTGCCGCATAAGCGCGAAATGGCGCTGCGTCACACGCAGTCTCGCCAGCAGTTCTTCCACGGAAAACGGCTTTGTCAGATAATCGTCCGCCCCCGCGTCCAGCGCGTCGATCTTGTCCGTGTCTTCGCTTCTGGCGCTGATCACGATAATCGGCGTGTTCGACCATGTGCGGACTTTCTTTATGACTTCCACCCCGTCCATATCCGGAAGACCGAGATCCAGAAAGATCACATCCGGGTTATGTGAAGTCACCTGCAGAATCGCGGTCTCCCCGTTTTCCGCGGTAAGATAACGGTAATCGTGCGCCTTCAGTGTCGTTGTAATCAGATTGCGGACCGGCGCGTCGTCCTCTACCACAAGCACAAGTAATTTATTCATGAAGCTTTACCTCCCTGATCGGCAGAGTAAATGTGAAGACGGATCCATGCGGCTCCGCGTCCGACACATGGATCTTCCCGCCATGAGCAGCTATAATGGACCTGCACAGCGCAAGTCCGAGTCCCATACTGCGGCGGTCGTCTCTCACCGGGTGCTCTCCCGTATAAAACAATTCAAAAATATGCGGCTTCATCTCGTCCGGAATACCGGGGCCGTCATCCGAAACGCTGACCACAGCCATATGTTTTTCTTCCTGCACGGAAATTTTAATTACAGATCCCTTCTGCGTATATTTAATGGCATTGTTCACAAGATTGATAATGACCTGCACAATGAGTTTCGCATCCATCTGAACCAGCAGCAGCTCGTTTTCATTCTGCACGGTGATCGTATGCTCTGACTTCCTGCGGTCAATATGCCGAAGCGCCTCCGCGATGACTTCATCCATAAGCTCCGTAGTCTGATGGAGCTTCACTCCCTGTCCTTCCATCCGGGTAACCGAGAGCAGATTTTCGACCAGATTGATCAGCCACATGGAATCGTCGTAAATATCCGTGTAGAGCTGCTGTTTTGTCGCCTCATCAAACTCCGTCCCGTTTGTCATCAGATTGCTCGCATTGCCGGAGATGGACGTCAGCGGAGTACGCAGATCGTGGGAAATCGTGCGCAGAAGATTTGCGCGAAGCTGCTCGTTCTGCGCAAGCACGGCGGCAGCCTCTTTCTCCCGCGCATTCTTCTCATTCTCCATCGCCAGCGCGCACTCCCCCAGAATCGACATCAAAATCCCGTTTTCAAACGCGTCGACCGGATTGTCCTTCACGTCGATGCCCGCCACGCCATAGAGTACCCCTCCAAGGCGGATCGGATAGTACATCTTTCCGTCCGTGTCTTTCTCCTCCAGGAGCTTTTCCAGATCACAGTCCTCTGGAAGATAGACGGACACGTTCCTTCCTGTCAACTTGGAGAGCTGATCCGCCGCCGCATGGACGATCGCCTCCCTGCCCTGCGCATGCTGCAGCGACTGATTTGTATCAAGCAGAAGCTTCGTCCGATAGGCATTCCTTGCTGACTGATACGCAAGATTTTTCATTCTTGCTGCCAGCGTTCCGGTGAGAAGCGACGCCAGAAGCATGATGAGAAAAGTCATCGGATAGCCGATATCATAGGCAAACAGCGTATATCTCGGATCTGTAAACAGGTAATTAAAAACAAAGACGCTGGCTACAGAGTCCAGGACGCCGTAAATCATATTCCTTGTCACAACAGACGTGATCAGAACCCCAAGAATATATACGGTGATGATATTTGCGTCTGTAAGTCCCAGTTCATAAAACAGCAGACTCAGGCCTGTAGCCGCAGTCAGAGACAGAATGCTCTTTATTGTATCCCGCAGCGTAAAAATCGGTTTGTCCGGACGTTCCCGCCGTACACGGTAGCTGGCATCCGGTATAATATAAATTTCAATGTTCGGCGCGCAGGCAATCAGCTTGTCGGTCAGCATTCTCTGCCCCGGGAAACGTCTTCCTGCCGCGTTGCTCCGGCCGATTACAATCTTCGTCACACCGTTGAGTCTCGCGAACTCGGCAATCTGAAAAGAGATGTCATCCCCGACCACATGCTCCGTGACAGCCCCCAGTTCCTGCGCCAGCCTGGTATTCGCCTGCAGGCGCGCGCGGTCCTCATTTCCGGCCGACGCGAACTTCGGCGTCTCCACAAAAAGCGCTGTCAGAGTCCCCTGATATGCCTGCGCCATCCGCGCCGCCGTACGAATGATCTTTGCGTTGGAAGGCGCGGAGGACAGACAGATCAGGATATGCTCTCCGGGCTGATTCCCGGACTTACCTTCCGTCTGCACGCTGCCCCTCACTGTCTCCGCCTGTTTCCCGTTCATGCTCCGCTCCTTACCTTATAGCCTTTTGCTTCCCTGACGGGGCGGCGCCGTCCGGAAACTCTGTCCCGCGGGGACGCCCATACGCTGTCTTCGTGGACAGTATACCACATTTCGGAGTCCCGGAACAGATTCTGTTCCAGAAATCCTGCTCCCCTGCTCACCGCAATGTATCCCGCGGCAGCGCAGAATAAAAATATCATAATCAGATAAATATCCGTCATCTCAAACACCTCCCTGCACAAATCATTTCATATTCCAGACACATCCGCAAGCCTGAATTTCAGGCACATTCCCGCAAAACGTACAGCCCGCCTGTCCTGCATGGCCCTCTTTCCGTCCGTCATATCAGATGCGGAAATATTTCTGCACTTTCCGCTGGTTTCCAAGAATCAGCACCGTCATCCCTTCCTCAAAACACGTCTGCGGCGTAATATCCAGATCCAGCTTTCCGCCTCTTTCTCTGCGGATCCCCATAACGTTCATGCCGTATTTCTTTCGGATCTCCAGTTCCCCGATCGTCCTGCCAAACCAGTTCTTTGGAACCTCGATCTCATACACCGCGTATTCTTCGCTGAGTTCTATGTAGTCCAGAATATGATCCGAAGTGTACCGGATCGCCGTCCACGCCGCAAGCTGTTTCTCCGGATAGACAATCTCATCCGCTCCGTTTCGCAGAAGGAATTTCGCGTGGACATCACGGGCTGCTCTGGACACTACCAGCTTCGCCCCCAGTTCCTTTACAAGGGATGTCGTTTCCAGAGAACTCTGAAAATCATCTCCGATTGCGACGATGCAGACATCGAAATCCCGCACCCCCAAAGTTTCCAGAAACATTTGGTCCGTACTGTCCCCAATCTGCGCATTCGTCACATAAGGAAGCGTCTGGTTCACACGCTCCTCCGATTTATCCACCGCCAGCACCTGATGTTTCAGTTCGTTCAGTTCCTGCGCGATGTGTCTTCCAAATCTTCCAAGTCCAATCAATAATACTGTTTTCATAACATTTCTCCTTTTGTTAATCTAACGTTTTTCGTTTTTCCGATCCTGGCACGCATAAACTTTATCCTGCAGGAACTTTTTTATTACTGTTCTTCACTCCTCTGCATGTCATGGCAGCGTCGGCCCTTTTCTGCCGCAATGCCGCTCTATCTCACCGTAATTTTCTTCTTCGGAAAGCATAGTACCCAACTTTCCGTAAACTTTTCCCCCGGAAACTCTGCGCCGTTCTACCCTACCGTAATCTTCTCTTTTGGAAAGCGCAGCGCCGTGCTGCGTGTCTCCGACACAGCCGCAAAGATCAGAGTCAGTCCTCCTACCCGCCCGAAAAACATCAGCAGGACCAGTATGAACCGGGAAGCCGCACACAGCTGCGTTGTAATTCCGAGCGTCAGTCCGACCGTTCCGATCGCCGACGCGGTCTCAAAAAGCGTCGTCAGCAGCGGAAGCTGTTCTATATAGCTGATGACAGCCGCCCCTGTCAAAAACAAAGTAAGATACATCAAAAGGATGGCCGCCGCGCTGCTGATACTTTCCATCGAGATTCTTCGCCCGAAAAAGTGTGCCGACTCCTGCCGGCGGAACACGGCAATCGCTGTAGCTGCCAGCACCGCCGCCGTAGTTGTCTTCATGCCTCCGGCTGTCGAGCCGGGAGAACCTCCGATCAGCATCAGCAGAATCATCAGCAGTTTTCCCGCATCATGCAGTTCTGTAAGATCCGCCGTGTTAAACCCGGCCGTTCTCGTCGTCACCGACTGAAACAGCGATAATCTTATTCGGTCCGCAATCCCCGCCTCATTATATTCGCAGAAGAAAAAGTATATCGCCGGCAGTATGATCAGAACCGCTGTCGTACACAAAATTACCTTGCTCTGCATCTTATATTTTTTAAAATGATGCCTGTTCCGGCAAATGTCATCCCATGTCAGAAATCCGAGTCCCCCCACAACGATCAGCGCCATAATCACGGCATTTACTGCCGTACTGCCGGCAAATCCTGTCAGCGAGGAAAACGGTTCTTCTGTTCCCATCAGATCAAATCCCGCATTGCAGAATGCCGAGACTGAATGGAACAGTGCATACCAGCTCCCCCGGCCGAATCCAAACTTTCCTGCAAACACCGGCAGAAGCGCCAGAAAGCCAAGCAGCTCAATCAGCGCCACTGCCTTCAGTATGAATCCGGTCAGCCGCACAATTCCTCCCACCTGCGGAGCGGAGATCGCTTCCTGCATGGTCTGGCGCTGCATCAGGCCGATCCTGCGGCCGGAGGCGATGAAAAACAGCACCGCGACCGTGACCACACCCAGACCTCCGATCTGGATCAGCGCCAGAATCACCGCCTGGCCGAATCCGGACCAGTATGTCGCCGTATCCTGTACAACCAGACCGGTCACACAGACGGACGATGTCGCCGTAAAGAGAGCGTCCTGAAAGGAAGCCCCGCCAGGCTGCCGCGTGGAAACCGGCAGCATCAGAAGAATACTTCCCAAAAGAATAACTGTCAGAAATCCAAGTATAATAATCTGAAATGAAGAAAAACGTCTTGTTTTTATCAAAGTTTTCATATTTTCCTCCAGTCCTTTCCCTTTGCTCAGGTACATGAAAATAATGCCGGGGTCAAAAAGCCTTTTGTCCCCCATGATTCCGCGGGTTTCTTCGCACTCCGCGGCTCCCCTCTTCTTTTATCATAATTATCACACAGAACACATTAATTTCGTGTTAGCAAGTGCGTCTCCACATTAAGATGGCATAAAGAAACCGGGGAGGATTGCCAAAGTGCCTCAAAAAAGCACTTCTTTCCGGCAATCTTCCCCGGCAGTCTGTTTTCGCGGGCAATGAACCTGCAGGCATACTCAATAATTCTGCTGCAATCCAAAATCCCTTCCGAATATTTTGAAGGACAGATTCAGATACAGCCGCTCGTCCGGATCTTCCAGTTCAAGGGGAACCATCTCGCGGATCCGCTGCATCCGATTGATAAAGGAACTTCGGTGTATATACAGTGTTCTGGCTGTCTGCACCGCGTTCATATTACAGGACAAATACGCATACAGCGTCTGGATATAAGAAGTGCTGTGCAGTCTGTCGTAATCCCGCAGCTGTATCAGAGCCGGATGGCAGATCTGCTCAAAGATAGTTCCTCTCCCGCCGTAGTCCGCCAGATAGTCCAGCGCATAGGGAGCAAAAAAACGCACGGATGAGTCTGCTAAACGTCCTGTCTTCTGTTCTGTATATACGGCCTGCTGCCAGGCAAAATAAACCTTTTCAAAATCCGTAACCGTCGAAAAAGAGCGGCTGACACTCGCTTCAAAATGAATCACTCGCAAAACCTCCGCCCATTTTTCGAAACATTCGGCTCCGTCTCTTCTTCCATACAGACTTTCGTTAAAAAGGGCCACGATCTGCTCATTCAGAATAATCACATAGCTTCCCGGTATTCTGTGCTCTATCTCCGAACAGATAAACGAGCTGCTGTACATCGAGGACATCTGATTCCCCGGTGTCAGCACGATAATTCTCCATTTATCCTGTTCAAGAGCTCCCAGAGTTTTCATCACCTCATCGAACTGCCTCTTATCCGCCGGCTGCCGGGTCAGTATGGACAGCAGAAAACGGTGCGCGTCACGATACTGCTGACTTACATTTTCAAAACTGTTGTACTGGGCGTACAGTTCCTCCATAAACGGCACTGCCTGGTCAAACAGAGCCTTATAATACTCCTGATCCTCCACTTCATTTCTGAGAATAACCGACAGCCTTCCCACATAGGTTCCCTCAAAAAAGAGATTTTTGCAGACCAGCGGTTCAACCGCATTCGTCACAAACGCTTCATGCTTCTGTTCCTGCCCCGCGAAATCAGAACTTTTCTGCAGCAGCGCAATCGTTTCAGGCGTCAGGTAATTATCTGAAGTCACATATTTATCCATATAAATATCGGAACCCTTGCTGTACGCAATATAACGAAAATTTGTGTCCAGCAGCGCAACCGGAAGCCCCGCTATCTCGCCGGTCAGATCCACCATGTCCTGAAAACTGTACTTTCTGTACAGAACATCAAGCATGGCCGTCTCCCACTCCTGAAACTTCTCCAGAATATGATTCAGAATATTAAAAGCCATCTTGCTGGACATTGGATCATTCAGAATAATCAGATCATTTTCTCCCACCGGCGGAACGCTCTCTACCTGATCCAGACAGATCACAATCGCGTTATGCACCCGGCCAAGACATTCTTCCAGCTGTTCCCCATGTACCAGTACAATATGTTCATCCATATTAAAGAAGATATTATAAAACACAGGCGTCTTTACAAAGCATTTTGACGAAATCTCCATATAATCCACCTGAAAATACAACTGCATTTCATGAAACAGCAGAGCGGCGTTGAGCTTCATATCGCACCTCCATCCTAATTGCGTCGTACATAGTGTACGACATTTCCACTAAAACTTCAATCAGATTCATGGATTTTCATTCACAAAAATAAAGCATACAATTAATCAAACAGAATATGCCGGAGATCTGAAAAGCATATCCTGAATAAATGTCAGCGGAGGACCACATTATGTTAAATGCAAAAGAAAATATGCGTGAGTGTATCAAAAAAGGCGGAAAACCGGAGCGTTTCGTAAATCAGTATGAAGCCGTCCAGCTTCTTTTCGACCCGCACACAATACATGACGCTCTGTTAAAACCGGGCGATCTCCTGGTAAAGAACGCGTGGGGCGTTTACAACTCCTTCCCCGTAGGAACACCGGGACAGTTCCCTGTACAGGACGACGCACATCTTCTGATCAAGGATATCGAGCACTGGAAAGATTATGTAACGGCTCCGTCACTCGACTTCCCGCAGGAAGAGTGGGATATGATGAAAGCAATGTACGACGGCGTGGACGGAAGCAAATCCTACAAGGCAACCTTTGTTGCTCCTGGTCTGTTTGAGCAGTGCCATCATTTCCTCCGCATCGAGGAAGCTCTGGTTAATCTGTATGAGTATCCGGATGAGATGCACGATCTGATCAAATATCTGACTGAGTGGGAACTGAAGCTTGCGGAGCTGATCTGCAAGAATCTGAAGCCGGACGCGATCTTCCACCACGACGACTGGGGCAGCGCGAACAGCACCTTCATGTCCGTAGATATGTTTGAAGATTTCTACAAAGACGCGTACAAAGAAATTTACGGGTATTACCACGATCACGGCGTTGAGCTGATCATCCATCACTCCGACAGCTATGCCGCCACGCTCGTTCCGGATATGATCGAGATCGGCATCGACGTATGGCAGGGCGCAACCTGGGCCAA
>CANQUH010000104.1 GCA_947626965.1 uncultured Lachnospiraceae bacterium
GACTGTTCCGTGAAAGGTTTCCGGGTCTGGAATGGAGAGCGGCCCCGGACTGATCTGCTATATATTGTTGAAAAGGAACAGCTGAAAGAATTTGTTCAGAAGAAAGGAAAGCTGTGCATTGGAATCTGGTATGAAGACACTGCGGATATGCATGGCTGCTGCGGGATTTCTGTAAATGATTCCATCGAATTGTACCAGCTGATCAACGCCCTTCAGGAAATCTTTCAGGAGTTTTATGAATGGAGGATGCATATCGAGCGCCTGTTTTATACACACGCCGCTTTTGAAGAGATACTGGATGAAATTGAGCGGACGTATGGTCTGATATCTGTGCTGGTGGATAAAAATCTTCAGTATATTGCGTTCTCGGACAGCTACAAAACTTATAATGAATGGGTCGGCGACGAAAAAACCATGTCTCTGGAAGTGGTCAGCGATCTGATGGATGATGAAAATTTCCGGACCGCGATTCAGCATGATAAAGCATTTTGCTATTACCGTCTGGATAAGAAAAAATATTCTTATTGTTACAATATAAAAGTCAAGGGAGAGTATGAGGCGAGGTTTCTGATTCAGAATAAGACGGGAAGTCTGTTTGCGGGAGGTTTATCCCTTGCCGGATATATAGGGGAAAATATCGCGGAAATGTTTGTCTATTACGAGCAGGAGCGTACGCAGGAGAGAGTCCTGTATGATTTTTATGAGATTATGAAAGAGCTGCTGCAGGGACTTCCCAAAAGTCCGGAGGAGATCAGGCGGAAACTCAGTGTACGCGGCTGGGAAAAGGATCACATGTATCAGGTCTATCAGTTTCAGTTTATGGAGGAGAATGCTTCGGTTACCAGACGTTATTATCAGTCGAAGATTGAAGATCTTTTTCATGACTGCTGCGTTCTGGAGGAGAATGAGCGGGTATGCTGTATCTGGAATCTTTCCAAGATGAATCAGAAGGACTGGGAGGTACACCAGAAGCTGTCCGTGTTTTTGCGGGATAACCTGTGCCGGGCAGGAATCAGCCATAAATTTACGGACATCTCCCTGCTGCATCGCTATTATCTGGAAGCACAGTACGCGCTGGATCTGGGGCTGCAGTCGGAAAGCACCTCGTGGGATTATCCTTTTGAAACCATGATTCTGCCATTTTTCCGGAGTCAGGCAACCAGAGAGCTTGGGCCGGGACAGCTGTATCATCCGGGGATACGCACCCTCATGGAGTATGACAAGAGAGAACACACCGAGCTGGTGAAGACAGTGAAGGAATACATGAAATGCCGCTATAATGTCACCGAGACAGCCAGAGCGCTGTTTGTCCACAGAACAACAGTGCTGTTCCGCCTGCAGAGGGTGGAGAAGCTGACGGGGATTAACTGGGACGACTGGCAGGAGCGGCTGTGGATCGGAATCACGCTGGGGCTGCTGAAAGAAAATTGATAAAAATGCTTGACTCTCACGGAACGTCATAGGATATGCTGACACTGTCAAAGGAGGATGATTGAAATGAGAACAGTAAAAGAAGTATCCAGCCTGACAGGTATCAGCGTGCGCACGCTTCACTATTACGATGAGATCGGCCTTCTGAAGCCGAGCATGGTCAGTGAAGCGGGTTACCGGCTTTATGACGATAAAGCCCTGGAGGATTTACAGCAGATTCTGTTCTTCCGGGAGTTTGATATGCCGCTGAAGAATATCAAATCCATAATGAATGATCCTGCCCTTGACAGAAACAGGGTGCTGCAGAGCCAGCGGAGTATGCTGGTGATGAAAAAAGAGCGCCTGGAAAAGCTGATTGACAGCATCGATAATATTTTAGGAGGGAACAACGAGATGGATTTTGAGATTTTCAGTCAGGAGGACATTGACAGTATTTTCCGCGCACAGATGGAACATATGACGGAAGTACAGAAAAAGGCGGTGATGGAAAAGTTTGGCAGCGAAGAAGAGTTCCGCCAGCATTTTCAGGAGCAGATGAGAAGCGAGCAGTCACAGAAAAACCTGAAGAAAGTTCTGGAATGGTATGACGGAGACAGGGAAGCTCTGCTGGAAGGCAGCAGGAATCCCATCGGGACAGAGACCGTGCAGGCTTATCAGGTCCGGCTGGATGGCGTCATGAAAAAACTGGCGGCAAGAAGAGCGATGCCGGTTACCTCTTTTGATGTGAAAGAAGTGATCGGGGAATACGGCTTTGTGACGCGGCAGATGTTCCGGCTGAAGGATGAGAGCCAGATGATGCGGGAAATGGCGGAAGGGTACCGGACAAACCCGAAGCTGAAGGAAACGTTTGAACAGCAGTATGGAGAAGGAATGGCGGAATTTTTCGCGGATGCCGTTCTGGAATTTTACAAGTAAGTATGTCTTACAGCTTACTTCCCGCGTAAAATACCACGAAAGCGGCATTTTTATCCATGGTAATCAGGATGATATCAGTGACAGAAACACCGCTTCATGGTATAACATCAGATAACGGGCCGGGCGGGTGACCGCCCGGCAAATTCGGAGGTGATGAAAATGATTTTTGAAACAGGTAATCCGGCGCGGCAGATGTTCTGGGGAAATCTCCTGCTGGTGGGCTGCTGTGTCTTCTATCTGCTCTGGTGGGTTCTGGCGTTTAACCCTGCGGGCGCTGTCAAAGGGATGAGATCCGGCTGGCTGCTGATTCCCGCGCTCATTTTGGGCTGCGCCGCGGTGACCCTGATCATTCGGGGAGCTGGCGGAGCGGATACGTCCGGGTCTTTCTTTTCTGCCGGAACCGTTTTTATAGCCGGCGCGTTCTCTTATGCGGCGCTGCTCATCGTGACCAGGCTTGCGTTTCACCGGCAGGTAACTACCGAGCTTTTTCTCATTGTTGGCTGGACCGCTCTGGCTTTCCTGGAAGTCAACGCTCTTTGCGGTCTGGGATCCATCACCCGGAGCGGGGCGGTTGGTCTGTTTGCGGCAGCTGTCATTGTGGCGGTGCTGAGCATGGTCTGCTATATGCTGTACTATGATCTTTCCAGCTGGACAGGATATGTGGATGGGATGATTCCGCTTATCCTGGTGGCTGTTTTCATGGCGGCGCTGGCGGTTCTTATATCCCGCGCCTGAAATCAGATGGATGAGGATTGCATGGAAAATAACAGGCGTCGGATCTTCAAAAATTTCCGGTGCCTGCTATTTTTTTACAGATTTACAGCTTCATCGGAGGCGTTGCTGTCATTCCGATAATGAGGTATAATGCGACTGAAGGGGGATGCAGATCGATGTATATGACAGCAAAGCAGGCCGTCCCGGATGAAGAACGGGAGGAAGCCGAATGGATAAGAGCCGAACTTGAAAAGGCTGTGGAGGGGTTCGTGCAGGACGCAAACGGCAAGGGGCGCGACAGGCTTACAAACAGTCAGGTTATTATTGTAAGGGCGATCGCAAAGAGGAATCCCGGCGCGGATGTACATACGATGATTGACGCGATTGGGAGAGCGCTGCCGGGGACCGACCCGACGGAAATCTACGCGAAGAGTATTAAAGCGGGTATTTTGCCGCCGATATCAGAGACGACAGGGCGGAGGCTCAACGACCTTGCGGCACTGTGGAAATATACGATTGAAAGCTATTTTGACGGGAAGCCGCGTCCGACGATTGATGATATACTCGACGAAGAGAAAGCGGAAGAGCTGCGCGGTAATCTGCTCGATGAAGTGAGACTTTTTACCAGACTTACGAATGCTGTGGGGAGACAGGGAAGCATGATCCCGATTCCGAAATGCTTTGACCGATACGGAGCGGTCGCGCTCATACGCTATACGGGGGATGTGGCAAGCGTAAAACCGCTTGACCGGAAGGATGATCCCGACAATGTTTATTATTACCATCATACAGGCCCACAGGTGGGAATCTGGACAAGCGATACGACGGGCCACGGAGTCACAAAGCAGATCGCCATGCATCTGGGCATGATCCCAAATGATTATGATAAAATTTACAAGGCCATAGAACCTGCGATCCGTAAGAACGTTATACAGGAGCACACAAACATCAATCTGGTGCCATGCAATAACGGCATTGTCGATATCAGCAATGTAAAACCGGTATATGGACCGATTGATCCGGCGCTGACTGGATTTGAGTTTACGCCGTATTTACTGGATAACGGGACAGAGAACCCGGAATACGTCAGGAAATATAGGGAAAAGGGGATCCATTTCCTGTATAAATGGGATACGGATTTCAACCCGTCGCGGACTGTTCAGCCTGTACTGACAGGGTACGACGCCGACCCGCCTGTCGCGGATGAAAATAAATGGGGTCCGGAGGATCATATGAAGCAGGCGCTGGCCGGAAATGAAAACGCGGTCCGGCTCATATGGGAATTATTTAATTTTGCGCTGCGCGGGGTTTCCGGCGGCTATGGATTCTGGTTTATCGACGGAAGCAGGAACAGCAAAGGCGGCGGCGCAAAATCTACGACTGCGCTGATGCTTGTCCATACCATGGGAGAAGAACTGAACTTTCCGGAGTCTATGGAAGGCATGGGCGAGAAATTCGGACTTGAGGGACTTCTTGGCAAAAAAGCGGTCATAAGCACTGAGTCAGACGCGAGCCATCAGAAGATCGAAAAAACCGCAGTACTGAAAAAAGCACAGCGCGGCGAAAAGCTGAGATATGAAGAAAAATTCAAGGGCAAGAGATATATAAATTTCACCGGACCCATGATCCAGTGTTTCAATGGGAAACCGCGCGTAGTTGAAAAGAACGACGCATTCAGCCGTAAACTTGCCATTGTTCAGTTTCCGCAGGTGTTTGATGATAAGAGTCAGGCCATAAAGCGTGATTACATTGTGGACCAGTTTATACGGCGCAGAGACGTGAGGGAATATGTTCTGCTCCGGGCCTTATCATTGGGGCCGATCAAGCAGTATACCCCGGCGGGACTTGTTGAAAGTGAAGAATACATGGCGCAGGTCCGGGCGGCTTCCTCAACCGTATTTGCATTCATGGAAGAACTGACGCAGGACGGCATAAACGGCAGCAGGATCCCGATTGCCGTATTATGGATCATTTACCGCGATTACTGGACGCGGGAGAATAATTATAATCCGTGCAACAGGGAGACGTTCAAACAGGATCTTGAAGCATGGGCGGCATATACGGGGATCTGGAGGGTTGACCAGGGTATGAACAGAATCTTAAAAAACGCGCCGGAAGAGCCGTTTTTGAAGAAATATCCGGTACGGGACTGGACGGATGAATCGAACACGGGCGCATGGAGCAGCAAGGCGAGGGCAAACGCGATAAGAGGTTTTCTTATCAGGGTGTCCGACACGGCAAGGCCCGCCGCGGCGTACACGGAAGAAGAAATGCGGATGTATGAATTTTACAGACTCGCCTGCAGTTACTGCAACAACACGCAGGATGCAGCATCGCCGGGCAGAATGCGGTACATACCAACGATCGAGGAATGGGCAAAGATCGGGAAACCCATGCCGCAGGTCAGCGGATTTATCACCACGGATACACTGCGGGACGCGGCAGAGACAGAAGACGCAGAAAAAGTGTCGCAGAAACGTTTTTGAAACGAAATATGAAACAAAACGGAGATGGAAAAAAAACAGAATTATGAATCACTCAGATCACAAATTTTTCTTTTTCTGATTCTCTTGAAATGTTTCAAATGTATCATTATTAAATCTTATAATAAACTTTTGAAAGAAATGTAAATTTTATTAAGATCGATTAGAAAAAAGAAAAATCATAGAGCTACATTTGAAACGAAACAGCCGTCGGAGCAATCCGGCGGTATTTTTTTGTATTACAGAAAATTTCCTGTGACACAAAAACGTTTCCGCGCATGATGCGCAGCTCGCAAAAAGGAAACGGCTGTTTCGCAGTCTGCCTGCGTGCGCAAAAATGCCTAAAACACTCGCCTAACAGGCTCGTGCGGGTGCAGACATGAATCAGAAGGAAAGGAGTGAGACTGCTATGCGTGCGAGAAATTTATACATACACCAGCAGGAGCAAAGCTGAAACCGCATGATTATGTCTATACCGAGAGCAGATAAGATAATTTCAAGTTAAAGAGAAGGGAGTGTAGTGTTATGGCTGATGCCGCAGCATGGGAAAATGCAAGAGGAAAAATTCATGAAAGACTTTTATCTTCGGAATGGCACGCGGAAGAACTGCGTCAGCTTGTCAAAAAGAATGCCGCCGCTGATATATGGCGCACCTGGTACGTCAGTACTGGGGACTTATCGGATATGCAGTGTATTGTGTCCATTACTTATAAACATCTGAAAATGTGGGGAGTCACGCCGGATGATCTGGAAAGAGCGGCCCGCGCAAATGATGCCGGAAATTATAAAGTATGCTGTATGGGTGAGATTGCGGGACTTATGGCGGCTCCTCCGGAATCAAATGCAGCCGTGTATTCCGTGAGCAATGAAGATGGCTTTTTCGGTGCCGCCACTGTGATGAATAAAGACGCACAGGCCGAACTTGCGAGGCTGTTTCCCTCTGGTTATTATATTCTGCCAGTTACTGTAGGTGAATGCATTGCCGTATCAGATGAAATGGATGCAGATGAACTTGCCCGCATGGTGTTTCAGATCAGCCGTACAGATATTCAGGACGAAGAGAGGCTTTCCGACCATATATTCCGGATCGAAAATGGAGATCTCGTTGTTGTGGCGTGAAAAAAGAAAAATATGAATGAACTTTTATGCCGGGGCACTGCCCCGGCTATACGATATCGCACCGCTCAACTGCAAAATCCAGTAAAATGCCTATGATCTCGTTGCGGCTTCGCCCTGATTCGGCGGCTATCTGGTCAATGCGGGTTACGATGTTTTCAGGGATGCGGATGCTGAACACCCGGTATCCGTCCTCTCCCCGTTTTTTAATCGTGATTCTGTCCTGTTTATCATTCATATCATTTAATCCTCACTGGTTTTGATTTTATATTATCATTGAATATTGTTTATAAATATGTTATTATATTCACTGAAATATGTTTATTTATAATCATATTTAAGTGAAATTTCCGATAAAAAACAATAGGAAAAAACAGGAGGTATCAGAAAATGAAACGAAAACTATTCATGACCGTCTGCTCGCTGGCCGCTGCGGCAGCGCTGACGGTATGCGGCACGGCGGCAGTGCAGGCAGAAGAACCGCAGAATGGAAACACCGCATCCATCATTACTGATGACGGACCAGCGGCAACTGTCTCTGACCAAAATGATATTCGTGGCGGCACCAATCAGAATGACGCATTTCTTCTGCCGTTGGAAACCAAACTGTATGGCACCGTCCAGGACGGGGAACTTCAGTGGTTTGCGTTTACCACTGATTCCACAGAGAACGCCACATATGCGCTTACCGCGATCAATAAATCGACAGGGACAAACGATATTGTTCCTGCCCTGTACGATGAGAGTGGAAACAGGCTCGGATATTGGGGCGCAAACGAAAGCGGAGCAGCAAATACATACTGGACGGATCAGCTCAGTCCCAATACGACCTATTATCTGGCAGTTTGTGCCTATGATCGCAGACAGGACACGATCCATTATATGCTCCGCCTGAGAAACACGACAGCCTTGTCCGACGCATATCAGACGGCCGGGAATGTCAACGATGCCGTAGGCGCCAATGCTGCACTGGAGGGCAGCCTCACGGTGGGAAGCAATATGGACGACGCCGGATACATACCCATGGGCGCCAAGATCGGCGGGACTGTAACAAACGGCGCAATCTCTTGGCTTGCTTTTACTACAGATGATACAGAAAACGCTGTGTATACGTTTACAACAGTAAACGAGTCTGTGGGGACAAATGACCTGGTGACTGCAATCTATGATGAATATGGGAACAGGCTTAACTACTGGGGAGCAAATGAGAATGGAGTGGCTGCGACTAATACGACGGATCAGCTCAGTCCGAATACCACATATTATTTGGATATTTGCGCCTATGACCGCAGGAAAGATACCATCAACTATACTCTTCTCATCACTCCGCCGGAAAAGCCAGAGGACAACACCGCAACGGTGACAATGAACGAGGAGCCTTTAGTGTTTGAGGAGCCTTTCGAGCTGAACGAGACGCAAGTGATGTTCGTTGTAAATCAGGCGGAATTTATTGATGAGACCGCCGCGAAAGAAGCGTTGAAGCCAGTTGCGGACGCAATTCTGGCGCACCCTGAAGCTTCCATCCTGATTGCCGGAACGACGGCTACAGATGGGACACAGGAATCCTGCGTCAGCCTGTCCAATGAGCGCGCCGAAGCTGTGAAGAATCTGCTGGTAAGCGCGTTTGGAGTACCGGAGAGCCAGATTCAGACCATCGGACTCGGCTATGCGGATGATCCGTTTGTCCGGGGAGCAGACCGCATCCCGGAAGGGGATGTGAACGGCCAGTTTGTAGAGTCAGAGGGTGCCAAGAACCGCAGGGTCGTTGTGATGGATGCCGAGAGCGAGATTGCAAAGCAGATTTTAGGACAGTAGCGGATTTCGGGAATCTGCTTTGAAATGAAGTGGAGTACATGGTGTATTCTGATTATTAGTCTGGCGTTATTTTATTAGTTAAGGATACATTCATTTATAAGCATATTTTTTAGAACTGTAAACCAGAGATATGCTGCAGGCTGCTGTCCGGCAAACGGCGGCAGCCTGTTTTGCAGGGAGGAAAAACCATGACACAAGTTTGTCTGCAGGAAGATTCCGTCCGGATCCTTGGCGCAAGGGGTTCCCTGCCTGTAAGCGGCAGGGATTATCTTTATTACGGCGGTTCGACGGCGTGCGTTTTGCTGTGTCTGGCGGGGGAGACGATCCTGCTGGATGCCGGCACCGGGATTCGGAACCTGCCGGAAGATGTGCTGCGGCTTTCACGTATCAGCCTGCTTTTAAGCCACTGCCACGCGGATCACATTATCGGGCTTCCAATGTGCCCGTACCTGGCGCAGAGCGGCGGCAGGCTGGATATTTATGCGGTGCAAAGGGGCGGGCTTGCCTGCAGGGCGGCCATGGACATGGTGAAAGGCAGCGCGACCCTCGGAGAGGAACTGGAAAGACAGTTCGGCCGGACGGTGGATTTTGGCATCGGGGTACATTACGGCCCCGCCGTGGTGGGAAATATTGGTGCCAGCAGGCGTATGGACTACACCGCTATCGGGGATACCGTGAACACCGCGGCACGTCTGGAAGCGAACGCAAAGGGCGGCCAGATCCTGATCTCCAGGGCCGTGAAGGAAATGCTGGGAGACAGGGCCAGAACCACTTCCCTCGGGGACAGTATCCACTTAAAAGGAAAATCCTCCGGGTTTGAGATATTTACGCTGGACGAACTGCTGTAATACGCTCCATGAAGGTATGGCAATGACACCCCTGCCCTACTTTGCCTCAGCCTGGGGCGGGTTATAAAGTCACTCACCCATCGGCATGCAGGCATGTCGTGGATTTGGACTTTTGACCTTGGCATCATGGATATGGGCCTGAATAATTCCGCAGCAAAGTATTATCAGGCAGAAAGGAACTTTATGGAAAAATTTACTGGAAATATACGAAAACAGGTTCGGCTCATTATTTTTGCGGCGGCGCTGTTGGCCTGTTCTTTTTTCGGATCTCTGTGCGCGTATGCCGAGGCGGAAGACCGGGATCTGATTGTGCCGGATGCCGACACACGTTATTATACAGACGGAGATATCAGCGATATGCCGCTGCAGGTCGTCAATTACGCGAAGAATGAGATTTACGCGCGCCATGGCCGTATTTTTAATTCCACTGAGCTGGCCGGATATTTCGGTCAGCAGCCGTGGTATTCGGGGAGCCTGCGGGAAGCTGATTTTACGGATAAAGTATTTAACGAATACGAGCGGGAGAACATCCTGCTTCTAAATGACCGTGAAATGGCTCTCAGCGGGGGCGGCGGCTATATGCTGGATCAGCCGGGGTATAATTATGATGCTGTGGAAGATTACATTGCCGCCCGTCTGGGAACGGTTCAGGCGGAGGCGCTCCTCATGCGCCTGCGAAAGATCATCGGGATAGTCTCTCTGAAGAACAGCGGGGGAGAAGATCTGGATGTAGAAGAGAACATGCGGATTTTCAGCGAGAGCGTGCTGGGGACAAAAGCCGAGAGCGGGGCCATAGTGGATCTGGATGAAGAGAAGCTGGCGATTCTGGATGAGCGGAGCAAAGCGGCGCTTGAAAAGAATGACGACGGCAGCCGCCTGGTGATCCAGCTGAAAAAAGGCCAGCTGTATTTCAGCGTGGATGAGCCCCTTGCTGAAAATGAGTCGTTCGACATCACCTTTTCCGATCTGCGTCTGGCGATTCGCGGCACCAGCGGCATTGTAACGATCGAAGACAAGCGGACCTCGTCCGTGATCCTTGCAAGCGGACAGGCCATGATCTATGAGGAAAACCCGGAAGCAGGGACAGCACAGGGGACGGAGATCCGGGCAGGCGAAAGAGTCCGCATTACTTCCGACGGGACGGGAAGGAAGACGTTTGAGAAGGAAACCCTCTCCGAGGAAAATCTGCCGCCTTTCCTGACCGGATGCCTGAGGCAGGATCCGGATGCCGTGCCGAAGGTGCTTGCGGACACGGGCTGGACAGGGGAGTCGTTTGGCGGAAATAATGCGGATGAAGTACAGGCCGCGATGGAGCAGTATCGGGCTATTATCAGCCAGGCCTCTTCCTATCAATATGAACCCGGAGGCGGCACAACGCCAACCGGGAACTACCGGTACGCTCTGGTACAGATGCAGGCAAAGGACACCGTGCCGACGCTTTTGTTAGAGCAGGAGGCATCAAACTATCTCTATTATGCGCGTGTATTCCAGTATGATCCGGTGAGCGCAACAGTGATCCAGCCTGAGCCTTCTGAGTTTATGGCAGAAGGAGCAACACCGACAGGCGGTATCCGCTGCAGTCTTGCCATGCAGGGGGATGGAAACGGTATTCAGTCCATGAACTGGTCCAGCGGAACCGGCCAGGGGGATATGTACCGTGTAACGCTGGACGGCACTTCCCTGCGAACAGATCCTCAGTGGTCCGGAAGGATTGATCAGGTGCCGGAAGAACTGACTTCTGCTGCGATTGAATGGCATGATATCAGCGACATGTCCGTGCTGGGCGGCCAGGCAGAAGGCAGTTTGCGATGAACCGCGGACGATTATGCATAGTGCGGATAATTCAGGAACAGCAGGAGAATAAGCCAGAAGTCTGTGAAAATTCACTGGCTTCTTAATCGTGCGAACTTTTAACTCTTAAGAATGAGGAGAAATGGAATGATAAAAATACTTTTCGTCTGCCACGGCAGCAATAATTGAAGTGGGAAAACCAGTATTGGTATTGGCTGAAATCGAAGGTGCAGCTGGCATAACACATTCTATAACACAAATTCTAATGCAAATCTGAGCAATGCACTGCGTAAAAAATAGCACAAGTACAGCATGGAAAGCCGCTCTTTTCGGAGCGGCTTTTTAAAGCAAAGGTTTCCTTGTCAACTTTAGATGACTGTGGTAAGATAAAAACAGAAATGAAAGGCAGAATATTGTCTGTATGAACAGAGGTGATGCTTATGACTGAGACAGCACAGCAGAAAAGAGAGCGGGAACATCTGGAAGATCTTCAAAGACTGCGCGGTTTTCGCCCGATTGATGATGATTTTATGAGAGGGCTGTTCCAGCAGAATCTTCCGCTGGCCCAGCTTGTCCTCCGTATCGTGACAGGAAAGCC
>CANQUH010000105.1 GCA_947626965.1 uncultured Lachnospiraceae bacterium
AAAAGGATAGATGGTGATGTGTCTGCTTTTAGGGAACTTAAGGGTTGGCTTCCAGCAGCAGTAAAAAGTTCTGGAATAGTTGATTATTGGATATCTAACAGCAGTTATGAGACCAATGTGTACAAGAGCGCTTTTTATGGAGTTAAGAACGAGAATGTATTCCTCTATGGTCATCCGCGTAATGATATATTCTTTGATGCTGCGGCAATGCGGAGAGCTTATCAGAAGGTTGCTGCAAGATATGGATTGAAAGGAAAACGCTTCCTGCTTTATGCCCCCACATTTCGGGAGAAATGCAGGAAGGATGGGGAAGTCGATCGGCGAACGAACGGTTACAATATCGATTATCCTGGGCTTCTTATGCATATTCAGCAACGTTTTAGTGGAGAGTGGGTGATTCTTGTACGGCAGCATCCAAGGCTTAGAGATACAGAAATTGAACCTATTATGACCAGTGAAGATATTATTGATGTTACACACTATGCGGACATACAGGAACTGCTTGCCGCCTCAGACTGTCTGGTAACGGATTATTCCAGCAGCGCTTTTGATTTTATGTTGACTCGACGCCCTGTTTTTTTATTTGCCGCAGACAGAGATGAGTTCGAAAAGGAGAGAGGATTCTACTATCCATTGGAAAGTACTCCGTTTCCACTGGCCTATGATAATGAAGAATTGATGAAGAATATTGATTTCTTTGATGAAAAAGTATATTTGCCAGAAATCGATATATTTTTGAAAGAAAAGGGCTGTATAGAAGATGGTCATGCTAGTACATCGTTTTTTTAATAACTGGACTATAAAAAAGCTGTATTTTCAAGTGATTTCAACTGGAATAAAGTCCAGATAATTAGCGAATGTTGTACTAGTGAGCGGGTAGCGGATCTGATTGAACGATTGATGGAATTGGAGTAAAAATAATCCATACAAAAATCGGAAGGGAAAGGGGATTTTTCACAATTGAATCAGATATATATGTTGTATCAGATCCTGATAGTTGGTTATGGGATAGTGGGGAAGATGCTTGGAAAAGAGTTTGTTCCGCTTTGCCCTGATATTTATGACAAATATGTCCCTGAAAACAATAGGCGACGTGACATTCAATACGATTTGGCGTTTATCTGTGTGGATACGCCGTTTGTGGACGAGAACAATCCCTGCGATACAACAGAAGTTTTCCGCGCTGTCATGGAGAACGATGCAAAGTTGTTCGTTGTAAAATCCACTGTTCTTCCGGGGACATGTGAAAAGCTGGCAGATCAGACAGGCAAACGAATCGTATTCTCACCGGAGAATGCGGGCAACACGCAGTTTTCGCGTAATTATAAGTATGATTTTACGATACTTGGCGGGGAAGAATCGGATTGTTGCGAAGTGATACAAATTCTCCAGAATGTTTATGACTGTCAACACAGGTTTTCCATCACCGACTGGCGAACTGCTGAATTGGTAAAATATATGGGGAATGCGTATTTAGCGACAAATGTTTCGTTTTGTGTGCAGTTTTGGTCAATCGCACAGCAATGCGGTGTAAGCTATGAGAGGATGCGGGAACTGCTCCTTCTCGATCCAAGGATTGACCCTTCCCATACATTTGTATTTGCTGACCATCCGTTTTGGAAATCTCACTGCTTTGACAAGGATGTCCCAGCCATCGCTGCAGTATATAGCGAGCCCTTTCTTGACGGGGTGATTGCCTTTAACAAGCAGATGAAAGCACAGGAGGCAGATCAGGATGTGTAAAGTGAGCGTTGTTGTGCCCGTCTACAATGTGGAAAAATATCTGCGTGCCTGCTTGAAAAGCCTGGCGGGCCAGACCATGGATGATATAGAAGTGATCGTGGTGAACGATGGCAGCACAGATAACAGTCTCACCATCGCTCAGGAATTTGCTCAGGAATATTCTTATTTTTCAGTCTATTCCACAGAAAATAAAGGTTCCGGCCATGCACGAAATTATGGAGCTGAAAGGTCACAGGGAGAATATTTGGCTTTTGTAGACGGTGACGACGAAGTGGAACCGGATTACTGCAAAGCAATGTACGAGAAAGCGGTGCGCGATGGAAATGATGTGGTTATGTGCAGAGCCGATCATATCATACAGCGCGCCGGCAAAATACAACCGATCACCTATCCAAATACCTTTTGGGAAGAGGATAATTTTAAGTTGGCAGAGCACCCATATCTTCTTGCTCGAATGAGCACAGGCCCATGGAATAAATTGGTAAGTAGAGCTCTGTTTTTTAAAGTAAAATTTCCGGAAGAACTTCAATGCAGAGTGGACACCCCGTTTGTTGTAGAGACGTTTTGCCTTGCTGAGAATATCGGAATTGTAAAACGTATTCTTTATCATTATTTTCATATACATGGCGGCATGACTTACCAAAAATTCAGCATGGTAAGACTAGACATAATCAATAGCGTAAAGCATATTCGCAACTTTATGGAAAATAATGGCCTTGTTGATATATTTCAAGACGAACTGGAATGGCTTACTTTGCATGTTGTACATTGGTTCGATTCGGATCTTGTCAGGAAAGATGCACCCACCTGGAATGCCCGTATGCGCTATGTACAAGAAATGTATTTGTTTATACAAAATACTTACCCTTATTGGAGAAAGAACCCATATTGTATAGCGACAGTAAAGAAATCTGCCAGACATTTTCGGCCGTTTCATTATAAATATTACAGAAGGACGCATATGGTTTTTCTTGTATATCTTTCCAGGTTTTTGCCAAGAGGTATTCACAAGCAGGTCCTGCGGGCGGATCATGTACTGGTCTTTGTGTGCCGGTGGGTGCGGTGGGTGTTGCTTGGGGGAATTGAGGAATTAGAGAGAAAGGGTGACCTTCTATGAATATGAGGACGCTTTGGGAGAGGGCGCATCTTCGGGAAATCTGGCACAATTGCCGGTACTATAACGATTACCGCCGCATTCGGGCATTCTGTCAGAAACACGGCAGGGAGATACGACTCCTTTTGCCAGATAAACTATGGCTTGACTCCATAAGCGTGGTTATCACGACAAAATGCAATCTCCGCTGTCCGGACTGTTCTAATTTGATGCAGTACTATGACGCTCCGTACCATCTGGATCGGGATTTAGTCATCGCTTCCATGAAGAAGCTGAACGAGAGCTTTGATTGGTGCGACCATTATAAGATATTAGGCGGAGAGACATTTTTATCTCCAGATCTAAAGAGCATCCTTATGTCTGTGCCGCAGGAGAAGTGTGGCAAAGTAAGTATTTTTACCAACGGTACGATTGTTCCGGACGACAGAGATTTATTTGCGGTTATGCGTAGAAAAAGAATTAATGTTATCCTCAGCAACTATGGGATCGCTCAGGAAGCACAGAAAAAACTCACGGCAGTACTGGACCGGGAAAATATTTCGTATGAAATCGTGAAGTCACTTGTTTGGATGGATTACGGTCTGGTGATGAACCATGGAGCGAACGACAAAGAACTATTACGTCAGTTTAGGCAGTGCTTTATTAACTGCAAACTCCTGCTCAATGGCTGCCTTTATTATTGTCCTCGCCATGCTCATGGCTATGACCTTGGTTTAATGGATCGAAAGGCGGACGAATATGTAGATATCCTGCGCAATACCACGGCCCAGAACCGCCGCGAGATCCGCCGCCTGATGTGGCGGCGTAAACCCGTTGAGGCCTGCAAATACTGCCAGCGTGGGACGGATAAAGCTATACAAATACCTCGTGGAAAATAATATGCAAATCCTAGAGGCGCAAACCTCGGGATTGCCCTGCGTAGTGTCAGATCATGTGCCGACTAAGGTCATGGTGACGAAGAATATCTGCTTTCTGCCGTTGGCAGCACTCTGGGCAGATAGACTCATGGGCGATTCTGAGCGAGCAAAAGTTTGGATAACGATCCGAAATGCGAGATATGACGTGAAGGACTTGGGGCAATACATCCCAAAACTATATGGCGGGGAATAATATATGCAGATCGATGTAAGGAACAGTAGCACTGGAGTCAGTCTCGCCAGCAAGTGTGTGGCGGATCTGATCGCGTCCATGGCACCGGGCAGCCCTGTGTAGGTGCGGTTTACCTCAGAGGCGGTGAACAATCTGCTCTATTTGGGACTTCGGATAGCTATACACTGGAAACATTTCCTCAAATTGCGTAAGATTTTGACTATTTAATCTGTGTATCGGATGTTCTCTGGAAGTATTACCCTCGCCTTGGATTTGACAAAGTTTTTTGTCGGCGTGCGATGCTTTTTTCGGGAAAAAGAAGATCTCCTATGCTACAGGACGTGGCGGGTCAAAATATACATTAAAGCAGGAAACGATTGCTGCTTATGATTTATCCCTCGCGTTTCTTGTCGGAGACGTTATATAATCATCTTCTTCAGACAGATCGTGTAATCACAGCTTTTTTTAGGTGGATAATATATGTGGGAATGTCACTGGGTGACAATTCGAAGGATTGAGGAGGCCAAATGAAGGGGTAATGGACTTATGGGATTGCGGACAATATGGGAGAAATCAAAATTAAGAGAGCTTTGGCATAATGTGTCTGTCTGGAAAAATTACAGGAGACTGTATCGAATTTCCAGGTATGAAAACTGGTCTTTCCGGTATCTTTTGCCTGGTCATTTGTATCTGGATACTGTGGATATTGTAATTACGACGAAATGCAATTTACTTTGCAAAGGATGCCATCATCTTATGCCATATTACAAACATCCTTATCATATGGACAAGGATCAGTTAATTGCAGCTATGCGCAAACTGAACGAAGCAGTCGAATAGTTTGATCATTATAATATTCTTGATGGAGAGCCATTTCTTAATCCGGATTTGAAGTATTTTCTGGAAGAAGTTCCAGTTGAAAAGTGCAACAGGCTGCAAATTACTACTAATGCAACAGTCATTCCGGATGATCCGGAACTTCTGGATGTCATGCATCGCAAGAAAGCGATTGTTCTGCTCAGCCAGTATTCTGTTAACCGTGAAAAACAAAAAGGACTCATTGAACTTCTGGAGCGAAAGGGAATTGCTTATCACCTTCATAATCCTGTATGGACAGATTACGGTGCACCTGTAAATTACCACAGAAGCCGGCGTGAACTGAATCGGCAGTTTTATGAATGTCCTGTCAAGTGCAAACAGCTTTATGGCGGAAAACTT
Source organism: uncultured Lachnospiraceae bacterium (assembly GCA_947626965.1). Taxonomy (GTDB): domain Bacteria; phylum Bacillota; class Clostridia; order Lachnospirales; family Lachnospiraceae; genus Choladousia. Next base: position 5,165 of record CANQUH010000105.1, read on the forward strand.
TATTATTGTTTTCGAAGCTGTAATACATACGATCTGGGGTTTTGCGGTCTTGGCGCAGATGAATCTATCGATCTTCTTAATAATACGAAGGGAGAAAACAGGCGCCAGATCCGCTGTTTGATGTGGAGACGCCGACCGGTAGAAGCGTGTAAGTATTGCCTTAGAGGAACCTCTGAGAATATAGAGATAAAGAGAGGTATATAACGTAGATAAAAATTCAGTCAGAAAACCACTGTTTTTGTACAGTGTGACAGGAGAAAGTATATAATGTTAAATAATATTTCAAGGCTTGTCGGCCCAGCAAAGAAAATGAAATTATTTGTTTTAATTGTAGTTATGTTTATCAGTTCTCTGCTGGAGATGCTGGGGATTGCGATGATCATGGAGGCGTGTTCTTTCCTTACAGACATGGATGCGGCTGGCAGCCGGATTCTGCGCCGGATCTTCCGTCTGGCAGGTATCGGATCAGGACAGATGGACATAGCTGTCTGCCTGTTCTGCCTGATTGTGCTGTATCTGTTCAAAATGGCGTATCTCCTGTTTGAAAACCATATCCGGGCGCGGTTCGTGTGCGGCGTGCAGCATGAGATATCTTCTGAGCTTTTCTCGGGTATACTTCGCAGGCCGTATTCTTGGTTTACCGGCGCCAGCGCGGCAGAAGTCGTCAGCCTGCTGAATACGGACACGAGCCGCGCGGGAGCATATTTGTCTGCTTTTTTGGATCTTACGTCGGAATTGCTGGTGCTGGCTGTCATCGGTGCGGCGCTGATTTTCATCAGCCCGGCAATGACTTTGTGCGTGCTTATCGGTGCGGTGCTGTCACTTACTTTGACACATAAAGTTATCAAACCGTCTGCCTACAGAGCCGGGAAGGCGAGACAGGAGGCCGATATACAGCGCTTGAAATGGCTGAAGCAGGGTGTCCAGGGGATTAAGGATGTCAAGGTCTGGCAGGCGGAACAGCGCTTTAGTGTGAATTATCAAAAAGAAGATGGTATTGTGGCGGACTGTGATTCCAGACAGAGAGGGTTGAGCAGGATTCCCGGCCTGTGCATCGAAGGCATCATGGCTGTTTCTGTTCTGGTTTATGTCCTTTTTTTGATTCTTGCGGGGCAGGATGCAGCGGATGTCTTTCCTAATCTGACTGCGTTGGCAGCCGCTTCCATCCGTCTGCTGCCGGCTGTCCGGCGCATCAGCGGTAATCTGGTCCGCATGACCAATATGAGGACATCTGCAGAGTTGGTGGTTGCTGCACTGGAATGTATATGGGAAGAAACGAAAGGAAAAATATTTCAGAGTGATGCCGGTCAGGAGAGTGCGGATCTGTCCGGCAGCATCACCGTGTCGGGCGTCACATTTTCCTATGAGAACCGTTTGGAACCGATACTTACGGATATCAATATGGAGATTTCTGCCGGGGCCTCAGTGGGGATCACAGGGCCTTCCGGAATTGGCAAGACGACACTAATCGATCTTCTGCTGGGGCTTTTGGAGCCGCAGAAAGGGTGTGTGCGCGTCGGCGGCACGGATATCCGGCGCTGCCGCGGCAGTTATCTGCGTCAGGCCGCATACATTCCGCAGAATATCTTTCTTCTGGACGACACTGTCCGGAGCAATGTTGTTTTCTGCGCGCCGGCAGAAAGCGTTGACGACAATACCGTATGGGAGGCACTTTATAAGGCGTCCCTTGGAGATTTTGTGAAAAAGCTTCCGGACGGTCTGGACACTCTTATAGGGGAAAACGGCATCCGTCTCTCCGGGGGCGAGCGCCAGCGGTTGGGCATTGCCCGCGCGCTGTACAGAGGTTCAAAGCTTATCGTTTTTGATGAGGCTACTTCGGCGCTGGATCCGGAGACAGAAGCTTCTGTAATCCAGTCCATCCAGGGCCTGCATGGAGAGAAGACGATGATCATTATCTCACATCGTGCTTCAGCTGTGGCCGGGTGCGACCAGATTTACCGGATAGAAGACAGATGTGCATTTCTGGATCCGATATTATCTCGTGATCTGCCTGATAAATCAGTCTGATATCAGCTTTTCGTGTTTTGTACTCGCAGGATTGACATAAATATTCACAATTTAAAGATTAATTTTGGACTGTAAATTTTATGTTCGCAGTGAGGTTTCTATATAAATGTCGGTGAGACAGTGAAGTATAGGTGCAAATATTACGTTAAGGATTATCAGGAGGACAAATGATGGCTACATTATATCTGCATATCGGTATGCATAAGACGGGAACTACAGCGATTCAGAGATTTTGTGCAGAAAACAGGAAAGCGCTGTTAAAACGCGGGTACTGTTATCCTCTTATTTTACGTAAATACAAAGGCGCTGAAATATTGCAGAATGGTCATTTCCTGATTGCATCTGAACAGGACAAAGAGGGGAAATTTAGGTCTCTTGAAGGAGAGAAAGAATGGAGACGCCGGATGGCATACATCGTAAGACTGTTTCAAAGATATCCGAATATAATTCTCTCCGATGAAAGTATATCGATTGCCGCAAAAAGGCGCTGTCCAGGTATATGGATGAATCTGAAGGAACAGTTGGATTGTCATAAAATCAATATAAAAATAATCATTTATCTGAGAAGGCAGGATCAGTATCTTTTCTCTTTGTGGACACAGAGGGTAAAAACCTGTAATCTGGCTGCCTCAAGACTGACGTGGTCAGATGTACCTGAAAATTATGCCAAATATACAGAACTGAATTATTACACGATCCTTGAAGGGGCTGCCGTCTGTTTTGGAAGGGAAAACATTATCGTTCGAATTTATGACCGTGCCCGATTTACAGGCGGTGATGTTCTGCCGGATTTCCTGGAAGTAATCGGTCTTAGCATGGATAATGATTTTGTATTGCCGAAGACTGATTACAATCCCTCTTTAAGGGGAAATTTTCTGGAGATCCAGAGGATACTGAATCTCGTACCGGATTTGGCTTCGTCTTTACCGTCGGCAATCCGGAAACTTGCGCTGACCTGTTCCTGTACGGAACAAAAATGGTCCTGCTCAATATTTTCCAGAGAAGAGCTGGAAATCTTCCTTCAGCAATATGAGCAATCGAACCAGGCTGTCGCGAGAGATTATCTTGGAGATGAAAATCAGCCGCTGTTTTTCCCGCCGGAGGAGGACTTGCCACAGAAGTGGAAACCAGATAATCCGTATATGTATGAAGATATTATTCGCTATTTCGGTCAGGCAATGATGTTGCAGCAGAAAATGCTTGGACAGCCCTGGCTGTGGCGTTTCCTGAAAATGAAGACAGAGCGGTCAAGGTATTTAATAAAAGGTGGCTATAAAATTATACTTGCCTATATACTGTACCATTAAGTTAATTTTGTGTTCTGCTTCCAGTACAGAGAGGAAGCAGAACAATTCTATGAGAGGCTGAAACACAGAATGAAGCACTTTGGGTTGGAACTGGAGGAAAGTAAGAGCAGGCTGATCGGGTTCGGCAGATACGCAGAAGAAAGGCGCAGGCAGGAGGGAAAGAAGCCGGAGACATTTACATTCTTGGGTTTCACACACTACTGTTCCCGAAGCAGGAACGGAAAGTTCAGAGTGAAGAGGAAAACCAGCAGGAAGAAGTCTGCAAAGAAATGCAGGGAAGTGCACAGGAAGATAAGAGAAATGCGGACTATTCCGGTGCCGCATATTATCATGAAACTGAACCAGATCCTTGTTGGCTATTATCATTACTATGGCATTACTGACAATTCGAAAGGGATTACAGATTTCTGCTATAGGGTAAGAAGAAGTTTGTTTTACTGCCTTAACCGCAGAAGTCAGAAGAAAAGCTATACGTGGGATGCCTTCAATGACATGCTGAAAGTATATCCGCCTGCACGCCCGAAAATATATGTCAGTATTTACGGATGACAGTTGTTGAAGAATTAACTTTGCAGGGAGCCGGATGCGGAAAAACCGCACGTCCGGTTCTGAAGAGGGGTTTGCCCCGCAAGGGGCAAGTCTACTCGACCAGCATTACTGCAGGAAGAAAGATTGAACCTGCATATCGGCATACATAAGACGGGAACCACAGCAATTCAGAGATTCAGAGCAGAAAACAGGTATACTCCACAGACAGGATTACTGGTTTACCAGCGCCAATACGGCAGAAATCGTTAGCCTGCTTAATACGGACACAGGCCGCGCGGGAGCATATCTGTCTGCTTTTCTGGATCCCGCGTCGGAATCACTGGTGCTGGCTGTCATCGGCGTAACGTTGATTTGTGCGGGATAAGGAGCGGTAAATCCAGGAGACGGTATTGGATAATGATTTGTAAAGAAGGGAAGAGACTGAAAAATGTGGCTGGAAAGATATCTTTCGGAATATCGATTGTTTATAAGGAGCGCAAGAGACTGCAGCACTGGTCCTCAACGCCGGACTGGTCGGTGAAATACCTGCTGACCGGGAAGGTCTGGCTGGATATGGTAGACACTGTCATTGCAACGAAACGATCATCATCGCACAAAAAGAACGTTGCAAAGACAGCGGCGTTACCAGCTCGTAAATTTAAAGTCCGAGTTCTTTCATAGCCTCTTCGGAAGAAACAAATTCATGACATTCTGGATCATTGGCAATTTCCTGAAGCATTTTCAGATCCCATTCATCGGGCTTTGCTTCTTCAATGTTGTCCCAGGAGTGACCGAGGAATTTATTTACGATAAAATCCCAGATGGAAGAGGCGTCTGCGTCATTCATAACTGTGATAGCTCCCAAAATTCTTTCTTTTACTGCGCTCATATAGAAACCTCCTATTTCTTATAAACTTGTCCGCGATTGTCAATTTTCTCAATAATGTCCTTACACAAGGTTTCCAGTTTACCTTCCAGCTTTGCCTTCTCCTTCATCTGTTGCACCGTATGTGATGAATCACTTCAGCGATGAAGACGGTTATATTTACATTCTTGCCCATGCTTTTAAGCATTATGACGGAGGCGGTACAGGCGTGCGCACGTTGCTGGATATCTGGCTGTACCGCATGAGGAAAGGAAGACATTTTTCTGGATGGAAGAATCCGGTTTCTACGGAACGGCGGAACATCAGGTTCAGCGGAAGTTACAGGAGATACAGCAGAGCGGAGAAGCCTTTGCCGGAAAGGCAAAAGTCAGTCCTTTGGAGGGCGGATGACGGGGCAGAATGGCAGAAGACGCGCGAGAGAGAGGTATTTATGCTTCCTGCGCGGCTCACATTTATGGCCCGGAAAAGAGATCGTCGCACAGACTGCAGCGCTGCTGTTATTCTGGCAGCGCTGTTTTGTGTGCAGACGATTCTTGTTCCGCTGCGATGGGTATATTCAGCTTTCAGCCAGTTCACCCCGCAGCAGCCGGAGTTCTTCCCGGAGCCGGGCAAGTTCCTGTTCCGCTGCGTCTGCACGTGTTTTTTCTGCGTCCGCGCGGGTTTCGGCTGTATCTGCGCGGTTTTCCGCTGCGTCCGCGCGGGTTTCGGCTGCATCTGCACGCTGTTTCTCCCGCAGCGTGTTGTTTCTTTCGCTCTTTTTTCCGTCCTGGAAGCCATCCTCATAGCTGTCTTCCTTTTCGATTTTCAGGTGCCTTTCCGCGTCATATTCCCAAAAGCTCATCGCGACTACCTCCGCCCGATTCTTAATCAGGATATCTTTCAGGATCCCCTTTTGGATACATTCATCCACCGCCGCGTTCACCGCTTCCAGCTTCTCCTTGTCCGTCGTCTTTCCTTTCATGTGCCCCCGCATGCAGGCGACAAACTGCGCGTATTCTCCCAGCTTCCCGCATTTCTCCATCAGTTCCCGGTTTTTCCCGTAATTGATGTTCAGCACCAGGGCGGTGCATTCCAGCGCGGGCGTCCCGGGCGCTTCCAGGGAAGAAAGGAGAGTATTTTTTTCGCTGTTTTTCGCCTTTTCCGGAAGGATGAACGCCTCCGACAGCTTCATTTCCCACTTCTCACGGCGGTTCTCCCCTCCGTTGTAAAAGACGATATACTGGGGGACCGGCAACGGGATCACTTTCCTGCGGTTCGGGTCATAGCCGTTCATTTTTACATAGGAGCGGTACATTGCCGCGAAATACTGCAGGCCCCTCAGGGGCATGTTATGGCAGATGGAGCTCTGGTGCTCGTACAGTCCGAGCTGCGCGTGGAGCAGGAAACCGAGGTCGTTCTTGATGCCCACGTACACGGCGTCTTCCAGCGTATAGATGACAAGTTCTTCCGGATCGCTGTAAGAGGTGCCGCTGACGGCGTTGTAGAGGCTGAGAAGGTTCTCCTTTTCACGGAAGACCATGCGGAAGATGCTGTCCTTGAAGCAGCGGTTCATGTCCGGGACTGCCAGGCTGCTGTCGTCCGGAAGGATTTCCTCGTGACTGCCTGTCTCTGAGATGTTTTCCGGGAAATCCGGCGCCTGTGCAG
>CANQUH010000106.1 GCA_947626965.1 uncultured Lachnospiraceae bacterium
ATCCTGAATGTGGAGAAGGCGAGCATCGACAAAGTCCTTGCCAATGCCGAGATCAAGACGATGATCAACGCGTTCGGATGCGGGTTTTCCGAGGGGTACGGCAATGATTTTGATATCACGAAGCTGCGCTACAACAAGATCATCATCATGGCGGATGCCGATGTGGACGGCGCGCATATCAGCACGCTGCTGCTGACGCTGTTTTACCGTTTTATGCCGGAGCTGATCTATGAGGGGCATGTTTATATTGCAATGCCGCCTCTCTATAAGGCGATTCCTGCCCGCGGGAAGGAGACGTACCTCTATGACGACAAGGCGCTGGAGAAATACCGCAAAACTCACAAAGGTCCGTTTACGCTCCAGCGTTACAAGGGTCTTGGAGAGATGGACGCGGATCAGCTCTGGGAGACGACGCTGAATCCGGCGACCCGCATTCTGAAGCTTGTCGAGATCGAGGATGCCCGCATTGCGTCAAACATCACCAGCATGCTCATGGGGACTGAAGTGCCTCCGCGCAAGGCGTTTATCTACGAACACGCGCAGGACGCGCTGCTGGATGTCTGAGTGCCTGATTCGGAGCGTTATGAAAGAAGGAGAACCGTATGGACGAACAAATCATTCACGCCGAATATTCCGACATTATGCAGAAATCATACATTGATTACGCGATGAGCGTCATCATTGCGCGCGCGCTGCCGGATGTAAGGGATGGTCTGAAGCCGGTACAGCGCAGGACGCTTTACGATATGTATGAGCTGGGCATCCGCTATGACAGGCCATACCGGAAATGTGCGCGTATCGTCGGTGATACCATGGGAAAATACCATCCGCACGGGGACAGTTCCATCTACGAGGCGCTCGTCGTGATGGCGCAGGAATTTAAGAAGGGGATTGCGCTTGTCGACGGACACGGGAATTTCGGCTCAATCGAGGGAGACGGGGCGGCTGCCATGCGTTACACGGAGGCGAGACTGCAGCGGATCACGCAGGAGGCGTTCCTGGCGGATCTCGACAAGGATGTCGTCGATTTTGGCCCGAACTTTGACGAGACGGAGAAAGAACCTCTCGTACTGCCTGTGAAGATACCGAATCTGCTTGTAAACGGGGCCGACGGTATTGCGGTCGGCATGGTGACGAGCATTCCGACACATAATCTGGGCGAGGTCATTGACGGTGTAAAGGCAATGATCAAAAACAATCAGATCACCCTGGAAGAACTGATGACTTATATCAAGGGGCCGGATTTTCCGACGGGCGGGATTGTTGTGAATCAGTCTGAACTTGCGGAGATCTACCGCACCGGGCAGGGGAAGATCCGGCTGCGCGGCAAAGTGGAGACGGAAAAAATAAAAGGCGGCAGGGAACGGCTGGTCATCACGGAAATCCCGTACACGATGATCGGGGCCAACATCGGCAAATTTCTCAATGACGTGGCCGGACTGGTCGAGTCAAGAAAGACGACGGACATTGTGGATATCTCGAATCAGTCCTCAAAAGAAGGCATCCGGATTGTGCTTGAGCTGCGCAAAGGCGCTGATACGGAGCAGCTGAAGAATCTTCTTTATAAAAAAACACGGCTGGAAGATACTTTTGGAGTAAACATGCTTGCGGTGGCGGACGGCCGTCCGGAGACACTTGGCCTGCGGCAGATTCTTGAGTATCATATTGATTTCCTGTTTGAGGTGACGACAAGAAAGTACCAGAATCTTCTCGGGAAAGAGGAGCACAAGAAAGAAGTTCAGGAAGGACTGATCCGTGCCTGCGATGTGATTGATCTGATCATAGAGATCCTGCGCGGCAGCCAGAGCCGCGAACAGGTGAAAGAGTGCCTTGTGAACGGTGTGACAGAGGGGATCCGCTTTAAATCCGAGCGGTCAAGAAAGCGGGCGGAAAAGCTCGGATTCACGGAGGTGCAGGCGAATGCGATCCTTGATATGCGGCTGTACAAGCTGATCGGCCTTGAGATTGAAGTACTTCAGAAAGAGCATGAGGAGACGCTGGCCAGTATCGCGAGATATACGGATATTCTGAATAACTACAGTTCCATGGCGAAAGTCATTATAAAAGAACTGGATTCCTACAAAAAAGCGTTTGGCCATCCGAGAAGGACGACGCTTGAGAATGCAGAGGAAGTAATTCTGGAAGAGAAGAAAATGGAGGAGATGCCGGTCGTGTTCCTGATGGACCGCTTCGGATACGTACGTACGGTCGAGGAACAGGTCTACGAGAGGAACCGTGAGGCGGCGGATTCCGAGAACAGATTTGTGCTGCGCTGTCTGAACACGGACAAGGTCTGCGTATTCACAGACAACGGAAAGATGCATCTGCTCCGTGTAACGGATGTACCGCATGGGAAATTCCGCGACAAGGGGACTCCGCTGGATAATCTCTGCAACTATGACAGCAGCGCGGAAAATTTTGCCGCAGTGTATCCGCTGAATGACATCCGTGACACTGTGCTGACTTTTGTTACCGCGCAGGGAATGCTCAAACAGGTGCAGGGGCTGGAATTCGATGTTGCAAAGCGCACGACGGCCGCGACGAAGCTTCTGGAAGGGGATGCGGTGCTCGAGATTCATGCGGCAGCCGAGAACGCGCACATTGTGCTTGCAACAGAGGAAGGTTATTTTCTGCGCTTCCCTGTATCTGAGATTCCGTTTAAGAAGAAAGGGGCCGTCGGGGTGCGCGGCATAAAGCTTGGCCCGAAGGACAGCGTAAAGCAGGTATACTGGCTTGAAGGAGACAAAAATCCGGAAGTACTGTATAAAGAAAAAAAGGTGTATATTAATAAGCTGCGCATAGGCTCGAGAGATACGCGGGGAACGAAAACGCGCGGCTGAGATCAGTTATCCGGCACTTTGATCTGTCTCGTCGTCTGATGCTCCACAATGCTGCCGGAGAACATGGTCTTTGACGGCAGATCCCGCTTCTGGAACATCTGCACCATCAGGGAAACCGCGGTCACGCACATGAACTCGACGCGGTTATCGAGCGTGGTGATTTCCGGCGTGCTGCAGGTGGCGAGTACGGAATTGTTGTATCCGGTGACCTGAAAATCGTCGGGGATGCGCAGGCCATTGGAGATGGCGTACTTGACGGCGCCGACAGCCAGCTCGTCATCTGTAGCGACGACGGAGTCAAACTGGACATCCTGCTCTTTTGCGGACTGCAGGATCATACGGGTATTCTCCACTGGTCCCGGGCAGGAAAAGGTGAGTTTTTCCGTATTGTCCACGCCGTGGTCCTGACAGGATTTGAGGAAGCCCTGCACTTTTTTCTGGCCGCTGTAGCTGAGCGTGCGGTAAAGGAGGATCGGCATCCGGCTTCCGCGCGAGAACAGCAGATTTGTGATCTCTCTGGTGGAGGTGAAATCGTCGCACAGGATGGAATAGATGTTTTCGCCGGAAAGTTCGCCGTTCAGAATAAAGACAGGGGTCTTCTGCGCGGCGTTTAAGATGTAGCTGTTGCCCTTTGCGGAAGCCTCCACGAAATGGGATCCGATAAAGAAAACAGCATCCACATTTCTTGACAGGAGTAATTGAAGGTACTCCTGTTTTTCTTTAAGATTGTAACCGGTGCAGCAGAGCATGGACGTGTAGGAATTACTGCGCAGTTCGCGTTCCAGATAGTAGATTGCCTGTGCCTGATAGACGTCGGAAGAGTCCGAGCAGAGAATCCCGACAGTGGACATGGTGTTCAGTCCAAGACTGCGGGCGAATGCGTTGGGGACATACCGGTTCTCCTCGATGACGTCAAGAACCTTCTGCCGCGTCTTCGGGCTGACTTTGTCGCTGCCGTTGAGGACGCGGGAGACGGTCGCAATGGAAACTCCTGCCTGTACCGATATATCATAAATATTCATAAAACAACTCCTTTTATGCTGTCACGATGGATTAGTCTGATTCTTTATTCAACATATCATAAAAAAGAGGTTTTGGCAATGGTAAGCGGGAGCCCAAAACTGTGTGTTTTTAAAGATTGAGAAAAAATCACCTCCTGTTCGATTGATATTTGTCCTGAAATTACAGACAGCTTTTCATCACTTCATACGATCCCTTTGTCTCCGTGTCCGCGAGAAGCTCTGCCGCTTTTTCTTCAAATCCCGGGATTTCTGTCAGGTCACGTCCCCAGAACGCGGTATTCGTACAGACCACATGGACAAGATCCGCGGCGGAATCATCTTTATGGCTGCAGAAAAATTCAAGAACATCCCGGTCGTCGGAGATCGTGTAGCTGTCCCCGTTCGGACGTTTTGCGAGGAGGCCGTCCGCGGTCAGCTCTGTGCCCCGGTAAAATGCGAGGTAGAATGCGAACGAAGCGGCGATGCATGCCGGAATCTTTCTGAATTTCTCCACATAGCCTTCCAGCGATGGCAGTACGCGGGCTCTCCACTTGGAGGTAGAGTTCAGGGAGATCGACAGCAGCGCATGGTCAATGAACGGATTCTGGAAGCGCTCTGTCACCGCGGCCGCGAAATCCATGCATTCTTCTTTCGGCAGGGAGAGCGTCGGGATGATCTCGTCGTAGATCGTCTTGTTCATGAAATTCCGGATCACTTCGTCGTGCATGCAGTCTCTCACGATATCCTGCCCGGCCAGATACGCGCCCAGGACCATGGAGGTGTGTGCTCCGTTGAGGATCCGCACCTTCCGCTGCTTGTAGGGCTTGTGGTTGTCGGTGATCAGGACAGGAAGCCCTGCCTCGGCAAATGGAAGTTCTTTTTTCAGGGACTGCGGTCCTTCGATGACCCAGAAGGCGAAAACTTCACCGGCGTCAAGCATGTCGTCCTCATAGCCGTTCTCCTCGGCGAGGGCGGCGGCCTCGCTTCTCGGGGAGCCTGTGACAATCCGGTCCACGAGGGTGGAGCAGAAGAGGTTTTCTTTGTCGAGCCATGATGCAAAATCTTCTCCGAGATTCCACTGTTCTGCGTACTGCTGTACGCATTTTTTCAGTTCTTTTCCGTTGTCGTCGATCAGTTCGCAGGCGAGGATGACAAAGCCTTTGCCTGGTTCCGTGCCGAATTTCTCATAGCGGCGGTACAGGAACTGTGTCAGCTTCGCGGGGTAGGATGACGGCGGTGTGTCGGTGAAACTGCAGGAGAGATCGTAGGTGATTCCGGCCTCGGTCGTGTTGCAGGTGATGTAGCGCAGATCCGGGTTGGAGGCGCATTCCATCAGAGCCTCGTAATCGCTGTAGGCATTCAGGCATCTGCTCACGCAGGAGATGATTCGTCTGTCATTCACTTTTTTCCCGTTTTCGAATCCGCGCAGGTACAGGGTGTAGAGTCCGTCCTGGCTGTTGATGACCTGCGCATGGTCGGTTCTTCCCGGCCGTTTGGCTCTTGGCTGGACCAGAACGACTTTTCCGTTAAATCCCGTCTTTTCATTGAGCACGTCAATAAAATAATCCACAAAAGCGCGCAGAAAATTTCCCTCCCCGAACTGAAGCACACGTTCCGGGGCGTTTTTCAAAAGATACCCGTCATATCCCTGTTCTTCCAGGGTGCGGTACGATAATTTGTTCATAGTAAATTCTCCTTAGTATTTCTGGTTATCTGAGCATACAGAAAAGCTGCCGACAGCAGGTTTTCAGCCTCAAATTTGTAAGAGCTTACAAAATGTAAATTACATCTCAAAACGAGAAAAGTCAAATGATATATTGAAAATAAGAAAAAATTAGTAAAAATTGCTAAAAATAAACAATATAATTTGTGTATAATCACAACTAAAAAGAACTTGAAAAAAGAAGTTAGCAGATATATAATAACATTAAATGTAAGAGCTTACATTTAATACATACCAGAAAAGGAGGAACGTATATGTGCGTATACGAAATGGGAAAACTGAGGATTGTTGATCTCACCAAGGAACTGGATCCGAAGACGGAATCAAGAAGATGTCATCTGTATCGTTTCAACACAGGCGGCCCGATTCCGGATTTCCACACAATCATGGATCTGACGAGTCATCTGGGAACTCACTGTGAGTGTCCGTATCATCACGATGACAACTGGCCGAGCGTCGCGGAACTGCCGCTGACCACGTTCATGGGCCGCGCGATCTATGTTGACTTCAAGGATACGGTTGCTCCGTACACCCACATCACCGCTGCGGATCTTGACAGAGCCACCGCAGGAAAGATCCAGGAGGGAGATATCGTTATTCTCGACTCTTCCTACAAGCTGCCGCCGTTCACAGAGGCGACCAACACAGAGGCGGATCACCGTCTGCTGATCGGAAAAGAGAGCGCAGAGTGGTTCCGTGATCACAAGGTAAAATGCGTCGGATTTGGCGATGGCGTTTCCATCGAGAACTGCAATGAGGACGTGAAGCCGTTCCATGATATCCTGATGGCTGAGAACATTGTGTTCCTCGAGGTTCTGAAGAATCTGGACAAGCTTGAGAAGGACGTATTCTTCATGAGCTATTCTCCGCTTCCGATCCTCGGGCTGGATTCCTGTCCGGTACGCGTCTACGCAATCGAAGGACTGGAAGAGTTTTCGTGATGGCAGTGAGCCGTGCAAAAATGGATACTGGCAAAATGGATGCTTGCAGACATTTTTGTCAGAAGCCATTTTTATAGGGCGAACGCCCGCGACCGAGGAAAACCGGAGGTTTTGCGAGGTTGGCACGGCGAAAGAAACAGTTGTGCGGATTCGACCGAAAAAAGCCGAAGGCTTTTTGAGGTTGTCACGGCGAATGAAACAGCCGAGTATAATTCATAGGATGAAAAGCGGCGGCAGCCTGCTGTAAGGGGGCATGGCGGGCTGCCGTGCCAGCACTTTGCATGAAAGGAAATGTAAAAATGAAAATAGTTGTTATCGGCGCCGGAGCGATGGGTTCCATCTACGGCGGACATCTTTCTTTAAATAATGAAGTTTATCTTGTTGACACAAATCAGGCGGTTGTGGAAGCGATCAACAGCGAAGGCCTGAAAATTGATGAGAACGGCACGACGAACGTCTATCATCCGAAGGCGGTCGTCTCCACAGAAGGTGTGGGAGAAGCGGATCTGGTGATCCTGTTTGTCAAGGCAATCTTCTCGAAAGCGGCTCTGTCCGGGAACCGCGGTCTGATCGGACCGAACACGAGACTTCTGACACTGCAGAACGGCGCAGGCCATGAGGATCTGCTGGCCGAGTTTGTTCCGAAGGAGCGCGTGGTTATCGGAACGACGGAGGACAACGGCGCGGTGCTTGGCATGGGTCATGTCAGAAGAGGCGGCGAAGGAAAGACCAACGTCGGTATGCTCGTGGAGGATACGGATGGTTTCCTTGCGAAGCTGAAAGAATCCTTTGACAGCTGCGGATTCCAGGTAAAAATTCATGAGAATATCCAGCAGCTGATCTGGGACAAGCTGTTTACAAATGTATCTCTGAGCGCTGTGACCGGAATCCTTCAGGTGGACATGGGTTATATCGCTTCCAATGAATATGCATGGACGATGACCACGAAGCTGATCCATGAGGCGGTTGAGACGGCGAAGGCTCTGGGCCTTACCTGTGATGAGGAAGCGATCACGGAGAAGGTACGCATGACTTCCGTGAACAGTCCGAACGGGAGAACATCCATCCGCGTTGACCTTGAGAACGGACGCAGGACGGAAGTGGACACGATCAGCGGCGCCGTTGTACGTGCGGCTGCAAGATGCGGCGTGGCGGTTCCGACGCATGAGTTTGTCGTCAATATGGTACATGCGATGGAAGGACGCGGCAAGTAAGAGATTGATTACCCAGGGAGGAGAGTAGTAATATGATTTTTTCATCAATTTATTCAAACGATGATTTCAGGGCGTACCCGGCAGCGATCCGCCGTGTAATCGACTACCTGAAGAGCAATGATTTCGTCAGCATGGAACCGGGCGTATACGATCTCGAGGGCAAGGATATCTATGTGCAGGTATTTGATGCCGAGACAGGCCCTGTGGAAGAGAAGAAACCGGAATCCCACAAGGAGTATCTGGATGTCCAGTTCCTCGCTTCCGGAGAAGAGAAGCTTGGTTTTACGCCGGATACCGGAAAGTATGAGATTGCGGAGTACATTCAGGAGAGAGACCTGATCTTCTACAAGAGCGTGGAGAACGAGGGATTCATCCATGCGGTTCCGGGATGCTTCAGCATATTCTTCCCGCATGATATTCACAGACCGGCGGTTGCGGCCAATGAGAATATGACTGTCCGGAAAGTGGTCGTGAAAGTGCGTGCATCACTGATCTGAGAGTAAGGAAGGAGTGAAAATCTTGAAAAAAATATGGCTTTGTTTGATGACGATCTGCATGATCGGTCTTCTGACAGGATGTTCCGGTTCGGCCGGAGCTGACGCTGATGTGACAGAGATTCGTGTCGCGTTCAATCAGAATGAGCAGCATCCCCAGTACCTCGCGATGAAGGAGCTGGGCGAAAAGTTTGAGGAAGCTACGGATGGAAGATATAAAATGAAGATTTACCCGAACGGTGTGCTCGGCGAGCAGGGCGCTATGGCCGAGTTCATCCGTACGGGAGCGCTCCAGATGGCGATCGTTCCCTGTTCTGTTCCGGAAGGATATGACGCGGATTTCGCGATTGTAGGTGCGCCGTACCTCTATGACGGTATTGACCACATGGAAAAGGTGGTTGTGAACGGAGTGTTCGACGATCTGTTCTATTCCGCGAGAAAGTATAATTTCCAGGTTCTGACAGTCTACACGGCAGGTGAGAGAAATGTCTACATGGATCAGCCGGTGGAATCCGCAGCGGATCTGAAAGGAAAGATCATTCGTGTAAACGACAGCCCGACCTATATTGAGATGGTCAAGCTGATGGGCGGTTCCGGAACAGCCATGGCGCAGTCGGAAGTGTACACGGCGCTGCAGCAGGGCGTTATCGACGCAGGCGAGAACAGCGAGCTGGTATACAATGACTTCAAACACTATGAAGTTGCTCCTTATTATATTTATACGAAGCACATCGTGCATCCGGACGTTGTGATCGCAAGTACCGAGTTCCTTGATTCCATGAGCGAGGAAGACAGAGCCATCTTTGATAAGCTGGTAATCGAGTCCACACAGACAGAGTTTGCTACGTTTAAGGAAAAGATTGAGGAAGCGAAGCAGATTGTCACAGAGAAGGGTACGCAGTTCTGCTATCCGGACGTGGAAGAATTCAGAGAACTCTGCCAGCCTCTGCTTGACAGGATTGCGGGACAGTCCGACGTGACAAAGAAAATCTATGACGATATCGTTGCCATGAGGGAGGGAGAAGAATAGTATGAAGGGTCTTAAAAAACTACTGGATAAAATCACTTTGACAGTCAGCGTCGTGATCTTCATCGCGATGGTGCTGCTGACTACCTATCAGGTTGGAATGCGTTACATCTTCAAGAGCCCCAGCAGTTTCAGCGAGACGCTGACCAGATATCTCTTTGTGTGGCTCGTGATCCTCTCTGCGACTTACGTATTCGGGCAGAATGACCACATCTGCATCAGTTTTGTGAAGGATAAGCTGAGCGGCCCCGTGAGAAAGGTTGTGGATCTGATCATCAATATCGTGATCATCGTGTTCTCCGCGACGATCATGCTTTACGGCGGTATCGTGATCACGAGAATGAATATGCTGCAGTACGACTCGATCCTCAAGATTCCGACCGGTTTGATCTATTCCATCATCCCGATCTGCGGCGTGCTCATCATTTTCTACAGTATCCTGAACATAATAGCTGATCTCAAAGGGGAAGAATAGGAGGTAAGATATGTCAGTAGCAGCTCAGGTTGCCCTTGTAATGGTAGTAATGTTGGTAGTTTTACTGGTGCTGGGAGTACCGATCGGAGTCAGTATCGGACTTTCCTCGGCGTTTTCCATGATCTGCATGCTTCCGTCGCACATCGCGTTCGCGACGTCCGCGCAGAGACTGTTCGCGGGAACAAACTCGTTCTCCCTGGTCGCCATCCCGTTCTTCATTCTTGCGGGAAATATCATGAATAACGGCGGTATCGCGATCCGCCTTGTCAACTGTGCGAAGGTGCTCAGCGGCCGTATGCCGGGAGCTCTCGCTGAGACAAACGTAGTCGCAAACATGCTGTTCGGCGCGATCTCCGGTTCCGGCGCGGCGGCAGCGGCAGCAATCGGCGGAACAATCGGACCTCTTGAGAAAAAAGAGGGCTATGATCCGGATTACTCCGCGGCAGTCAACGTGGCTTCCGCTCCGGTCGGCATGCTGATTCCTCCGAGCAACACCATGATCGTATTCTCCACGGTCGCGGGAAGCGTATCCATCTCCGCTCTGTTCATGGCCGGATATATCCCGGGCATCATCTGGGGCGGCGGCATCATGATCCTTGCAGGCATCACGGCGAAGAAGCTTGGCTATCAGTCAACGGAAAAGATGACTCTGTCCATCGCTCTTAAGACGTTCTGGGAAGGTATTCCGAGTCTTCTGATGATTGTCATCGTTATCGGCGGTATCCTCGGCGGTATTTTCACGGCGACAGAAGGTTCCGGCATCGCGGTTGTCTATGCGACGATTCTGTCTCTGATTTATCGTTCGATCAAGCTTAAGGACATCCCGCGTATCGTCGGCGAGTCCGCAAAGATGACCGGTACGATCACATTCATGATCGGTCTGTCCTCCATCATGTCCTGGGCGATGGCCTTCACGGGAATCCCGGATATGGTAGCGCAGGCAGTGCTTCAGATCACGAGCAACAAGATTCTGATTTACCTGCTGATCAACATTATTCTGCTGGTAGTCGGTACCTTCATGGACCCGACGCCCGCGATCCTGATTTTCACGCCGATCTTCCTTCCGATCTGCACAAGCCTTGGAATGAATCCGGTTCATTTCGGAATTATCCTGTGCTATAATCTGTCTGTTGGAACGATCACACCTCCGGTTGGAACAATCCTGTTCACGGGCTGCAAGGTGGGCGGCGTTACGATCGAGAGTATTCTGAAATATCTGCTCCCGTATTTCGCGATCATCATCATTGGTCTGCTTCTGGTGACTTATATACCGATGATCTCGCTGTTTATTCCGACTGCACTGGGACTGATCTAAGGATGTCTGATGGGAGGAATAGTCTGTATGAAAGAATTTATGGATAAAGACTTCATGCTCAGCACGGAGACAGCGATGGAGCTGTATCATGCAATTGCGGAGAAGATGCCGATCGTGGACTATCACTGCCACATCAATCCGCAGGAGATCGCTGAGGACCGGAAGTTTGAAAATATCACGCAGGTCTGGCTTGGCGGCGACCATTACAAATGGCGTCAGATGAGATCCAACGGCGTTGACGAGTACTACATCACGGGCGGCGCGCCCGCGAGGGAGAAGTTCCAGAAATGGGCCGAGACGCTGGAGAAGGCGATCGGCAATCCTCTGTTCCACTGGA
>CANQUH010000107.1 GCA_947626965.1 uncultured Lachnospiraceae bacterium
AGGGGGATGCAAATGAGTAAAGAGGAATTTTTGCAGGAACTTGAGCGGAAGCTGCATGTGCTGAACGAGCAGGAACGTCGGGATGTCCTGGAGGATTACGCGCAGCATATCGATCTGAAGATCAGGAGCGGACAGGCGGAGGAGGAAGCAGTCCACAGCCTGGGGGATCCCGGAGAGCTGGCTGCGGAACTGCTCGATGTTTATCATATCAATTCGGAATACGCGTCGGACTCCCATGCGGCGGAAAATGCAGGAGGAGGTCAGCGTGACGGGCAGGACGGTCCGGTGAGGAAAGCCGGAAGGAAGGCCGGGCTGGCAGGGAAACTGCGGGGAAGGATTGCGGCTCCCTCTTTGGCAGACAGGGAGCAGAAAAAGGCCGTCCGCATGCAGAAAAAAGAGGAGCGCAAAGTAAAAAAGGAAGCAAGGATGAAAATAAGGAAAGAGAGGAAGCGAATGGACAGAAATCAGCGGGAATATCGATCGGGAGGAACTATTGTTTCGCGCGCTCTGGCGCGTTTGGGAAGCCTGTTTTGGGCATGTATTTTGTTTTGCTGGAAGGCGTGCCTGTTTGCAGCGGCTCTGCCTGTCATGCTTCTGGGGGCTTTCTGCCTGTTTATGGGAGGCGTGGTTCTGGTACTGTTGCTGCAGGGCTATCCTCTTGTAGGAGTCGGGATCGGAACGCTTGGTCTGACCATAAGTTCGTTTGGACTTACGGCGCTGATTCTGAGCTGGGTGTTTACCGGGAAAAAGGGCCGGCCGGCCGGAGCAGCGGGGAACAGGGAAATGGCATATACAGCCGTGCGGGAAACGGCCGCGGAAACATGGCAGGCAGAGTATCCTGCGGCGGGAACGGCTGCCGGAGCAGCCTGGAAGACGGCAGGCGAAAAAGAGCAGGACAGGGCAGAAACATCTGTCTTTGCCTCGCAGAGAGCGGAACAGAGCGCTTTGCAGCCAGATGACGCGCAGAAATTTGCAGAAAAAACAACGGATGAACCGCAGAACTGACAGGAGGTGCGTGGAATGAAATTCAGAAAATTTATGACAGCAGTTACGCTGATCGGTATTTTTCTTACCGGAATCGGAGCGGGAGTCGGATTTGTGGAATTTTGCGGTTTTGAATATCAGGGAACGGTCGTTCTCGGAGAGGAAAACAGGAAGGAGACAAAGCTCGTATGGGAACTTGAGGACGAGGAGTTTGATTATCTCTATCCGTATGTTCCATACAGAGATACAGAGGATATAACTGTTGAAAAGGATGCGAAAGTACCGGCAGATGAGGTGTGGTTTGACGTCGCTTACAATTCAGACTGGGGAGAACCTTATCTGGAGTCTTACACCGAATATGGGGAGGGAGATCATTTTTTGGAGGAAGTTCCGGAAGGCCGGGGGAATGATGAGGTCGAAAAGCTGGGATACGCACATATCTGGACAGGAGATTTTCTGGATATGACCACTCAGGCGAAGATCGTTATGGAGATAAAGGACCGGATCTTAAAAGAACTGAAGGAGAAGAAATTCAGCACTTACAGTCATCCGCATATTTTTTCCGTGAAAGTGCGGGTGAATCCGTCCAATTATGAACGGCTGGTAATCATGAACAACTAAACGCGGAAACCGGAGGTTTCCTGCAGCGGTCCCTGTCGTTTGCCGCAGCGGAAAAGAGGAGAGCCTGCGTGTTTGCTGTCCGGGAGATATTTCCGCACAGAATACAGGTATCCGGCGTCTGGCGTCACACGTCCATGCCGAACCGCATATCTTAAAGAGAAGCAATAAGCAGGAGCTTTTTATGGTAAAGGTGATCATGGACGCCGGTCATGGCGGCAGCGACCCGGGAGCGGTGTATGAAGGAAGACAGGAAAAAGACGATACGCTGAGACTTGCGCTGGCAGTGGGACAGATTCTTGAGAACAATGGAGTGGATGTGGTATACACGCGGACGGAGGACATGTATCAGAAGCCGATCGAGAAGGCGCAGATCGCGAACGCTTCCGGCGCTGATTATTTTGTTTCGATTCACAGAAATTCCAGTCCGATACCAAATCAGTACTCCGGAGTGGAAGTACTGGTGTACGATGAGTCGGGAATAAAAGCGGAGATGGCGGAGGCGGTCTGCCGGGAGCTTGAGCAGATTGGCTTTAATGATCTTGGCGTGGCGGAGCGGCCCGGGCTGATCGTGCTTCGCAGGACGGAAATGCCGGCCATACTGGTGGAGGCCGGGTTTATCAACACGGAAGAGGATAACCGTCTGTTTGACGAGCAGTTTGACGAGCTGGCGCAGGCGATTGCGGACGGTATTCTCGCTGCGGTCAGCGGCAGCCAGGAGGAAAAGCTTTACCGGGTGCAGACGGGGGCGTTCCACAATCTGCAGTATGCGCAGGATCTGCAGTATCAGCTGGAAAGAGACGGGTTTCCGGCATTTATTTTTCAGGATGACGGATTTTACAAGGTGCAGGCAGGCGCGTTCCGTCAGCTGACAAACGCCGTCCGGATGGAGGCCGCGCTGAGAAGAAAGGGCTATTCCACGTATATTGTGTCGTAAGTACCGCGGCAGCTTGTGTTTTGGAGCCGAAATGACGGCCGGCCGGAACATAAAAATTTAAGGACCGCTAAATTTAGTCTTTTGGTTTCAGAAAATTTATGTTATACTTACACATATGCGAAAAGAAATACAAATCATGGATACAACAAGACTGGACGGTATTGTACCGTCACTTCTTTTGTGGTTTTCTGAAACTGCGAGGGAGCTTCCGTGGCGCAGTGATCCGACCGCGTACCATGTATGGGTGTCCGAGATCATGCTGCAGCAGACGCGGGTGGAGGCTGTCAAGCCTTATTATGCGCGTTTTATGGAGGCGCTGCCGGATATCAGGGCGCTGGCCGGCTGTCAGGAGGAGCGGCTTTTGAAGCTCTGGGAGGGCCTTGGATACTACAACCGGGTGCGGAACATGCAAAAGGCCGCCGCGGAAGTGGCAGAGCGGTATGGAGGAGAATTTCCGTCGGAATTTGAAGAGCTGCTGACGCTCCCGGGGATCGGACGTTACACCGCGGGGGCGATCGCCTCGATCGCGTACGGCCGCGCGGTACCTGCCGTGGACGGCAATGTGCTGCGGGTCATCAGCCGTATCTGCGGAAACGAAGAAGATATTGGAAAGCAGTCCGTGCGTATGCTTTTTGAAAAAGAGATTATGCGGATTCTGCCGGCAGAAGCCCCCGGGACATTCAATCAGGCGCTGATGGAGCTGGGGGCTGTTGTCTGCGTTCCAAACGGAGCGCCGCTGTGCGCGGAATGTCCGGTCAGAGAATTCTGCTTTGCGTTTGAGACGGGAAGGCAGCAGGAACTGCCCGTCAAGGCCGCGAAAAAGCAGCGCAGAATTGAGGAGCGGACCGTACTTGTGATCAGGGACGGGGAGCGCACCGTCATCAGGCAAAGGCCCAAAAAGGGACTTCTCGCGGGGCTGTATGAGCTGCCGAACTATCCGGGATTTCTGTCTTCCGACGAAGCGCTTGCACTCGTAAAATCAGAAGGATGGGAGCCAATCCGCATTAAAGAGCTGGAAAAGGCGCATCATATCTTCAGCCATGTGGAATGGCGCATGGAAGGCTACCTGGTTCTGGTGGAGGAACTTGAAAAGGCGGACGGGGACAGCTGGCTGCTGATCGAACCGGAGCGTGCGGAGAGAGAATTTCCTGTGCCTGCCGCGTTCACCGCTTACACGAAGTATCTGAATATCCGCCTGGGACAGAAAAAATACAGGGAAGACGATTAAGATTAGCGGGACTTTCCCGGAGCGGGAAACGGGCAGGACGAAAATAATTTTGACGTTTCCTGATTAAAACTGCGGCCGGAAATTCCTGGGAAAAGAGTCAGAAGTATCCATGCATGGAGGAAGAAAATGAAAATTTTGTCGGTTGCGATCCCCTGTTACAACTCGGAGGCATACATGGATAAATGCATCCAGTCGCTGCTTCCAGGGGGAAAAGACATAGAGATACTGATTGTGGACGACGGGTCCACGAAAGACCGGACGGCGGAGATTGCCGACCGCTATGCGGCGGAGTACCCGGATATCATCAAAGCGATTCATCAGGAGAACGGGGGACACGGGCAGGCAGTCAACACAGGACTGCGCAATGCAGAAGGGCTCTACTATAAGGTTGTGGACAGCGACGACTGGGTAAATTCCAAAGCTCTGCTCCGAATCATCCGCGCCATGAAGGAACTGAAATCCAAAGGCGAGACAGTGGACATGCTTCTTGCGAATTTTGTCTACGACAAAGTGGACGCTTCGCACAAGAAACTGATGCGGTTCCGCAACGTTTTTCCGTGCAATGAAGTGTTTGGATGGGATCAGATGAAGCATATGCATCAGACGCAGTATATCCTGATGCACAATATTTTCTACCGGACGGAGCTGCTGCGCGAGTGCCGTCTGGAACTTCCGCAGCATACTTTTTATGTGGATAATATTTTTGCGTTTCAGCCGCTTCCATATGTGAAAAAGCTGTATTATATGGATGTGAACCTGTACCATTATTTTATCGGAAGGGAAGACCAGTCGGTCAATGAGAAAGTGATGATCAGCCGGATTGATCAGCAGATCCGGGTCAACAAGATCATGATCGACGTCATAACCGGGGAGGATTTTTCCGGCAAGAGCAGCAGGCTTCGCAAGTACATGCTGATCTATCTGGACAAGATCATGACGGTGACCTCCATGATGCTGATTCTGTCCGGGACGAAGGAAGCGCTGCAGAAGAAAAGGGATATCTGGAGATACCTCAGAAACGCGGACGGGAAAGTTTACTGCAGGCTGCTGATCACGCCGCTTGGGCTTGCGATGCATATACCGGGGAGAATCGGCCGGAAGATCGCCTGCGCCGGTTACCGCATTGCGCAGAGATTTGTAGGGTTCAACTGAGATTTTTCGTGAACTGCGGCGTTTGCAGCGGTGAATTTCCTGCCGCAGTTCACATCTTTGCGAATTCGAGGCGATTTCCGTTGAACCGCAGCGGGAAAGCTCTCAGGCGAGATTTTTATCGTTTCTGCGGCGTATTTCTTTTTAGCGCTTTCAGAATATGGCAGATATCGTCTACATCCTCACTGCTCAGCTCGTCAAAATGATCGAGCTGATTTTTTACTGCCTCGATGGCCTCATCCCTGACGCCTTTAGGCTGCGACGGAGGATTCAGGAAATAGGAGGTCAGCGTACTGGTGATGGTACCAAGCAGGCCGATGCCGACCAGCATCAGCACCATGGCGATGACCCGGCCATAGAAGGTGGCGGGGGAAATATCGCCGTAGCCGACGGTGGTGGTAGTGACAAAAGCCCACCAGATTCCGTCCCCGTAACTCATCCCTTCCGCGAAATGGATCAGGATCCCGCCGATCATGATCATGATTGTTGTGACAAAAATCACATATTTAAAGCCGTTGGTATTAAAAAAACGGCGCGCCTTTTTCAGCGGGCGGTACAAAAAGGCGAACAAGCGCGGCAGCTCTGCGAATCTGGCGACGGAGGCCATCTTGAACATGCGGAACACCGTGTGAAACGGAAGGATCGCGATCAGGTCGCAGATGTTGGTCCGGATATATTTGAGTTTGTCCTCGGCCAGAAAAAGCCTCACCAGATAGTCGATCAGAAAAACGGTCAGAATGATCTGATCCGCCCGGTATTGCCACCGGCTCAGTCCCTGGGACAGGTCGACCAGCGCCAGAAACGCGGCGACTATCGCCAGGCTGCTGATCACAACGTCGTAGATTTTATGCTGAAATTTATTGAGTTTCATATAAAAGAATCACCCCGTAATCTCTTTTTGTTTTTTGAAAGAAGCCCGGTTTTCCGGATACATTTTAGCAGTTTTTGCCCGTGTCGACAAGAGCGGCTGTCTTGTATTTTTTGGATACGTGTGTTATGATGGGAGCAGTTTCGCGGCGTAAAAGCCGGGAGTCAGAGGGATTACATGAGGAGGAAATCATGGAAAAAGAGAGAGAGAATATAGCAAAAGAGAGTGCAGCAAAAGAAAACGTATCAAAAAATTTTATCGAGCAGATCATCGACCGTGATCTCGCGGAAGGACACTGCAAAACCGTGTGCACGCGCTTTCCGCCGGAGCCGAACGGCTATCTGCATATCGGACACGCAAAATCAATTCTTTTGAATTATGGTCTGGCAAAGGAGTACGGAGGAAAGTTCAATCTTCGGTTTGACGACACGAATCCGACAAAGGAAAAGACGGAGTTTGTGGAGTCGATCATTGCCGACGTAAAGTGGCTCGGCGCTGATTTCGAGGACAGGCTGTATTTTGCGTCGAATTATTTTGAACAGATGTACGAGGCGGCCGTAAAGCTGATCCGCAAGGGAAAAGCGTTTGTCTGCGATCTGTCCGCCGATGAGATCCGCGAATACCGCGGCACACTGACGGAGCCGGGGAAGGAAAGTCCGTACCGGAACCGGAGCGTGGAGGAAAATCTGGAATTATTTGAAAATATGAAGAACGGCATGTATGCCGACGGAGAGAAAGTGCTTCGCGCAAAGATTGACATGAGCTCCCCGAACATGAACATGCGCGACCCGGTCATTTACCGTGTGGCGAGGATGTCCCACCACAATACAGGCGACGCGTGGTGCATTTATCCGATGTACGATTTCGCCCATCCGATCGAGGACGCAATCGAGGGAATCACCCACTCCATCTGCACGCTGGAGTTTGAGGATCACCGTCCGCTGTACGACTGGGTAGTGCGCGAAGTCGAGTATGAGATGCCGCCGAAACAGATTGAGTTTGCAAAGATGTATCTGACAAATGTCGTGACAGGCAAACGCTATATCAAGCGTCTGGTTGAGGAAGGCATTGTGGACGGCTGGGACGATCCGCGTCTTGTGACGATCGCCGCTCTGCGCCGCCGCGGCTTCACGCCGGAGTCCATCCAGAAGTTTGTCGAGCTCTGCGGCGTGAGCAAGAGCAACAGCTCGGTCGATTACGCGATGCTGGAGTACTGTATCCGCGAGGATCTGAAGATGAAGCGCCCGCGTCTGATGGCGGTGCTCGATCCGGTGAAGCTGATCATCGACAATTATCCGGAAGGACAGATTGAATATCTCGACATTGAGATGAACCTGGAAAATCCGGAGCTCGGCATGAGGAAGGTGCCGTTTGGCCGTGAACTTTACATTGACCGCGAAGATTTCATGGAGAATCCGCCGAAGAAATACTTCCGCCTGTTTCCGGGCAACGAGGTGCGCCTGATGGGAGCGTACTTTGTGAAATGTGTCGGCTTTGAGAAGGATGAGGACGGAAAAGTCACCGAGATCCACTGCACTTATGATCCGGAGACGAAGTGCGGCACAGGCTTTACGGGCCGCAAAGTAAAAGGAACGATCCACTGGGTGGCCGCCGCGACAGCCGTAACTGCGGAGGTGCGTCTCTATGAGAATATTGTGGATGAGGAGAAAGGCGTTTACAATGAGGACGGCTCTCTGAATCTGAATCCGAATTCACTGACAGTGCTGAAAAACTGCCCGATGGAGCCGGCTCTTGCGGACGTCGCTCCGTACGACAGCTTCCAGTTTGTGCGGCAGGGCTTCTTCTGCGTGGATTCCAAAGATTCCGCGCCCGGCGCGCCGGTCTTCAACCGCATCGTGTCACTGAAGAGCTCGTTCAGGCTGCCGAAGGCGTAAGCGTATGAACGATCTTACTGTCAGCCTGGATCCCGCGTCCTCGGTTCCGCTGTATGAACAGATCTATCAGCATATAAAAAAGGAAATTCAAAGCGGAGGGCTGTCTTTTGGAACGAGGCTGCCCTCCACGAGAAATCTGGCCGGTTATCTGCAGGTGTCCCGCACGACGGCGGATATGGCGTACAGTCAGCTTGTCTCTGAAGGGTATATCGAGGCGGTTCCCTGCAGGGGCTATTTTGTCTGCGAACTGGAAGGACTGTACTGCCCCGGCACGGAGTCAAAAGAGCGGCACACCGAAAAGAAGCCGGAAGAAAAAAAATACCGGTATGATTTTTCACCGAGCGGCGTCGACCTGAACAGTTTTCCGTATGGCGCATGGCGGAAACTTTCCAAAAATATTCTGATGGCAGACAACAAAAAAATTTTTCAGCTGGGAGACCCGCAGGGGGAGTATGCGCTGCGCTGTTCGATCGCGGATTATCTGCATCAGGCGCGCGGCGTCCTCGCGGAGCCGGAACAGATTGTGGTAGGGGCAGGGAATGATTTCCTGCTTCTTCTGTTATGCAGCATGCTCGGGACCGGTCAGAAAATTGCGATGGAGAGCCCCACGTACCGCAAGGCGTACGATCTCCTTGGAAATCTCTCAAACGAGATACGTATCGTGGAGATGGATGAAGCAGGGATGCGCATTGACAGTCTGGAGGCATCCGGCGCGGATATCGCGTATGTCATGCCGTCGCACCAGTTTCCGCTCGGGATCGTCATGCCGGTGGGACGCCGCATGCAGCTGCTGGAGTGGGCCGCGAAATCAGAGCGCCGCTTTATCATAGAAGACGACTACGACAGCGAATTCCGCTACCGCGGCAAGCCGATTCCGGCGCTGCAGGGGTTTGACCGCAGCGGCAGGGTAATCTATATCGGGACATTTTCCAAGTCGATCGCGCCTGCAATCCGAGTCAGCTATCTCGTGCTTCCCGACCGGCTGATGGAACTTTACCGTCGGCGGGGCAGGCTGATCTCCAGCACGGTGTCGCGCGTCGACCAGCTTCTGATCGCGGGATTTCTGGATGACGGCTATTATGAGCGGCATCTGAACAAGATGCGCGCCATCTATAAAAGCCGCCATGACGTGCTGCTCGAGGAGATGCGCGGCTTCCAGGGAATCTGTCAGATCAGCGGGGAGAACGCGGGCGTTCATATTCTTCTGACCTTTAAGAACGGCATGACGGAACAGGAGGCGATAGACCGGGCCGCCAAAGAAGGAGTGCGGGTGTATGGGTTGTCACGTTACTATATCAGACAGGGGATGACTCCCGCCTCTCCAGGCGGTGAGCAGCAAATTCGTATCAGTGGCGGGATTCAATCCCCATCTGATATACGCTCCGCAGGGATGCACAGGGATTCAGAATCGAAAACGTCTGCTGGCGCAGACCCGAATCCCGCGCACAAGACTCGCGAGCGAGTCTTGAACGGAAAAGATGACAGCAACAAGACGTCGCGGCAGAGCCATACTGTGATACTTGGATACGCGAATGTGGAAGAAGCGGAGATCCGGGCCGCGGCCGGGTGTCTGAGAAAGGCCTGGAGCTGACCGGGCATGTTTCGGTTTTATGTTTGCATGGATATTTGGCGACGCTTGTTTGACACCACCGAAGTGTGGATGAAATACCTGCTGTCTAAACAGCGCCACAGATTTGACACTCTCTGAGTGGATTTTGGAAAGTTGGGGGAGATTGTGGGACATTTCTATGACTGTATCACAGAATTTCTATTTGTAGAGGACGAGCCCGCCGGGGCAGATGTTATTTTTGTGCCCGGCGGAAACTATCCGGAGGCGGCGGTTCATGCGGCAGAACTTTACCGCCAGGGTTACGCGCCGTATGTGCTGCCCTCCGGGAAATGCAGTATATTAAAAGGAAAATTTGAGCCGGAGAAACCCGGAACAAAAGAATTTGCGACAGAGTGGGAGTATCTGCAGTCGGTTCTGACGGCGCACGGAGTTCCCGAAGCATCCATTTTGCGGGAAGATCAGGCCACATACACCTACGAAAACGCAATTTATTCACGAAAACGCACAGACGCGGAGGGCATCATCGTATCCCGAGCCATTCTCTGCTGTCAGGCGTTTCACGCGCGCCGCTGTCTGCTGTACTATCAGGAACAGTTTCCGGAGACAGAAATTCTGGTCTGTCCCGTGGTGACACACGGAATCAGCCGCGAAAACTGGCATCAGTCAGAAGCGGGGATCGATACAGTGCTCGGTGAGCTGGAGCGGTGCGGCGGGCAGTTCCATGAGATTATGCGCAAATACATCAACCAGGGGACGACTCCCACCTCTCCGGGCGGTGAACGGAAGATTCGGTGAAGTAAACGAGAAAAATAAATGAATGGAAGTATGAAAAATCTTTCCATGGGAAAACTGAAAACAGAAAAGTAACAATCACTGTGAGGGAGGTGCGAGATGAATTACAAAAAAGAATACCTGGAAACATTTTTAAAGAATCAGGGCCAGCTTTTTGATGAACCAGTGGCGGAGAACCTCGAGGAAGCCGATGAATTTCTGGATGAGTGTATGGCCGTGGTGCTTGACAACATAAAACAGGTCAAGAATTACTTCAGAGAAAACGGAACCGACACGTCAGGAATGACCGATGCAGAGCTGAAAAGCGAGGCGGAGGTGTTTTCACTTCCGGACGGGAAATTTCTGGTGGTAGAAGGGTAACTATGGAAGGCAGGATAGAAAATATGGCGGATATTGCGAAACAAAAAAAGCAGAAAGAATATCAGGACTATGTGAAGCAGGTGACGCCGACGCATAATCTGTTTCTGAATATGTGCAAAGCATTTGTGACGGGAGGCGCGATCTGCGTCATCGGTCAGGTCATCCTGAATTTTTGTGAGAGGGCAGGACTCGACAAAGAGACATCGGGGAGCTGGTGCTCGCTGCTGTTGGTGCTGCTGTCCGTGCTGCTCACAGGATTTGGCCTGTATTCTAGACTGGCAAAATTCGGCGGAGCAGGGACGCTGGTTCCGATTACCGGGTTTGCAAACTCTGTGGCGGCGCCGGCGATTGAATACAAGAAAGAAGGTCAGGTGTTCGGAATCGGCTGCAAAATCTTTACGATCGCGGGGCCGGTGATCTTGTACGGCGTATTCACAAGCTGGCTGCTCGGCGTCGGGTACTGGATTTTGAAAAGTACCGGTGCTCTGTAGTAGTTCAAAGAGTGGAGATGCGCACGAATTTGAAGCGGAAAAATGCCGCCTGAGCGGCGCAAATTCGGCGCAGGGAACGAGCAAAACGAAAATCGTTTTGCTCGTTCCCTATAACTAATTTAAAGGAGCTGTCGGGAAATATCTGGTGGGACTTGTTATAAATCCGTTGTTCATCTCGTCTGCGCTATATTTGTCTGTCTGCTACGGACTATATCCGTCTCTAGAATAGGAATCTGTCGCTGACATGCGTACAATCAGGCTATAACAAGCTTCCAACCGATATATTTTTCGGCAGTTTTTTGCATATTTACTGTATAATGAAATCTGGATTTATAAAGGAAAATTCTGTATTGAGAACTGCATATTTAAATTTTATACATTGATTTTGTATAAAAATTAAAAGTTACAAAAAAGTGTACTTTTTTGTAACTCTGCTTCCAGTTCTATAAAATATCACTTCTTG
>CANQUH010000108.1 GCA_947626965.1 uncultured Lachnospiraceae bacterium
ATGTTCAGAAGCTGGCGCTTGTACTCATGCAGTCTCTTGACCTGCACGTCAAAGATCGAGCGCGGGTCTACATCAATGCCATTGTGCTCTTTGATATATTTCGCGAGACGGATCTTGTTCTGATACTTGATGTTCATGAACTCCTGCTGCGCTTTTTTGTCTTCTGCATAAATTTTCATCTTCGCGATCTGCGGAAGGTCCGTGATCCATTCATTGCCGATGTGATCTGTTACCCAGTCCGCCAGAAGCGGGTTGCCGTGAAGCAGGAAACGTCTCTGTGTGATGCCGTTCGTCTTGTTGTTGAACTTCCACGGCATCATCTCATAGAAGTCTCTCAGCTCCTGATTCTTCAGGATCTCTGTATGCAGACGCGCAACGCCGTTGACAGAATAGCCCGCCGCGATCGCCAGATGCGCCATCTTCACCTGACCATCGTAGATAATCGCCATCTTGCGGATCTTCTCCTGGTTGCCCGGATATTTCTGCTGAATCTCATGCACAAATCTGCGGTTGATCTCCTCGATGATCTGATAGATACGCGGAAGCAGTCTTGAAAACAGCTCGATCGGCCATTTTTCCAGAGCTTCCGACATAATCGTATGGTTCGTATACGCGCAGGTCTTTGAAGTCACTTCCCACGCCTCGTTCCACTCAAGGCCTTCCTCATCGACGAGAATTCTCATCAGCTCGGCAATCGCAACTGTCGGATGCGTATCGTTCAGCTGGAAGGTTACCTTCTCATGGAACTTGCGGATATCGTCATGTTTCTTTTTGTATTTTGCGATAGCTGCCTGCACGCTTGCGGAAATAAAGAAATACTGCTGTTTCAGACGCAGTTCCTTGCCTGAATAATGGTTGTCGTTCGGGTACAGGACATCGACAATGTTCTTCGCGAGATTATCCTGCTCTGCAGCCTTGTGATAATCGCCCTTATCAAAAGAATCAAGCTGGAAATCGTTGATTGCCTCAGCATCCCACACACGCAGTGTGTTGACAACATTATTATTATATCCAAGAATCGGCATATCAAACGGAATTGCGCGCACACTCTGATATCCTTCCTGGATAAAGTGCGTTCTTCCGGTTCTCTGATCATATTCCGTGCGGATATATCCGCCGAACTTGACAATCTTCGCGTACTCCGGACGGCGCAGCTCGAACGGATTGCCGTTCTTCAGCCAGTTGTCCGGCGTCTCAACCTGATAGCCGTTTTCAATCTTCTGCTTGAACATACCATAGCGATAGCGGATGCCGCAGCCGTACGCGGAATAGCCCAGCGTGGCCAGAGAATCCAGGAAACAGGCCGCCAGACGTCCAAGACCGCCATTTCCGAGAGCCGCGTCCGGTTCCTGATCTTCGATCACATTGAGATCAAATCCAAGCTCGTCGAGCGCTTCCTTTACTTCCTTGTAAGCGGTCAGATTGATCAGGTTGTTGCCAAGAGCACGTCCCATCAGGAACTCCATCGACATATAATAGACGGTCTTCGGATCATCAATCTCATACTGTTTCTGTGTAGCCATCCAGTTGTCAATAATAACATCTTTTACTGCATAAGCGACAGCCTGGAACATCTGCTGCTGATCCGCTTCCTTGTAGGTTCTTCGAAAGAGCGTTCTGACATTGTCTTTTACGCGCTCCTTAAATGTCTCCTTATCAAATAATTTGTTCATAAAGCCTCCTCGTAATATTATAATAAACAGCCCACGGGTCGCTTCGTGCTCTCGCACTCTCGCGCCCCTGCCCATATTCGCAAATCGCGCTGCTCACATTCGTTCGCATCACTGTTTTGCTCATACGGGTTAGCGTCTCTCATACAGAACCAGTCTGGCAAGCAAGCTTGCCGCCTGTTTCTATATGGAGACCGGGCTTTCACAGTAACCTGCAGCCCGCACGCATTTACCAGATTTCTGATGCGGACTGCAGTATTGCACACTACATTTTCTCAACACCGAGCACAACCTTCTCGCCGTTGATATTCCAGTCTTTTACAAAGCCGGATGTCTCCTCATACTGCACTTTCTGTGCGAGCACTTCATCCATGATCTGCGCTTCGTATTTGTGCAGGATGCCGCTGATCTTGTCATTGCCTTTTACGGACACGCTGATCTTGTCCATGACCTCAAAGCCGGCTTCTTTTCTCATATTCTGGATCTTGCTGATGATCTCGCGGACATAGCCCTCCTCAATCAGCTCCTCCGTCAGATTCGTATCCAGCACGACGGAAATATCTCCGTTGTTTTCTGTGACAAATCCTTCGGTCTGAGCCGTCTCAATCAGCAGATCCTCCTCGGCAAGAACCACTTCCGATCCGTTGATATCAAGCCGGATCGCTCCTGTTTCCTTAAGCTCTTTCATCGCCGCGATGCCGTCCAGTGCCGGGAGCGCCTGACGGATGCCGCCGAGCAGTTTGCCGTACTTCGGTCCGACCGTGCGCAGCTGCGGTTTGAATGTATAGGAGATAAATCCGCTTACATCGTCCGTAAATGTGATTTTCTTCACGTTGAGCTCATCTCTGATGATATCCGCAAAGTATTCCGGAAGTTCCACCGGCGCTTTGACAAACATATTCGCAAGCGGCTGACGGTTCTTGATGTTCGCCGCGTTTCTGCAGGCGCGTCCCATCACAACGATCTTCAGCACCTCGTCCATCTTCTGCTCGAGCTCTTTGTCGATATGCTCCTCCTCCACTGCCGGGAAGTCGCACAGATGAATGCTCTCCGGAGCGGACGGATCCACCTTGCAGACGATGTTGCGGTAGATATCCTCTGTCATAAACGGAATCATCGGCGCCGCCGCCTTGCAGGTATTGACCAGGGCCGTGTAAAGCGTCATGTAGGCGTTGATCTTGTCCTGCTCCATTCCCTTCGCCCAGAAACGCTCGCGGGATCTCCTGACATACCAATTGCTCATGTCGTCGACAAAATCCTGAAGAGCTCTCGCCGCCTCCGGAATCCTGTAGTTTCCGAGATTATCATCCACACTCTTTACCATCGAATTCATCTTCGAGAGCAGCCATTTATCCATAACCGGGAGCTTCTCATAGTCGAGCGTGTAGTCCATCGGATTGAAATTATCAATATTCGCGTAAAGAACAAAGAACGCGTAGGTATTCCAGAGCGTACCCATGAATTTCCTCTGTCCCTCAGTCACAGCCTTGCCGTGGAAGCGGTTCGGCAGCCACGGAGCGCTGTTGATATAGAAATACCAGCGGATCGCGTCCGCGCCGTACGTCTCAAGAGCCTCAAACGGATCGACAGCGTTGCCCTTGGACTTGCTCATCTTCTGCCCGTTCTCATCCTGCACATGGCCGAGCACGATAACATTCTCATACGGCGCCTTGTTGAAGATCAGCGTCGAGATCGCCAGCAGAGAATAGAACCATCCTCTCGTCTGGTCCACGGCCTCGGAGATAAACTGCGCCGGGAAATGGCTCTCAAAGTATTCTTTATTTTCAAATGGATAGTGATACTGCGCAAAAGGCATCGCGCCGGAATCATACCAGCAGTCGATTACCTCCGGCACGCGGTGCATCTGCTTTCCGCACTTCGGACAGCGGATCGTCACCTCGTCGATATACGGGCGGTGAAGCTCGATATCCTCCGGACAGTTGTCCGACATTTCGCGCAGTTCCGCCTTGCTTCCGATCGAATGCATATGACCGCACTCGCACTCCCAGATGTTCAGCGGCGTGCCCCAGTAGCGGTTGCGGCTGATACCCCAGTCCTGCACATTCTCCAGCCAGTCGCCGAAACGGCCTTTGCCGATGCTCTCCGGGATCCAGTTGATCGTATTGTTGTTGCGAATCAGGTCGTCCCTGACTTCCGTCATCCGGATAAACCAGGACTCGCGCGCATAGTAGATCAGCGGCGTGTCGCATCTCCAGCAGAACGGATAGCTGTGCTCGAACTTCGGAGCTGAGAAGAGCTGTCCTCTCTCGTCGAGCGCCTGCAGAATCAGCGGATCCGCCTTTTTCACAAACACGCCGGCCCACGGCGTCTCCTCCGTCATCTCACCCTTCGGATTTACCATGGAGACAAACGGCATGTCATATTTCGCACAGACTCTGTTATCATCCTCACCAAACGCCGGAGCGATATGAACGACTCCGGTACCGTCGGTCAGTGTTACATAATCGTCGCACATAACATAGAATGCTTTTTTGTCAACCTTAATAAACGAAAACAGAGGTTCATATTCCTTAAATTCGAGATCTTTGCCCTTGCAGGTCGAAATCACCTCATACGCATCCTCGCCGAGCACTGTATCACACAGCGCCTCTGCCATATAATATACCTCTCCGTTCTCTTTCATGCGCACTTTTGCATAGGTTTCTTTTGCGTTTACGCAGAGACCGAGATTCGACGGCAGAGTCCACGGAGTCGTTGTCCATGCAAGAATGAACGCATCCTCACCCTTCGCCTTGAATTTTACGATCGCGGAGCGTTCTTTCACATCCTTGTAGCCCTGCGCTACTTCGTGGCTTGACAGCGGCGTCCCGCAGCGCGGACAGTAAGGCACAATCTTGTAGCCCTTGTAGAGAAGCTTCTTCTCCCAGATCTTTTTCAGAGACCACCACTCGGATTCAATAAAATCATCATGATATGTGACGTACGGATCGTCCATGTCCGCCCAGAATCCGACCGTGTTGGAGAAATCCTCCCACATTCCCTTATATTTCCAGACACTTTCCTTGCAGTGATTGATAAACGGCTCCAGACCGTACTCTTCGATCTGTTCTTTTCCGTCAAGGCCGAGCATCCTCTCAACTTCCAGCTCAACCGGCAGGCCATGGGTATCCCATCCGGCCTTTCTCGGAACCATCTTTCCTTTCATTGTCTGATACCTCGGGATCATATCCTTGATCACACGAGTCAGCACATGACCAATATGGGGCTTTCCATTTGCGGTAGGCGGTCCGTCATAGAAAGTATAGGTCGGACATCCTTCCCTGTTTTTCATACTCTTTTCAAAAATCTTATTTTCTCTCCAGAACTTTTCTGTCTGCTTTTCCCGCTCAACAAAGTTCAGATTTGTTGACACCTTATCGTACATGACTGCCTCCTTTACCTCTTCTACACTGCTGCCTGTTCCACTGTAAATTCCCATGCCCGTTCTTCGGACGCTGCCACGAGCGAAAGCTCTTCGGACCGCTCTGTGCCTTTGGCACTCCCGATCTTCCTTACTTTCTAATCTCTGTTCTGCAGGATACTGTTCGTGACCGGCAGCTTCTATACCAGACGGTAAAAAAGCCCACAACTACCGTCTGCACATGGATTTTCCTATTATACTCTGACATTTGCCGGATTGTCAATTTATGAATCGTTGAATTTCCATGATCTTCATTGATTTTTTCTGTGAAATCTACTATACTGATACATTAACATGATGCCAGGATCGAAAGATCATGTATCTCAATATATTATTTAGAAAGCAGGGATTACCAATGAGAGAATTTTTTAACATGGACAATTCATTTTTCCGCGCACTTGGACGGCTCGCGGACCTGATGATACTGAACATCACATTTATCATCTGCTGTATTCCGGTTATCACGATCGGCGCCTCTCTGACCGGGCTGTACTATATGGCTCTGAAAATGGCTGAAAACGAGGACAGCTATATCATCCGCGGCTTCCTGAAATCTTTCAAACAAAACTTTAAGCAGGCTACTCTGATCTGGCTGATGGTTCTTGGCGTGGGCATTGTTCTCATCATGGATTTCCAGATTCTGAGAGCTTCTGAAGGATCTCTCGTAAAGTTCCTTCACATCGCAATCATCGCCGTATCCTTCTTCTATCTGATGATTGTCACTTATATTTTCCCCGTTTTGTCACGTTTCTTCAACACGATCCGGGGAACACTCAAAAATTCCCTGCTGATGTCGATCGCTCATCTTCCGTACACGGTTCTGATGCTTGTGATCACAATCGCCCCCGTTGTTCTCACTTTCTACAACGGATATACGCTCTGGTACGGAATTCTTATATGGATTATGGCCGGTTTTGCGGCAATTGCCTATGCAAACTCCTTCTTTTTGAAAAAAATCTTTAAAAAATACATGCCTAAAGAAGAGGCCGATGAAGATCCCGACCACTGGGAAGTGGAAGAAACGATTGAAGAAACTTTTTCTGAATCACCGGAAGAAAATGTCAGTTCCATCATGGATCAGGATACTGACACTGATTCAGATATATAAAGAATATGAGTGTTCGGGCAGGAAGCGGTTTTTCCTCCCGCCCGCCGCGCTGGCAGCTGCGGATCTGCTCATAAAAAATTCCTCCTGGATGTTTTATCCAGGAGGAATTTTTTATGGCGTTTATCTCTTATATCTTTTCTGTCATATCAGATACTTTCTTCAGATCATGCTCCCCACACGGAACGGTAAACCGTCTGAACTCTCGTCACCTGAGCATCTGTGACACTGTTGAGAGCTGACTCAATTGCTGCGTAGGTAAGAGGTCTGGTTGCTCTCAGTGAGTTCGGATCCAGCGTGTAGTTCTTGAAGGATTCTGCAAAATACTCGGAACTGTTCTGGCAGACATATGCCTTGTTGTACATCGTGTATTTGTCTTTTTCCTGCTCAAATACCTGCTGGAAAGCGGAAGCCTTGTCAACATTTCCCGCGATGAATGCAAGGAAGTGTCCAAGCTCATGATAAACGGTATCTCCGCTCTTCTTCAGTACGATGCTTCTGCTTCTCGCGTCGCATACTCCGGAATAATTCACACTTGGGTCGATGCTGATCGTGAATCCAAGTTTTGTATATGCGCTTGATACTCTGCTGTCAACTCTTGGCGCAGCCGCGCTGATTTCAATCTGCCCTGATGCGGCAGGAGTCTGAGCTGAAGCTGTCTGAGTCGCTGTAACATTCTGAGCTGTCTGTACCGGAGCCGCCGCTGATCCTGCATTCGAGGTCGCCGTATCCACTACCACAGCTGCTTCCTGAACCATCGTTGTAATGACTGTCTTGACCGTTGTTGTCTGCTTGTTGATATCGGAACCTTTGGTAAATTTGCTTGCCACACTCGTCGTTGTCTCGGTTATGATCGTCGTTGTCTCAGTTCCCGAAACCTTCTTTTCCGTTGACGTCTGTTTCTGGGCTTTGCTCTTTTTGGTGTAAGTCTTCGTTGCTTTTTCTTTCAGTTTTATTTTCCTGGTAGTCTTGTTCGTCTTTGTCTGCTTATCGACTATCTTCGGAGCGGCAGGAAACGGAACATCCTCATCAAGAATTTGAACCGACTCCTCTCCCGGATCAACGAAAATCGGAAGCTCCGCTTCGGATATGAACACTTCATCATTTCTAAAGATCTCCGACCAGTAACTGCTTGTAAGGACAATCGCTGAAGCCATCACGACAGCTCCTGTCTTAATCAATGTACTTTGCAGCAATTCTCTGAATTTATTATTCTTCATAATTATCCCTCCCATTAATGAAATTTTTGGTTCAGGACTTCCGTTCAGAAATCTTTGGAAAAGAGTATGCACGAAAATCTTATCTGTGCGACAAAAAAACCGCTTACAACAATTGTCAGCGGCCACCATATACTTTACGCATCCCTTACACAAATAAGAAATGTGGCAACCGGCTGTCATTGTTCTCTTCCTGAACTTTAGACCCTTGGCTTTGCGTCCCCGCCTTTCAACGGGTTTGCCTTTATATCTCAGTATTAAATTTTATTTTTTTTGGTACCTACACTATAATATAGTTTTTCTCTTTTGTCAATCCCCTTTTTTTGATTTATTTTAAATTTTTCTGTACATTTTATCTTTCTTTTTTTGTACAATCTGCTATACTAAAAAGGATAAATAAAACAACACATTTTAAGGAGCAGATCATGAATGAGTAGACGCATATTTCATTTTCTGCCTGTATTCCTTGCTTTTTTTCTGGCAGTCTTCTGCAGCGGATGTTTCGGCAAAGTTTTTGCCGAGGAAAGAGGTTCCTATTCCCCCGGCCAGACGAATGTGCTGACCCCTGCTGCCGACGGAAAAATCACCGCAGGCGGCGATCCGCTGCTTCTGGATTTTTCACATACCGATCTGGGCTACTTCATGGGAATACTCAAGGCAGACAAAAAAGTCAATATTCAGGTCACAGGACCTGACAATATTACATACCATTATTTCCTTGAAACGCCTGATGAGTACACCACTTTCCCTCTCACGGCAGGAAACGGCACCTACATTGTGATGGCCTTTGAAAACATAAGCGGAAACCAGTATATTTCCATCCTCAGCCATACGATCACCGTCGAACTGAAAGACGAGTTTCTTCCGTTTTTGTACCCGAATCAGTTCGTCAATTTCAACGCTGAAACCAAGGCGGTGGCTCTCGCCGCAGAGCTTTCCGCTGACGCGGAGACGGATCTGGATGCCTTTACCGCTGTCTTTGAGTATGTGGTAAACAACATTACATATGATTACGAAAAACTCAAGACTGTCCAGAGCGGCTATCTTCCGGATGTCGACGATACGCTTCTCACCCAGACAGGCATCTGCTTTGACTATGCCGCACTGACTGTGGCAATGCTCCGTTCCCTCTCAATTCCGGCCAGACTGGATATCGGCTATACCGGAAACGTTTACCATGCATGGGTTACCGTATACATCGAATCGATCGGATGGGTGGAACGTGCAATCGAATTCAACGGAGATGAGTGGAAACTGATTGATCCAACCTTTGTCTCCTCTTCAGAAGACAAAGAAGCCATTATGGACTACATTGGAAACGGTGAGAACTACACTTTGATGTTTGTCCGGTAATGCTCATATTCTGCTTTGCTGATTCGGCCAGCAGTTCTCCGTGATCTTTGCGGAGTATTCTGATTTACAATGACTGTCAACAGGAGGTTTCAAATGAAAAAAAATCTGACAAACGAAGAACTGGCACTGTTTTCAGGCCAGCTGTCCATGATCCTTCACTCCGGGATATCTGCACTTGAGGGCATCTCCATCCTTCTTGAAGATTCGTCAAACGATGAGGAGAAGAAAATCCTTGAGTCTGTCTACAGCACGCTCGAAGAAACAGGCGATCTCGCAGAGGCCCTGCGTGCCCCCGGCGTATACCCGGAATACTTTATTCATATGGCTGAGATCGGCGACCGCTCAGGTACGCTCGAAGAAGTGCTCCAGTCTCTTTCTTCCCATTATGAAAGAGAGGACGCCATTTCCCGCAGCATACGCGACGCGCTGACATACCCGCTTGTCATGATCGGCATGCTGGCGGCGGTCCTGATCGTCCTGATTGTTCAGGTTATGCCTGTTTTCCGCCAGGTTTTTGACCAGCTTGGCATTGAAATGTCAGGAGCCGCCAACACTCTGCTGGTACTTGGACGCGGCATGCAGCGCTATTCCGTCGTCTTCCTGGCAGTGTTCCTTGTTCTGGTGCTTGCCGGTTTTGTCTCTTTGTATATTCCGAAAGGACGTGCCGCGATTCTTTCTTTTGTCAACAGGATTCCCATATTCAGGAACATTTCGATGCTTCTGGCCTGCTCCCGTTTTTCCGGAGCCCTGGCGCTGTCCTTCCACAGCGGTCTGGATACGGACGAAGGCTTCCGCCTTGCCTCTGACCTGATCGACAACGCATCCTTCCGCGAGAAAACCGCTCTTGCCCAGAAAAAAATCGAGGAGGGCGAAGATTTTTCAGCGGCTCTGAAAGAAGCCGGCATCTATTCCGGATTAAACGCACGGATGATTTCCATCGGATTCCGGACAGGCGCCTCGGAGGAAGCGCTGGATAAAATAGCCGTTTCCTGTCAGGAAGAAGCCGATATCCGCATCCAGAATATGGTGAGCGCCCTGGAACCCACGATTGTTGCTGTTCTGTCCATTCTGACAGGACTGATTCTTCTTTCCGTGATGCTTCCGCTTCTCGGCATCATGTCCGAAATCGGATAAAAAGAATGAAAGCAGGTGAGGATTTTATATGCTTTTTCTGCACCGAAAAAAATTTTTCAGCTGGAAACTTGCAGCCACCATTCTGATCTTTTTTGTGTGCGCCCTGCTGCTGTGGCGCAGTGTCTCATCAATCTCTGCGCAGACAGAGGTTTCCCAGGCTGAAAATCTGAAAAACGCAATCGAGCGCAGCGCCATACACTGCTATGCAGTTGAAGGCTCCTATCCTGAGAGTCTTGATTACATAAAAGAACACTATGGAATTTCATGGAACACAGATGAATACGTCGTCGACTATATGGTCCTGGGCTCCAATATGATGCCCTCCGTCACGATTATTCCCTTAAGCGGACAGGAGGTACCCAGATGAATGAAAACAGACAACGTCACTCTGTCAGCAGCCTGTTTACTCTGATCCTGCTGCTTATGTTTGCGTTTTCCACGCTGTCGATGGTTCTTCTTGGATCCCGCATCTACAGAAACGGAGTATCTTATCTGAACAGGAATTATACAACAAGAACAGCTGTCGCATACGTAACTGAAAAAATCCGTCAGCATGATGAAAAGGAGCATGTTCTTCTTTCAGAACTGGATGGAATCCCCGCGCTTCTTATGAAAGACGATATAGAGGGAGAGACTTTTCTCACCTATATTTACTTTTACGACGGCGCTCTCAGAGAGCTCTATGTGCGCAGCAGCAGCGAACCTTCTCCTGACATGGGAAGCAGAATCGTTGCTCTTGACGACTTTTCCGTCACTGTCTCCCCTGATTTTCAGGACACTCTGCTTATCCATGCAGCAGGCGAGGGAGGCCACTCTCTCGAGGCTTCTGTCCATATAAATTCCGGCATCTCTTCTCTTAAATAGCAGATGCCGTACGGATGTGAACTGTAACCAGACCAATCTCATCAAGTCAACAGCTTTTAAATGGAGTAATTTATGAGAAAAAAATACAGAACAGGACCAAACCTGTTTTTTATTGAATTTATCATAGCGCTGTTCTTTTTTCTGATTGTCAGCACAATCTGTATCCGCGTATTTGTCCACGCACACCTGACAACGCTGGACGCGGAAGCGCTCAGCTTTGCGCAGACGGTTTCCTCCTCTGTCGCGGAAGCAATTGAGGCAAGCGGCGGCGACGAAGATGCATTATCCGCTTTTCTTCCTCAGATGAGAAAAGAAAACTCCTGTTTTCTTCTCTCGTATGACAGAAATTTTCAGACCTGTGAACCGGAGAAAGCCTTTTACACACTGACGTTTCAGATAGAACAGGAAAAACAGATGAATAAAGCTGACATATCCGTCACAGA
>CANQUH010000109.1 GCA_947626965.1 uncultured Lachnospiraceae bacterium
ATATACTGGAGGAGATACGATGTCTCAGAGAAAAGATATCCACAAAGTACTGATTATCGGTTCGGGTCCGATCATCATCGGACAGGCGTGCGAGTTTGATTACTCTGGCACGCAGGCATGCAAGGCACTCAGGAAACTTGGTTATGAGATCGTACTGGTAAATTCCAATCCTGCAACAATCATGACTGATCCGGAGATTGCCGACGTCACATACATTGAGCCGCTGAACGCGGCGAGAATCGAGCAGATCATAGCGAAAGAAAGACCAGATGCACTGCTGCCAAATCTTGGAGGACAATCCGGTCTTAATTTATGCTCAGAACTGGCAAAGGCAGGCGTACTCGATAAGTACGGCGTGAAGGTCATCGGAGTCCAGGTGGACGCGATCGAGCGCGGCGAGGACAGAATCGAGTTCAAGCACACGATGGAGAGCCTTGGGATTGAGATGGCAAAGAGCGAGGTTGCCTATTCCGTCGATGAGGCGCTGGCGATCGCGGATAAGCTTGGTTATCCGGTCGTGCTGCGTCCGGCGTACACGATGGGCGGCACCGGCGGCGGGCTTGTCTACAATGTCGAGGAACTGAAGACGGTCTGCGCGCGCGGCCTGCAGGCGAGTCTTGTCGGTCAGGTGCTCGTTGAGGAATCGGTTCTTGGCTGGGAAGAGCTTGAACTTGAGGTTGTGCGCGACAAGGACAACAACATGATCACGGTCTGCTTCATCGAGAATATTGATCCGATGGGCGTACACACGGGTGATTCGTTCTGTTCGGCTCCGATGCTGACGATCTCCGAGGAAGTGCAGAAACGTCTGCAGGAGAAGTCCTACCGCATCGTCGAGTCGATCCAGGTCATCGGCGGCACGAACGTGCAATGGGCGCACGACCCGGTGACGGACCGTGACGTCATCATCGAGATCAATCCGAGAACTTCCCGTTCCTCCGCTCTCGCGTCCAAGGCGACCGGTTTCCCGATTGCGCTTGTTTCCGCGATGCTTGCGACGGGCCTGACGCTTGCGGAGATCCCGTGCGGCAAGTACGGTACGCTCGACAAGTATGTGCCGGACGGGGATTATGTCGTGATCAAGTTTGCGCGCTGGGCATTTGAGAAGTTCCACGGTGTTGAGGACAAGCTCGGCACACAGATGCGCGCAGTCGGCGAAGTCATGAGCATCGGCAAAAACTTCAAGGAGGCATTCCAGAAAGCGATCCGCAGCCTTGAGACAGGACGCTACGGCCTCGGACACGCGAAGAATTTCGACCAGAAGTCAAAAGATGAGTTGATGAAGATGCTGATCTTCCCGTCAAGCGAACGTTACTTTATCATATATGAAGCGCTCCGCAAGGGAGCGACAGTGGAGGAGATCCACAACCTTACAAAGATCAAGGAGTATTTCCTTGGTCAGATGAAAGAGCTGGTGGATGAGGAGGAAGCGCTTGCGGCGTCAAAAGGACAGCTTCCGGCGGATGAGGCGCTTATCCGGGCGAAGAAAGACGGTTTCTCCGATAAATATCTGAGCCAGATTCTTGACGTGACCGAGACGGAAGTCCGGGAGCGCAGGCTTGCGCTCGGCGTGGAGGAAGCGTGGGAAGGCGTGCATGTGAGCGGCACGCAGGACAGCGCTTACTATTATTCTACCTACAATGCGCCGGACAAGAATCCGGTGAGCACGGACCGTCCGAAGATCATGATTCTCGGCGGTGGACCGAACCGGATCGGACAGGGCATTGAGTTTGACTACTGCTGCGTACACGCATCGCTCGCTCTGAAGAAGCTCGGTTTTGAGACGATCATTGTCAACTGCAATCCGGAGACGGTGTCCACGGACTACGATACCTCAGACAAGCTGTACTTTGAGCCGCTGACGCTCGAGGATGTGCTGAGTATTTATAAGAAGGAAAAACCGGTCGGCGTGATCGCGCAGTTCGGCGGCCAGACTCCGCTGAACCTTGCGGCGGATCTCGAGAAGAACGGTGTGAAGATCCTCGGGACTTCTCCGTCCGTGATCGATCTTGCGGAGGACCGCGACCAGTTCCGCGCGATGATGGACAAACTGGGAATCCCGATGCCGGAGTCAGGCATGGCGGTCAACGTGGAGGAAGCGCTCGCAATTGCCGAAAAGATCGGTTATCCGGTCATGGTGCGTCCGTCCTATGTGCTCGGCGGACGCGGCATGGAAGTTGTATATGATCCGGAAAGTATGGTGGGATACATGAACGCCGCGGTCGGCGTGACGCCGGACCGTCCGATTCTGATCGACCGTTTCCTGATGCATGCGACGGAGTGCGAGGCGGATGCGATCAGCGACGGAACGCACGCGTTTGTTCCGGCGGTGATGGAACATATCGAGCTCGCGGGCGTACATTCCGGCGACTCGGCCTGCATCATTCCGTCCCGTCATCTGAGCGAGGAGAATGTAAAGACAATCAAGGAATATACAAGAA
Source organism: uncultured Lachnospiraceae bacterium (assembly GCA_947626965.1). Taxonomy (GTDB): domain Bacteria; phylum Bacillota; class Clostridia; order Lachnospirales; family Lachnospiraceae; genus Choladousia. Next base: position 2,442 of record CANQUH010000109.1, read on the forward strand.
AAATCGCGGAGGAGATGCATGTGAGCGGTCTGATGAACATGCAGTACGCGATCGAAAACGGAAAAGTGTATGTGCTCGAGGCGAATCCGCGCGCATCCCGTACCGTGCCGCTCGTCTCCAAAGTCTGCAATATCCGCATGGTGCCGCTCGCAATCGACATCGTGACGTCGGAGCTGACGGGAAGACCGTCTCCGGTACCGGCTTTGAAGGAACAGGAAATTCCGTACTACGGCGTCAAGGAATCCGTGTTCCCGTTCAATATGTTCCAGGAGGTCGACCCTGTGCTCGGACCGGAGATGCGCTCGACCGGCGAGGTGCTCGGACTTTCCGAGTTCTGGGGCGAGGCGTTTTTCAAGGCGCAGGAGGCGACACAGACGAAGCTTCCGCTTGAGGGTACTGTGCTGATTTCTGTCAGCGACAAGGATAAAGCGGAGATCGTCGATGTCGCGCGGAAGTTTGCAAATACAGGATTTAAGATCATTGCGTCAAAGAATACCGGGAAGCTGATTCAGAAGGCAGGCATCGAGGCGGAGATCACCAACAAGCTGCAGGAAGGCAGACCGAATATGCTGGACCTGATCATGAACGGAAAGGTTGATCTGATCGTCAACACACCGGTCGGACAGGATCGTCAGTGGGACGACAGCTATCTGCGCAAAGCGGCGATCAAGAAAAAGATTCCGTATATAACGACCGTTGCGGCGGCCGCTGCCACGGTGAGCGGAATCCGCTCCATGAAGATGCAGGGCAGCGGAAGAGTCAGGTCGCTGCAGGAGATGCATGCGGAGATTCATGATAAATAAACGATTTTTGTCCGGAGGAGTCAGGACTGGAGAAAGAAGTTATGAGTGAGATCAGGATGGAAATCCGCTTTCACGGGCGGGTGCAGGGAGTCGGGTTCCGCTATCGGGCAAAATATATGGCACAGTCGCTGGGACTGACGGGCTGGGTTAAAAATGAGTGGGACGGTTCGGTCAGTATGGAGGTACAGGGCCGGGAGCAGCTGATCGACAAGCTGCTCATCGGTCTGAATCAGGACCGCTATATCCGGATCGACTGGATGGATTCGGAGGAGATTCCGCTGAAGCAGGAGCGCGGATTTTCTGTCCGGTGAATGCTGGCGCGTCACATGCTTTCGAAATCTGCGGGAGCCAGATACAAATCAGAAATCGGTATCCCTCACTGACATGAGGCCAGGACATGCCGCTAAGGCAGCCGTATTCCGTTAAATTATCGAGCGTGGATTGAAAGAAACAAACAATTGCAGAGAGGGAAAAGCACTTCCGGGCGGTTTCGGGCATAGAATAACATAAAACCGCTTAGAGGTGCTTTTTTGAAGACATTTAAACAGCCGTTGTCTCCGGAAGAAGAAGCGTACTGTCTTGACCGCTGTCGGCAGGGGGATATGGCAGCAAGAAATATGCTGATCGAGCACAATCTAAGGCTGGTTGCCCATGTTGCGAAAAAATATCAGTCTCCGGAGCATGATCCGGATGATCTGATATCCATAGGAATCATCGGTCTGATCAAGGCTGTGACGACATTTGACGGCAGCAAGAACAGCCGCCTTGCGACATACGCTGCAAGATGCATTGAAAATGAGCTGCTGATGATGCTGCGTACCAGGAAAAAGCTGGCGCGTGAGATTTCGATGGATGAGAAGATCGGTGTGGATCAGGAGGGACGGGAACTGCGCCTGATGGATGTTCTGGAGAGTGACCCGATCGATGTGCTGGAAAAACTGGAAACACAGAAGTACATCCGGAAGATGTACGAAGGACTTCGTCAGACCCTGACAGAGCGCGAACTTCAGGTGATCAGCGAACGGTACGGACTGTTCGGATACAGTGAGCTGACGCAGCGGGAGATCGCGGCAAAGCTTGGCATCAGCCGCTCCTACGTCTCCAGGATCGAGAAAGGAGCGCTGAAAAAGCTGCGGGTCTGCCTTGAGACCAATTCGTGAGAGCTGTTTCTGCGGGCAGCCTCGCAATTCTGAAACACCTTGTCATGCTTTTCCATGTGAACGTGGAACGAATGACTTTTCGACCCTGGCATCATGTTATGAGGAATTACAGATGGAAAAAAAGAACATTACCGGTGAGCTGCGCGCTGCGCTGCTGCAGAAGTCTCCCGCTTTTGCAGGGCTGTCAGTGCAGGAGACGATTCAGATTGTGAAATTGTCCGGAGCAAAGGACGGACTGTACGGAAAAGGAGAGTATGTCCTGCGGGAAGGGGACAGAATTTTCGGGTTCGGGATCATTCTGGAAGGAATGGTCCAGAGTTCCCGGCTGGAGGGAAACAACAGGGTGATCTTCCGGAATCATCACACAGGTGATCTTCTGGCAGATGATCTGGTATTTGGAGGAATCGCTGTAAGCGTGTGTGATTTTACGGCGATGAAAGATACCTGGATTGTGTGGATCGAGATTCCGCATTCCATGGAGGTGCTTGCAAGGCGGTGCGTGAATCACAATAAGCTGCTTCATAATCTGATCCGGATTATGGCAAAGCGGAATCTGACATTGATCGAGCGGACACAGGTGCTGACACGCAGAACCATGCGGGAGAAACTGCTGTGCTATCTGGAGCAGGAGGCGGACAGGCAGGGGAAAAGATCGTTCACGGTTCCTTTTGCGCGCGATGAGCTTGCGGATTATCTGGGAGTGGACAGGAGCGCTCTCTCAAGGACGATATCGGCGCTGAAAAAAGAAGGCGTGATTGACTGTCAGGGACGTAAATTTTCTATTTAATTTTGCCCCATCTAAATTTCTGAAAAGTTGCAGATGCAACATACATCCGCATAATTTTTTGCTATAATAAATCAGCAGCTCTGTCTTTTTGGCGTTGTATTCCGGTGCAGGTGCATGTTTTGTGAGCAGGCCCTTTAAGCAGATGAGATACGCCGCGAATCACGTGTAAGCGGCCGCAGCAGGGGGGGCTGGTCTGCTCCGGAATCGGGAAAAAGACGAATGTGCTGCAGCAGAAATAAAAAATATTATGAAAGGAGAGAAGAAATGAGAAAGAAAATGGTTATGCTGTCCGCGCTTCTTGGGCTTTGCCTGACGGCGGCCTTCGGCATGGGAGTGCAGGCGGCAGACGAAACCGAACCGGTAACGGAACTCGCGGGGACAGAAACTCCGGAGACGAACGAGCTTGGCATCGTTGAGGCGGAACAGTGGTCCGAGGAATATCCCGAGATCGTGGAGTCCTATCTCGCGAACAAGGACAATTCTGAGGCGTACAGCTACGTGGAAGCACATCCTGAGATTGCCACCCTGTATGAAGGCATGGGCTTTTCCTCTGATTACAACAGTGCAAGAGGCCATTCCTATACACTTGAGGATGTGCAGGCGACGACCAGGCCGCACGCTCTGTCGAACTGTCTCGCGTGCAAGACGGCGGATTATGTGCAGCTTCTGAACAAGTACGGCGTGGATTTTTATTCCATGAGTTTCGAGGATGCGGTTGCCGAGATGAATGAGCCGATTACCTGTTATGACTGCCATACAAATGACCCGTCTTTGGGCGCGGCTCCGATTCGCCAGCCGATGATCGATGCTGTGGGCGAAGATTACGACAGCATCAGCTCCTCTGTTCTGTCGTGCGGGCAGTGCCACAATGAGTACTACTTTGAGCCGGAGAATAAGGCAGTCACACATCCCTACACAGGAATCGCGAACGCGACGCCGGATGCGATCCTTGCGTACTACAATGAGATGGGCTTTACGGACTATCAGAATCCGAGGACGCTGACCAATCAGATCAAGGTACAGCATCCGGAATTTGAGACGTTCATGGCGGACGGCAGCATGCACAAGGCACTTTCCTGTGCGGACTGCCACATGGAGAAGGCGACGGCTGCGGACGGCACCGAGTACAGAAGCCACACCTGGGTCAGCCCGCTTGCCAGCCAGTCCATTATGGACAACACCTGTGCGGCCTGTCATACGGATGCTGAGACAGTCACGGCGAAAGTGAAGGATCTCCAGGAAGAGATCACGGCCCGCGAGACGGAAGTGGCTCAGATTCTTGTCGATCTGACGGAAAAGCTTGCCGTGGCGGTGGAAGGCGGAGAGTACACAGATGAAGAACTCGACGCGATCCGCGCGCTGAACAGGGACGCGCAGTTCTACTGGGATTTCGTGTTTGTTGAGAACAGCGAAGGCGCTCACAACAGCACGCTTTCCAGAAACTGTCTGGACAAGTCCGAGGAACTGGCGAACGAGGCGCTGGCGCTGTTCAAATAATGGGATAAAGCGAGGGATGCGCACGAATTTGAAGCGGAAAAATGCCGCTTGAGCGGCGTAAATTCGGCGCAGGGAACGAGCAAAACGAAAATAGTTTTTTCGTTCCCCATCCATTCAGGCCGGGGGCGAAGCTACTGATCGATCAGACGGATCCTGCTTCTGCCTCCCGGCCTGTTGTATTGAAAAGTTTACATGAGTCTGTTCTGCGGGGCAGTTTTTCACTTTTCACTTCGCTTCGGCCGGTTCCAAATGAGTGATGTCGGCATTCAAAACCGTTTTTAAACGAGTGCCGTCAATGCTCAGAACCTCTTCGAAGCATATATGTTTCGGGTCTGCGTGGCCCTTTGGAGGAATCATGAAGCTACTGAAAAAAATATGGGGTGTATTCCATTCCATGAAATGTGCGATTGTCCTTCTGGTGATCCTGACGGCGGCCTGCGTGGCCGGGAGTCTGATCCCGCAGGGGGAGGTGGCATCCTACTATACGACGGTTTATCCCGAATGGGCCGGGAAACTGATCCTGACAATCGGACTCGACGATATGTTTTCCGTCTGGTGGTTTATTGTCATGGCGGGACTTCTCTGTCTGAATCTGGTTTTGTGCAGCATTCTGCGTTTTCCGCAGCTGCTGCGAAATTACAGGGAAGGCTATACGCTGGAGGCGCGGAAAAAGCGGAACCGTCCGGAGGACTGGAGATGGATGCCGAGAGAAGAAACCTCAGTGCGAAACGTGTTTTCTGCACTGCATTTTAAGCCGATTGCGCAGGAATCGGATGGGGAAACCTGGCAGTACGCCGTGCGGAACCGCGTCGGGATCTGGGGTTCCTGGATCTGTCATCTGGGGATGATCGCGGTGATCATCGGTTTCGGTCTTGGCCAGAAATACATGCTGGATACGTATGTCTACGGAGTTCCGGGGCAGGAGAAGCAGGTGGAAGAGGCAGGTCTTTGTGTCGCCATCGATGACTTTGAGGTGAAGCTCCGGGATGATTATACGGTGGAGCAGTACCAGGCGCAGATCACGGTGAAAGATGAGAAATCCGGGAAAGAAGCGAGCGGCACGACGAGGGTGAACGCTCCGTTCCACGCGTTTGGGATGGACTTTTTCCAGAATTCGACCGGCTGGGCGGCGACAGCGAAAGCATATAAAGGAAGTGAACTGCTCGATGAGCAGGTGCTCTGCCAGGGGGAACTTATCTCTCTGGAGGAGATTCCGCTCCAGGTGCAGATGACGGCCTTCTATCCGGATTATTATAATGACGGGACGGGTCCGACCACGCTCACGCCGCTTCTGAAAAATCCGGTTGTCATTTACACGATCTACTATGACGGAAACTTTTTCCAGATGGACGCTATTGGGACAGGACTGCCGATTCAAATCGATGACTACCGGTTTGTGTTTGAAAATCCGCAGCAGTATACGCTGATTCAGATCGTAAAGGATCCGACCATGGCGTATGTGGGCCTGGGCGGCATTCTTGTGATACTTGGTATTATTCTCGCGTTCTTCTGCCGCACGGAGGAACTGTGGATGCGCGAAAACGCGGACGGCTCGTATGTCGTGTTCTGCCGCAGCGTGAAAGGGGCGGAACTGTTCGCGGACGCTGTGGAGGGAGCGCTTCGCGCGGACGGAGAAATCGCGGAAGCCAGGCAGCCCTCGGATGGAGCGGACGAACCCCTAGGACAGACGGATGATGAATCAGTTTTGTCAGATGACGGGGGTAGAAAATCCGAACGGGCGGCCAGTGAATCTGTTCCGTCAGATGACAAAGGCGGAAAATCCGATCAGACCGACAACAAACTGACCGCGCAGATGAGAACAGAAGAAAATTCCGGCACAGATGAAATTTCTGCCGGCACGAAAAAAGAGGAGGGAGAGCATGTCACAGACTTTGATCACCGCTGAAAATATTTTATTCTATGTCACAGTTATCGCGTATTTTGTCTCCACCGCGTGCTACTTTTATTATTTTGCGGCGCGCAGCGGCAAGGCCGCTCAGATTGCGACCGCGCTGATCGCGGCTGGTTTTGTGTTCCACACACTTTCTCTGATCGTGCGCGGGATCGGTGCGGGACGAATTCCTCTCTCCAACCAGTTTGAGTTTGCGACGGCTTTTGCCTGGGGGATCGCGCTCTGTTATCTTCTGGCCTACCGGAAGTTCCGGGTATCCGCGATGGGAACGTTTATCGCGCCGATTCTGTTTCTGATCATCGGCTACGCGGCCATGCAGAGCCGCGAGGTGAGGGACCTGATGCCCGCTCTGCAGAGCAACTGGCTGGTGCTTCACGTATCCACGGCGATCATCTCCTACGGTTCCTTTGCTGTATCCTGCGGGATATCGCTGCTGTACCTGTTCTATGACCGTCTGTCAGCGGAGCGGCAGAGCGCGATGCCGGACAAGAAGAAACTGGATCAGATGTCGTACCGTGTGATCACGTTCGGCTTCCTGTTTCTGACGATCGTCATGATTACCGGCGCGATCTGGGCGCAGAGGGCCTGGGGGCACTACTGGACCTGGGATCCCAAGGAGACATGGTCTTTTATCACATGGCTCATCTACGCGCTCTATCTGCACCTGCGCATCAACCGCCACTGGATCGGGAAGCGGACGGCGATGTTTGCCGTGATTGGATTTGTGTGCGTGATCTTTACCTTTATCGGAGTGAATACCTTTATACCGAGTATACACAGCTATGCGTGAATTCCATAAGAGACTGCCGTATTGCGATTATCTATTTTAATGGAAAGATTGCAGTGCGGCAGCTTTTTTATGTCACAGGTCTAAGCTGCTGACGCAACACTTGGGCCGCACGGCGAGCAGGAGAAAAAAACGCTTTTTGCTCGATTCTGAAAAGAATTTTATGTTTGCCGTATCCATGAAAGGATTGTATAATGTGGTTTGCAGAAGTGAACTTTGTAAACCAGCGACAGAGCCGGAAGTTCTGGAATCTGGCGAAGAAAAAGTTTGCAGGAGTGACTTTGCAGGCTGGAGATAGAACTGAAAGTTCTGGAGCCTGTCAGAGAAAGGATAAAACGAATTTGGAAGGGAGCGATTTTGTGACCAGACAGGAATTTGAAAAGTTGACCAGCAGAGGCGTCGTGGTACTTGACGGGGCGATGGGCTCCAATCTCAGAGAGAAGGGGATGCCGGTCGGCGTCTGTGCGGAGCAGTGGATACTGGAGCATCCGGATACGGTTCTGGAGCTGCAGCGGGCGTACATCGACGCCGGGAGCCAGATCATCTACGCGCCGACCTTTTCTGCGAACCGGATTTCTCTGGCCATGTACGGGCTGGAGGACAAAGTAGAACACCTCAATCGCGAGCTGGTCGCGCTGTCGAAAAAAGCGGCGGACGGTCGGGCGCTGGTCGCCGGCGACATGACGACGACTGGGAAAATGCTGGAACCTCGCGGAGAGATGTCGTATGAGCGGCTGCTTGAAGCGTATAAAGAACAGGTCTCCGTACTTGCGGACGCGGGGGCGGATCTGATTATTGCGGAGACGATGCTGGCGGTCGATGAGACGACGGTGATTCTCGACGCGGCGCAGGCAGTCTGCGATCTGCCGGTGATGTGTTCCCTGACGCTGGAGTCGGACGGAAGTCTTCTGTACGGCGGGACGATCACGGAGGCGGTCGAGACGCTGCAGGAGATGGGAGCGGCAGCAGTCGGACTGAACTGTTCGGTTGGCCCGGATCAGCTCGCGGCAGTCGTGAGGACAATGAAACAGGCCGCGAAGATTCCGGTGATCGTGAAGCCGAATGCAGGTATGCCGGTCATGGATCCGCGCGGGCGCGCACACTACAACATGAAGCCGGAGTCGTTCGCGCTCTCGATGATGCGGCTCGTGGAGGCCGGGGCGGATCTCGTCGGAGGCTGCTGCGGGACAACGCCGGAGTATATACGGGCGCTGTGCAGATGCCTTGAACAATTGCACAGATGAGGCGGAATATGCACAGCAGATTTTGAAAGTGGAAAATATCTGCTGGGGCAGACCAGAATTCCGTGTGGGGACTCACGGCGGATCTTGAGTCAGGGCGCGGTGACGAAATGAAAAACGCCAGAAAAGACTGCGTGGAACGATGGGACAGCAGAGTAATAATTTGGGCAGAAAGCAGGAAGGAGAAATATGGGAAGAAAACATCTTTATATGTGTATAGCCTTGTTGATGTTTACGCTGTCCGGCATGCTGCCGGTTTATGCGGAACAGACAGAATTTGAGACGGAAGCCGGAACGGAATTTGAAACAGAGCCAGAACTGGAATCTGAAACGGAGACAGAATCAGAATCTGAGACGGAGCAGTCGGATTTTGAGATAGAAGGGACAATTTTGACTGCGTATCACGGAACGAGTGCGGAAGTGATTGTCCCGTCGGGAGTGACGGAGATAGCGCCAGTGATATAGGTACATAATCAAATGCTTACAGTGGATGGAAATACGCTGAAAATCAATCATACAC
>CANQUH010000110.1 GCA_947626965.1 uncultured Lachnospiraceae bacterium
GGCGTATCATAGCCGAGCACCACATCGCGGACAATTCCCTGCGCATCCTTCACCTCCAGAGAGACAACTGTCGCTCCCAGGTCAGTTATTTTCGCGGTCATGCCATTCTTATTTTTTATGGTATACAGAGAAATCTCCGTGCCGTCGTTTAAAACTCCAAATTTCGTCTTTTCCAAAACTGTATTCCCCTTTCTCATCTGCTTTCCATGTACGGATCTGTGATCGAGCAGGAGGCGGTTTTTCTCCTGCTCGCCGCGCGGATGTGCAGCTGCAAAGCAGCTTTCCTCTGCACATCCTGCGCATAAAAACACCGCTGCCGGACAGCCGTTAAATGGCGGCTGCCAGACAGCGGCATCTTTTTCTCTTTCTGCCTTCATCAGAACAGAAAGTCATTCACCCTCAAATTTCTCCCGAAAGCCCTGTCATGGAATTCAAGTCTGTTCCAGTCCAATTCTCAAGCACATTCCCGCAGAGTATATATTTGTTCATTTACGCAAACGGATTCTCCGTTCTGTACGGTACGCTCTTCGGATGATTGTATCCGATCTCGTCCGGGCAGACGCCAATCAGCTTGAACACCTCAAACAGAGCTTTTCCGTGATGGCCGAACGCCACAGCGCCGTGGTGCGGATAGTTCCCCTCAATCAGCACGTGACGATAGAATCTTCCCATCTCGTGGATCGCGAATACGCCAATGCCGCCGAACGAACGTGTCGCAACCGGAAGCACTTCGCCGTTTGCCACGTACGCGCGCAGTTTGTTGTCCGCCGTGCTCTGCAGACGGAAGAATGTGATCTCACCCGGCACAATATCGCCTTCGAGCGTTCCCTGCGTAACCTCTTCCGGAAGACTTCTCGCCATGATGAGCTGATACTTCATCGAATGGGACGCAAGCTTCTTTGAGCAGGTGTTTCCGCAGTGGAAGCCCATAAAGGTGTCCTTGTGCGTGTAATCGAATTTGCCCTTGATCTCGGACTCATACATATCAGCCGGAACGCTGTTGTTGATGTCGAGCAGCGTCACAATGTCGTTGCTCACGCAGGTTCCAATGTACTCGCTCAGAGCGCCGTAGATGTCAACCTCGCAGGACACCGGGATGCCGCGTCCTGTCAGACGGCTGTTCACGAAGCACGGAACAAAGCCGAACTGCGTCTGGAATGCCGGCCAGCACTTTCCTGCAATCGCCACATATTTTCTGTAGCCCTTGTGATCCTCAATCCAGTCAAGCAGCGTCAGCTCATACTGCGCAAGCTTCGGAAGAATCTCCGGTTTCATGTTGCCGGCTCCAAGCTCTTTTGTCATATCCTCCACAACCGCCGGGATACGCTCGTCGCCGGCGTGCTTGTTGAACGCCTCGAACAGGTCGAGCTCGGAATTTTCCTCAATCTCAACGCCAAGGTTGTAAAGCTGCTTGATCGGCGCATTGCAGGCCAGGAAGTTCAGCGGACGCGGTCCGAAGCTGATGATCTTGAGATTCGCAAGTCCGACAACCGCGCGTGCGATTGGAAGGAACTCATGAATCATATCAGCGCACTCTTCCGCTGTGCCGACCGGGTACTCCGGAATGTAGGCGCGGATATTGCGCAGCTTCAGGTTGTAGCTTGCGTTCAGCATACCGCAGTAAGCATCGCCGCGGCCCTGAACCAGATTATCGCCAGATTCCTCGGCCGCCGCGATAAACATGGCCGGGCCGTCAAAATGCTTCGCGAGCAGCGTCTCAGAAATCTCCGGACCGAAGTTGCCAAGATACACAACCAGGGCCTCGCAGCCTGCCGCCTTCACATCCTCAAGCGCCTGCACCATATGGATCTCGCTCTCGACGATGCAAATCGGACATTCGTAAATATCCGCCGCGTCATATTTTGCCTTGTACGCCTCCACCAGCGCTTTTCTTCTGTTCACGGAAAGTGATTCCGGGAAGCAGTCGCGGCTGACCGCCACGATACCAACCTTGACATTGGGAATGTTGTTCATCATTTCTTAAATCCTCCTATGATGTATATTAAAATGTTTCGGTAACCAGCTTTTCTGTCTGAAAACATTATCTTCTGCCCCGTATCACTGCAGAATCTCCATGTTTTCCCGCCATTCCTGCCATGGAACAGATTATTTCGAAAGATCAATATTTTCCCCGATCAGTCCCATCGGCGAACCTTCGGGAAGTCCCCCCTCGGAATGGCCGATCAGCCACTTGTTGCGCGCGGTCAGATGCGCGTCCTCTCCGCCTGCATGTTCCTTCTCAAGTGGAAGATTTGTGTCCTTCGGAAGCACGATCGCCACCTGGAATCCTCCCTCTCCGGCATTGCAGGGCGCATAGTGCAGAGTCGTCGCATACAGTTCGACTGCCGTTCCCTTCGGAACCAGGAACGCCTCGATCTTCGAAGTGTCATACGTAAAGTCATCCGTCACATCCGGCTGCCAGCCCACAAGCAGAACCGCATCCGTTCCGGCAACATTGATCTCGGAAGAACGGTGGTACTCGACCGCGTTAAGTTTGTAATTATTGCCGTTGCAGTATCCGATCTGAATGGGAAGCTCCCCGTAAGTCCTGGTCTTCAGTTCCTCAAATACAGGAAGCGCCTCCAGAAGCGGAACTGAGGGTTCATACACAACATCTGCCGGAAGTGGAGTCTCGCCAAGCTTCTCAACAAGTCCCGAAAAATCAATTCCCTCGACGACGCGCCCGTATTTCCGGAACGCTGTGTCTGTCACTTTTTTAATTTCCATAACGGTCTCAAACCTCCTTCTTATCCTGTCCATTTCTCCGCCGCGTGCATCTGTTTCCTTTCTGCGGGCCGCCTGGCTGAAACTCCGCCCCCCCCTGCAAAACCCGCATACTTTGCAGCAATCTCAATGAATTATCTCAAACAGCGGCTTGCAGGCCGGATAGATCTCCTTAAACTGCGCATACCGCGCGTCATATTTCGCCGCAAGCTCCGGATCCGGTTCAATCGTATCAATGATCTTCACCAGCCTGTCCGCGGCTTCCTTCACAGAGGCATACTCTCCGCAGCCGACCGCCGCGAGGATCGCTCCGCCAAGTCCCGGCCCTTCCTCGCTCTCAATCACGTCAACCTTCAGATTCAGCACGTTTGCGATGATCTTTTTCCACAGCGGGCTCTTCGCACCGCCGCCGCAGATCTTTGTGCGCTCAATCTTAATTCCGAGCGCTTTCGCAACCTCAAGCGAATCCCTGAGCGCAAACGCAACGCCCTCAAGAACAGCCTGTGTCATGTCTGCCCGCGTCGTATCCATCGTCATTCCGATGAACGTCCCGCGCGCGTTCGGATTGTTATGCGGAGAACGCTCTCCCATCAGATACGGAAGGAAGTAAACATGATTCTCGCCGAGTTTCTCAATCGCCGCCTGTTCCGCCGCGTAATCTTTCGTGCCGATGATATCATCCATCCACCACTTGTTGCAGGAAGCCGCGCTCAGCATACATCCCATCAGATGATAATGTCCGTCTGCATGGGCAAACGCATGAAGCGCGTTGAACTTGTCCACCCCGAACTTCTCAGAGGAAATAAAAATCGTTCCGCTCGTTCCGAGAGAAATATTGCACATTCCCTCTCCGACCGTACCCGTACCGACAGCCGCTGCCGCGTTGTCCCCGGCGCCCGCAATCACCTTCACGGTCTCCGGAACACCAAGCTCCGCCGCAATCTCCGGTTTCAGCGTACCGACCACCTCATAGCTCTCAAAAATCCTGGCCATCTGTTCTTCCTTTACGCCGCAGATTTCCAGCATCTCCTTCGACCAGCAGCGGTTCTTCACGTCAAACAGCAGCATGCCGGAAGCATCCGACACATCCGTACAGTGCACGCCCGATAACCGGTACGCAATATAATCTTTCGGAAGCATGATCTTCGCGATCCGCGCAAAATTTTCAGGCTCCTTGTTCTTCACCCACAGAATTTTCGGGGCCGTAAATCCGGTAAAGGAAATATTCGCCGTATACTCAGAAAGTTTATCCTTTCCGATCACATTGTTCAGATAATCGCACTCCTCGTATGTACGGCCGTCATTCCAGAGAAGCGCCGGGCGGATCACCTGATCTTCCTGATCCAGAATCACAAGCCCGTGCATCTGTCCGCCAAAACTGATTCCGGCAACCTGGCTCTTATCACAGTCCGCAAGCAGTTCCTTCAGCCCTGCCATGGTCTGTTCATACCAGTCCTCCGGCTTCTGCTCTGACCAGCCCGGATTCGGGAAATAAATCGGATACTCTTTAGAAACAATTTTCTGAATCTTTCCCCCTCCGTCCATCAGCAGCAGTTTGACTGCCGAGGTTCCAAGGTCCACTCCTGCATATAACATTACAAATCTCCTTTCATCGGTTCGAAAACCGCTGTTATCTTCAAAATCCCCCATGCTTCCGTGCCGTCTGAAAACACCGGACTTTCCGCACCGTTCTGCCGCTGCCCTGTACAGATTTCATGATAAGCGGCAGGACGCGTACTGCTGTCCGTTTCCCACACAGATCACGACTGCTGTCTTGCCGATACCAGTATGTCAAGTGTATGCGGAAGATTCTCGACTGTAACCTCCGTGTGCTCTCCCCCGTTCTCCCCGTCCAGGGTCCACGCGACAGGCTTCTCCGCACGGATTTCCAGTTTCCTGCTCTTAAACATTACAATGCGGTTGCTGGAAGTGTCCTTCATGATAACAGCCGTAATAATCTCCTGCCAGTCCGCAAGCGACTGCGGCGTCCGTACCAGCATCACCTCAAAATACCCGTCATTCAGCTCTACATTCTGCCACGGAACCCCTTTGATTCCCCCGACAGAATTGGAATTTGTGATCATGCCGAACACAAACTCCCCTTCCTCCGAAAACTCTTCACTGTGGATCGACAGATGATTGCTCTTCCAGGTACCCATGCGCTTCATGGCCTCCAGCAGATAAGCCGCATGTCCAAGCATATTTTTCATGTCCTGGCTTGTCTGATACGATACATCCGTAAACAGCCCGAACGCCGCGACATAAACAAAATAATCCTGATTAAATTTCCCCAGATCACAGGTAAAGGCTTCTCCGTGTACGATCACTTTCGCCGCCTGCTCCATCTGCTTCGGTATTCCGAGTGAGTTTGCAAAATCATTGGTGCTTCCGGAGGGAATATAGCCGACAGGTCTGTGAATACCGCTGCGCATCAGCCCTGTAATAATCTCATCAAGCGTGCCGTCCCCTCCACTGCAGACAACCACATCAAAATCTTCTGCCCGCTGCTCAGTGATACGCTCACCGTCCTTCGCAGCTCCCGTCGCGTAAATCGTTACCTCAAATTCTCTGGAAAATTCCTCAACAATTGCTGCCAGAGAATTCCGGATCAGACCCTTTCCCGACTTTGGATTATAAATAAAAAGCATTTTCTTCATAACGTTTCGATGCCTGCCTCCTGTAATTTTTCGATATTTATTTTACTACGATATACTTCGAATCACAAGTGAATTATTGGCGATTCTGCTGTACTTTTTTGCGCTTTAATCCGGATCAAAAGGTATTTTGTCCCCATGACGCCGCGAATTGCTCCGCACCGCACGCCGCTCCCGGGAAGGGGATTTTCTCGAATTTCTATTTCCATTTTATTTAGACTGTTTGCTTTAGTGACATTTAGTGAATGTCAACATGTCGTCCATTTTAACATATACTCAGATTAAACGCAATCGAGAAATATCACTTTTACAAAATGTATCATTATAATCAAATATCCATGCAGGCATGGCTATTTTCCTCATTGCCCGCGGGAATACAAAGACCTCGGCAGAATATAACAGAAATACAGGAGGACAACATGTACAAAAACAGAGCTGAAAACGGGAGGAATAATCTATGCGGAACAAATGTCAGGCTCTATCGTCTGAAGCTTATGGAGCACCCCTCACAGAAAAAATTCGCCGACATGCTTCAGGTCGCGGGACTCGACATTGATAAAAACGCCGTCCAGAGAATTGAAAGCGGAGAACGCTTTGTTACCGACATTGAGCTGAAGATAATCGCGGAAGTATTAAATGTCACATATCAGGACTTATTAAAATGAACTGGCAGAAGTTTTCCACCGTCTCCGGATTTTCAAAATCCGGAACGGCAGATTATATGTATCAAAAGTTAGTATAAAATTATATGATATGTGATTTTAGATTCAGTCATGCCTCTCATTCTCATCATCAAATGTTTCACAGAATCTGGCCGCAAACGCGGGCTCTTCCCCATTTGCATAGAGATGAGAAATATCGCCATATGCGCTCATCCGGAAGCTGGCGATCCCCCGGCGCCTTTCCTCCGTCACAAGTGTGGCGACAGAAGATGGAGCGGCACAGAGGCCGTGCCAGAGTAACATCGGAGATATACTGAGCAGATGCCCAAGCAGCACACAGCCCACTCCGAAATGACAGAACATCACAATCGTATCGTGATTAGGCGCCTCGGCGCGATAATAATGCCCTTCCCGCACATAGCCATGTCTGGCAAGCACACAATCAAAATTCTCTGTCACCCACTCATATTCTTGTCTGACATTCCCGTTTTTCATGACTTCCTGCTCATACCATGCGTCGCTGCAATAAAACTGTTTCTCTGCTGTCCAGTCCTGCGGCAGCCAGTCCCAGACGATCGACGGCTCTTTCCGGTCCGGGCGGCTGATCCTCGGCGAAAACTCACGCAGCCATTCGCACTCTTCCGCCGTCTGTCCCACCTTTTTCAAAATGAGAGACGCCGTATCTTTTGCCCGGCCAAGCGGGGAAACATAAACTTTCTTTATCTCAAGTCCGGCAAGTCTTTCCGTCAGATACTCCGCCTCTCTCCATCCTTTTTCTGTGAGGGAATCTATCGCATAATCAGGATCCCCATGTCTTATGATCAGAAGTCTCATTTTAGTCTCCTTCCGTTTTGTCTCTTAATCAGTATTAAACATTTCGTCAAACAGTATAATCATAAAACCGCATAAAATAAAGGATTTTTTAATGTCTTTCTTTTTGCTTTCTTTATATTAACATTTTATTAAATATTGTTAAGAAACTGAAATTTTTACTGTACAAAATACAGTATTTGTGTTAAATTGTACTCAGACGGTTTTTTTCAGAAAATAACCACTGAACATCTTGTCAGCAGAAAGGAGAACAACCATATGCGAAAAAGAAAGTTACCCATCCTTATACTTCTCACAATATGTCTCAGTTTGCTGTCCGGCTTTGGCGTATCTGCCGCTCACAGCAGAAAACCAACCATGATCAGGGCCTATGGATCCCAGAACCCAACTGTCACGGTCGGAGCTGATTTTGAACTGAAAGTAAAGGTAAACGGAGAAGATGATTATCTGACCTGGAAAATCACGGGAAAGAAAGGAATCATCGCATTTGAAGATCTTGACCTTAATGACGACGAAATGGAATTCCACGCATTGAAAAAGGGTTCCACAAAGGTTGTCTGCAAGATCAAAGGAACTTCAAAAAAAATCGTCTTTAAAGTAACGGTAAAGGAGACTCCGTCTTCCACTTTTAAAATTTTCCGCGTCAATCCCGCGAACATCACAATCTCTGCCGGAGAGGATCTGGAACTGAAAATCAGAAAGTCATCCAAAATGATCGGAGACCGGCAGCTGCAATGGAGTATTGAAGATACTTCCATCGTTGGTTTCGATGATGTCGACTATGATGAGATTTATGATGATGAAATTGATATCATCGGCCTCCGTCCCGGAACCACGGTCGTCAAATGCACTTATCTCCCCACCGGAGAATCTGTGGACTATACAGTCAAAGTTGTAAACAGATCGTATGATTACGATGACGATGATGATTGGTACGATGACTGGTATGATGACGACGACTGACAAACAGGGAGACGGGGCTGCACTTCGGCGGCTTGAAAGATGCCGCTGACGTGCCCCGCCTCAAACGAAGAATCCCGCAAGTGGGATTCTTTTTTATGTCACAGGAAAATTCGTCTTGTGACACAAAAAAACTCCGGCGGGATGCGCAGCTCGCGGAAAGGAAACAGCTGCTTCGGACCCTGCCCGCGCGCAAAAAGCGCTTCGCGCACGGATTACAGATAACTTCGCAAATCCCGGCACAGCTCTTCCTCGATCGACACCAGCTTCCGGCAGATATCCTTTGAAGTGTCATCCGCCGTCTGGTACTGGTTCAGATATCTGCGCAGAGACTTTGTCCCCATGTTGCAGCCGTCCGTCAGCAGGTCCGCAACTGTGGAATCACTCTCATCCATTTTCATCTTCATATTCGTCTTGATCCAGGACATCCCTTTCGCCACCGCATTCGGTTCTTTTGTCTCACTGTTATGCTCCAGAAGCAGCGAATGAATCTCATTTCCAAGCTTTTCGTGATGATCTCTGCTCTCCGCAAGAAGTTCTCTCATATCCGGGCTGCTGACCTTGTCAATCACATCATTGATCGAAGCCACTGCCATCTTCGTTCCCGCGTCACATTCCTTCAGCAGACATACTGTATCATTGTTTTCCATTGAAAATACCTCCGTTAAGTTGTTTCTGTACAGTCTGCCCCCAACGAAGAAAATTATACATACAAGTATCACAAAACGTGGAAGGAATCATTCCCCCTGCGCAGCATTTTGTGTTTCAGATCTCGGGATTTATCTCTCCCTGCACACCTGGAAGACGTAAAATTTAAGATAATACGATTCGTCGGCGGCCCACAGGATCGGATGATCCGGCGCCTGCGTGCGGAACTCCACTTGGCGCAGCCTCACGTGCGCATCCCGTGCCGCCTGCTGTAATGTCTGTGTAAATAATTCATACGTCATAAAATGTGAGCAGGAACACGTTGCGAGAAATCCCCCATCTTTCACCAGCTTCATCCCGCGGCGGTTGATCTCCCGGTATCCCTTCGCCGCGTTTTTGACAGAACTCCTTGATTTTGTAAACGCCGGAGGATCCAGGATCACCAGATCAAATTTCTCTCCCCTGGCTTCCAGCTCCGGCAGCAGTTCAAACACATCGCGGCAGATGAAACTCACTCTATCCTCAAGCCCGTTCAGTTTCGCGTTGAGACGCGCCTGCTCCACTCCTGTCTCGGAAGCGTCAACGCCGATCACCTCAGCCGCTCCCGCCTGCGCCGCATTCAATGCAAAAGAGCCCGTGTGCGTAAAACAGTCAAGCACGCGCCCTCCCGCACACAGACGGCGGATCGACTGGCGGTTATATTTCTGATCAAGAAAGAAACCCGTCTTCTGGCCGTTCTCCACATCAACCATATACTTCACACCATTCTCCTCGATCAGTACATTCGTGTCAAAGGGCTCCCCGATAAAACCCTTAAACCTCTGCATCCCCTCCTGCTCGCGCACTTTCGCGTCGCTGCGCTCATAAATACCGCGGATCCGGATTCCATCCTCCAGAAGAACCTCTGTCAGCATTTTCAGAATGACCCCTTTCAGGCGGTCAATTCCGAGCGCCAGAGACTCAACCACCAGCACATCGGAAAATTTGTCGATCACAATGCCCGGCAGAAAATCCGCCTCGCCAAAAACAATGCGGCAGCATCCGGTATCCACCGTCTTCTTCCGGTAATCCCATGCATTCTGCACACGCATGCGGATAAATGATTCGTCGATCTCCTGCTCCACATTTCTTGTCAGCAGACGGATCCTGATCTTCGAATGCCGATTTATAAACCCTCTGCCCATCGGATATCCGTCATAGTCCCGGATTATGACAATATCTCCATCCTCGAAGCTCCCCGCAACGCTGGCAATTTCATTGTCATAGACCCACATTCCGCCGGCCTTGAGCGTTCTTCCCTCTCCCTTTTTCAATGTGACAACCGCACTCATACAGATTTCTCCTTTCTTCTGATCTTTCCTGGTAAACGTTCATACCCACGCCATGAATGGAAACCTGCTAATGGTTCCGTACATTGCAAAAATAATTCTCATTCCTCATTCTTCTTTCCCAAATAATTCGTAATAAAAAATGTACTGCTGCATCACTCCCTGCGCACCGCGGTATCTGCGGTTCGGAAAACCGCGTCTATAATGCGCTTCCATCGCCTGATGTATGTGTGTATCCACTGGAAACGCCTGCAGATGATGCAGGGCAAAAAGGCAGATGCAGTCCGCCACCTTCTCTCCGACCCCATACAATTTCAGCAATTCCTGTCTCGCCCTGCTGTATGGCATTTTCTCAACTGCATCCAAATCAATTTCACCGGACACGACACTGCGGGCCGCACGTACTACATATTTGTTGCGATAACCGAGATTGCACGCTTTCAGCTCGTCCTCATCAAGAAAAGCCAGCGCCTCGGGGCGCGGAAACGCATGATAAACCTCGCCGCGCTCATTTCTCTTTTCCTCACCGTAAACCTCGCAGATATTCCGGATGCAGCACCGTATACGAACAATATTGTTCTGCTGTGAGATCAGAAACGAAACGATCATCTCCCACAGATCCTGCCGCAGAATACGGATTCCCGACCCGAACGCCGCGGCTCCCGTCAGATAGCTGTCCCGCGGATTAATCATCGAAATGTAAGCGGAATAGTCCGCTTCAAGATCAAAATAATACTTCCAGAAATTTTCAAACTCTTCTTCTCCGCAGGAAAAACAGTTCTCTGTTCCCTCCTGCCAGACTTCCAGCCAGCGGTCCCCTGCAATCACACTATAGCGCCCGTCCTCCCGCAAAGTCATACGGAAGCACTGCCCTGACCGGCAGATCTGCTCTATGCTGAAATGATCAATCTCTTTCATTATCATATGTTTTTACCCTTTCATGACGCCTGCTGCAGCACCCATGCCTGCATCATTTCGTTTTATCCTGATATTCAACGTTCGATACACCTGACCAATTGTAACACAGGACAATCAGAAATCCAACCAAAAGGCCGAAGCATCAGCTTTGAAAGGTAAATCCTTCTTTACTGCGATCTTTCGTGAAAAATTTCTTTTGCCTGCACTTTTCCCGGAATCTGCAGCAGTTATCCACATCTTATGGCTGTTTCTTCCCTTTCAGCCTTATTTTTGTGTATTCTTTTGCGTATTCCCTCTTGTCAGGCATCACTTCCTTTGCTATAATCACTTCAGAGGAAGGAGTTTTCCCTTTCTTCGTTTCCAAAT
>CANQUH010000111.1 GCA_947626965.1 uncultured Lachnospiraceae bacterium
GAATCAGACGGAATCGAAGTCATCAAACCTTCCACCGCCTGGCTCCTCACCGACGCGATGAAGGATGTGGTAACCAGTGAAAGCGGAACGGCCTACGGCCTGATCTCCGCAGGAACAATGCCCGTCGCAGGAAAAACCGGAACAACCTCCAGTTACAAAGATATCTGGTTTGCCGGATATACACCTTATTATACCTGCTGCGTCTGGGGCGGATACGACAACAACGACAGCCTACCTGACAGCTCCACTTATCACACTTACAATAAGACACTATGGAGCTCCATCATGACGCACGTTCACGCGACCCTGCCGTCAAAAGACTTTGCATGTCCTGATGATATCATCGCCGTAAATCTGTGCAGCGAATCAGGTCTGCCCGCCGTGGAGAACGGCTGTACGGACATCCGCCAGGAATTTTTTGAAAAAGGAACGGAACCTTCCGGAAAATGTCCGCTTCACAATCCCGCTCCTGAGACAGAAAAAAATGTGATCTACCAGGATATCCTGGACGAGCTCTTCCCAAAAAGTGAGAAAACCAAAGTACCGGACGACGCAGAAGCTTCACCGACAAATCCGCAGAACCCAGACAATATCAAAATCCAGGATAATTTTGAAAATTCAGGCAGTTCCCAGAACCTGGGCAGTTCCGAATCTTCGGACAGCTCCCCATCCTCCGGACAGCCGCAGACAACCTCTCTGGATGACATGATCGACCAGCTCACCCGATATGGTCTGCCATAAAACAGAAAATTTCCCGCTTTACGGCACATGTCCTGTCTTTTCCGGAGTAGTGTTCCGCAATCAAATACCCCGCTGCAAGCAACGGGGTATTAATTTTCATTTCTTTTTGCTGCCGTACTCCGCCATTCAACAGGATAAAAGTTTTCAGAGTTATTTAAAGATCACTATTTTTGCCTCACTCTCCGATTCTGTCCCCGTTGTCTCCTCCGTCGTCTCCACGGCCTCCGAACTTTCATCTGCCAGTTCGTCCACTTTTTCTTCCTCCGTTTCTTCTTCTGATTCGATTCCGAACAGATCCTTCAGATTTTGTGATATCGTTCCTCCGACCTGCTGCAGTTCCTCCTCCGACAAGTCAAACAGCATCACCGGATCTTCCGGCTGTTCAGGATCCTCCGGCCGCGCCTGAACACAGATCTGTCCTTTCAGCAATTCTGTGCTGTCCCCGTCCTGTTCAAGCGTAATCCGGTCAATATCCCAGACAAAACTTTCCCCTGGAATAACATCCGTAAATCTGCTCCCAACCTGTACAGCCGTCTCAGCTCCGGTTTCCTGATCTGTCAGCGAAAATGTGAGATCACAGTGCCCGGTCGCTGAATCAAAACGTCCGGAAAACAAATTACAGTAATAAAAATCTTCCTGTTCTTCGTCCCTGACATAAAAATTTACATCCGTACTCATAACACCAGCTGTTTCCTCCCAGAAAATTATCTCAAATTCAAGAGACTTTTTTCGGAGAACTTCTGTCTCGGAGCTGTCATCGATATTCACAAACTGTCCCTCTGCCCCTGACATATCCACAAAAATCGTGCCCGTGATCCTGTCCAGCCGGTTGTCCTCCACATAGCATTTTACTGACGGGTTTTCCGGAACAACTTTTTCAAACTCATCGAATTCTTCCTCCAGATCAGTCTTTACCTGATCGAACTCGTACTCTGTGACTTTTCCAAACGTTTTCAGCGGTCCGTAGTAAAGATCAAACCATCCAAGATACAGTTCTCTGGCAGCATCCATCTCCATCTCTATGGAATAGACGGTTTCATCTCCTTCTTCCCCTTTCGTACAGGTCAGCTCATCCAGAAAAGTATTCAAAAGTTCCTCATACTGTTTCTCTGTATCTTCCTCATAGCCATAAAGCTCCCTCAGTTCATCCTTCCACATCTCCAGGGTTTCTTCATCCGGAAAGAAATTCAGTTCAAAATCTCTCTCATCCGAAGGTATTTTTTCCGCGGCATCCGCTGCCCAGGAACTTTTCAGCTGCTCATACAGATTCCCGGAACGTATCCCCAGCGGTTTTTCATAAAGCTGAGGAACCGACAGAGTCAGCATCTCCTTGTTTCCGTACAGTGTGGAACTGAATACATCCTGATCCATCAGTCCAAATCCCGTATCAAGCATCCACTGTTTCCCGGCCGGATCTATCTGTGCCTTCCATTTATAATAACAGTTTTCCCTGATCCAGTCGGAAAGTCCTGATTCCTGTAAAATTCCTTTCCCTGGTTCCATTCGAAATTCAAACGTCAGTCCCTTTTCGCTAATGGCCTTCTTCAGTTCCTCAAGTCCCAGATATTGCGCAATTGCTGAACTGCTCTTTCCGTCCTGTACAGTCTGTTCCAGCAGTTCTCTCAGCTCTTCGATCGGTTCTGCTGAAATCTCTTCCGTTTCCGTCTCCGTTTCGGTCTCAGATTCAGTTTCCGTCTCTGTCTCGGTTTCCGTTTCAGACTCAGTTTCCGTCTCCGTTTCGGTTTCCGTTTCAAACTCAGTTTCGGCTTCTGACATCTCTGTCTCTGCCCCGGCTTCCGTTTCTATTTCGGATCCAATCTCTGATATTTCTCCGGCAGATTCCGTTCCTGATCCGCTCCCCGGCTTCGCCTCAGATTCTCCTGTCGGTGTCCCCATTTCTGATCCGTTCCCCGGCTTTGCCTCAGATTCCCCTGTCGGCGTCCCCGTTCCTGATCCGCTCCCCGGCCTCGCTTCAGATTCCCCTGTCGGTATCCCCGTTCCTGATCCGCTCCCCGGCCTCGCTCCAGATTCCCCTGTCGGCGTTCCTGTCTCCGGTACAGGTTCTATTTCTATCTCGAATTCTGCCTCTCTCTCCGTTTCTTTCGAAGTCTGTGATCCCCCACCCGTAAGATCAATCTCTTCCTCCACAATTACAAGATTATCTGAAAGAGAACCGACCGTTCCCGATGTTTTTACGGCGGACTGTTCCCCGGAATTTTCCCATAAAGAAATATTCTCCGCATCCGCCACTGCAAAGCTATTCAAGGACGCGGCAAAAGCCAGCAGGATCACAAAGATTCCTCCTGGCAGCCGATTGCTTTTCTTTTTTCTCATAGATTCACCTGTTCGTCTCCTCATGTATTATCCATCAGCTTCAGCATCTCCAGAACGCTCTTGAAAGATTTCATCACGTTCTGCTCAACCCAGACAATATCCCCCTGCCAGGTTGTGTTCTGACGATATTGTATATATACCACAAACGTAGACAGCTTCCCCCGATGCGCCAGCAGTTCCTCCTGTCCGACTACTTTCTCCGGTTTCTCCTTTCTGACTGGCGTATTCACAGGACTTTTGTCCCTGTAATTCCGCGTCACCGTGGATGCCTGGGGATAATTGATGCGCTCCATCACGTCTTCCATCAGCTTCAGAAGCTGATACTCATTCACAAAAGGAACCTCTTCTTTACTGTAGTAATGATACATTCTTCCTGTACCTATTTGTTCTTCTTTTTTATCAAAACAAATCACCATGAGATCAGGAGCTGCTATATTAATCCGGTTAAAATTATTCAGGTTCATAGATTTTATCCTCCGTCAAGTATTGCCGGCTGCCAGTACAGCATTGATCGAGTAGGATGCGGCTTTTCCTCCTGCTCGCCGCGCGGCCCGCATGCTGCGCCAGCAGCTGATTTCCATGTGCGGGGCCTGCGCATTAATAATCGAGTAACATTCACCTGTTACTTCGAAATTAACGCAGCGTTGTACTAATTCCATCCCGTATCTTTCTGGAACTGGTTCAGCTCGTCTGCCATAATGTCATCAATTTCCGCCACAGACGCAATATAGTAACTTACCTGATATTCGCCTTTCCTGATCAGTTTGTTGAAAACATGGTCGATTCTTTCCGATACTTTCGAACAGTTCTCCTGATTGATTCCCGGAAGCATCACCAGATACTGCTGCTGATTATATTTCGTGTAAAAATCTCCCCGCCGGAGTGTCTCCATGATCGCCTTTCTCAGCATGACAGAAGCTTCCTGCTCTTTCTGCTTATCGTCGTGACCTTCCCGCCCGTATCTCATTGTACAGAGCATAATATAGACAGACATTCCATTTCGCTCCATCATCCTGCTGATGACATGATAAATATCAACAAAGCTCGGATATGTACAGTAATAGGCTCCCAGAACCTTCTCCTTTTCCCTGAGCCGCTGTTTAATATCCTGAATCACACCGGTCGACTGCGAGATTCGCTCCGCCATAATATAAGAGCGGCTGATCAGCTCCGGAGACGGCGGAAGTCCCAGCTCATCAAAAAACAGTTTTGTTACCTTCTCATAGACAGCCATGGCTTCCCGGTATCTGGACATGGAAATAAGACTGTCAATCTGCCACAGAGCCCAGTCCTCAAATGGATAAATATCCGCAGCAGTACTGCTGAGACGATAAACATCCTCATATCTTTCATTCTTGCTGAGCCACTCAAGTAAAGCCTGAAGCGTGGAAGAATAAAGCTTCTGATAATGAATATTCCGGACGGCCACCCAGTCCTCACCGATCATACCGGGAAGAAATTCCCCTGTATAAAGCCTGCATGCCTCAAGAAAAATCTCCATTTTCTCCGAAATTTCTTCTTTATCTTTTCCCTGCGTGATCAGCTCCTCAAACTTAAGCGCATCTACTTCCACAGGAATCGATTCGTCCCACCGGCACATCCCATTCTTGATTATAACGTAACTGCTGTCAGGAAACCCTGCTGCCTTTAACTGCTTCCTCAGTCGAAAAATCGTATTGTTGAGGCTCCCGTTCTTGTTCTCAACTTCCTCTCTCCCATACAGGGCGTCTGCAAGGCTGATCTTTGCAATTCCTCCCGATTTCACATTAATCAAAATAAGCTGAAGAAGCTGCATTGATTTGGAGGCCATATTTCTGTCCAGAGCAATCTCCCTGCCTCCGTAATAGAGAGAAAACCCTCCCAGCATTTTGATTTTCAGTACATTTTCCGGCATAACCAATTCACCTCTTAAATATCTTATTTCAGAAAATCATTCCTCATCTTCGCTCAGCGCGCTGTCCATCAGTTTCAGCAATTCCAGGGCGCTGCGGAACTGTTTCGTAATATTCTTTTCTGCCCATACGACGGTTCCCTGCCAGGTAGAATTTTCACAGCGCTGTACATGCACTACAAAGTTTGCGCTGTACTTTTTCTTATCCTTCATACCTATCTCTCCTTTCAAGCCGTCTTTTGCTCCTGTTTTCTATGACAGCAAACCAGACATTTGCAAATTATTTTATAAACAAACTCCTCCGTTTTTCTTTCCTTATGATTGTATTATAACATAAAAATTATTTCATATATTCTTTCATCTCTTTTATTTTCAAAAATTTTTGTATTTTTAGGAAATAATTTTAAAGGACAGAGCCTTAAATGACCCTGTCCCCGCTATTATGACTATTCAGTTCAGAACTCACTTTCTTCATTTCGCGCAGATTCCGAAAAAACGCGGACAGCATTGTACTGCATTCTTCCCCCAGAACTCCTCTCGTCACTTCCACCTGATGATTAAACTGTTCCATCTCAAGCAGATTTAAGATAGAACCGGCGCATCCGGCCTTTCCGTTCATACTGCCGATAACCGCTCTTTTAATCCTGGCCTGTACAATTGCTCCGGCGCACATCTGGCATGGCTCCAGCGTAATATAGATTGTACATCCCTCAAGCCGCCAGTCTCCCATTTTTCGGCCTGCCTTACGGATCGCATTGATCTCAGCATGTGAGACCGTGCTGTGATCCACATTTCTTCTGTTGTATCCGCGCGCAATGATTTTATCCTCATACACGATCACACAGCCGATCGGAACCTCATTCAGCGCAGCTGCTTTTTTTGCCTGCTTCAACGCCTCTTTCATATATTTTTCATCTACAGTCATGAATTTTTTCCTTTCTGTGAGATGCGCTCTCCACTCCGTTTCGGTCAGTTCTAAACGCACGTCACTGGCGCGCAGCACCCGCCGGAGGCTTTTTGTGCTACAGGACGAAATTTTCTTTGACACAAAAATACCCGGATATTATCCGGGCTGCTGTACTTCTTATTTCCTTACTGATTCTCAATAATTTTTTACCGTGCGCCGCCCTTTGAACGCATACCACAGACGTTACCCTGACAGTTAACTCGGCCCAGGCACCCTTACGGCACACAGAAGGTTCCGCTTAGTGCTGCTCCGTTCCCGACCTGACACGGTTCACGGATTCCTGTTGCGCAAGACCCAGACGTCAACATCACTTATCAGGGGCAGCTCCACAATAGTACGCCCTCGGTTTGGCATCACCCCTGCTGTAGCGGATTGCAGGTACAGGGCACCGCTATCTCCCCGGCTGCACGGTACTTGTAACTATACAGACTTTTTGTATTTTTGTCAAGCCTGCTTTTAGCAAAGAAAAAATATCTTGAAAACTTTCTGCAAAAAGAGTTGACGAACTTTTCCTTCTGCATTATAATTGTAAGGCAATGTCCGAAAATTGTTGTAATTTACATCCGGATTACTCTGCAGGAGACAATAATCACCCACAAAGTAATACTCATCTGATATAAGTCTATGGAGATGTACCCAAGTGGCTGAAGGGTCCGCACTCGAAATGCGGTAGGCCGGCTTTCCCGGCGCAAGGGTTCAAATCCCTTCATCTCCGTTTTAAAAGCGAAGCATATACAAAACTATGCTTCGCTTTATTTTGTCAGTATCTAATGTTTACGCCTTCAAAGACAAATAAGATAACTCTAATTGCAGCGCACCCACACCTGCATCTCACCCTCGCCGCGGTTTGCCCACATATAGTATGGAATAAACTGCAGCTTCACGTCCTTGTACTGCAGTTCTTTCCAGACATGATAAAGCGACTGGTCCGGACCCTCCTTCTCAGAAAGACGTTTTCCTGGCACAATAAGCCGCACAGCCGTCTGACCAAACCGGTCGTCACGGAGTTCCTCAATCTGTGCTCCGGCGCTGATCAATGTCAGATGCAGATTTTTTCCATTGTCCGCCTCCTCCATGCAATAGACAATGGGGCCCCTCATCAGGGCAGCCTTGCCCGCATCTTCCCGAATCATCGAATTCGGCTGCATGACATGTACTTCCATCGGAAAATGCAGCGCTATGCTGCCGTATTTATTCCACTGTCTCGTCACATAGAGATAACCATCCCTGAGCTCTGTCTGCGCGCCTTCCAGTCCTTCCGCCGTATAATTCCCGGCCCAGTCCGGAATACGAAATGCAATCGTCAGCGGTTTTTCACTTTCCGTATCCACCTTTACCAGGACATCTCCGTCCCACGGAAGTCCGGATATGATCGTGATGGCCGCTTTTTCTCCAGCGGTATTTTCCTCAGTTCTGTCCTTTCCGGATTCTGTCTGCGCCGCATGCTTCAACCCGGTCTTTTCTTTTGCTCTGCTGTCTGCGGACTCCTCCCGCGCCGCATGCTTCGACTCGGCAAGTCCTGCTGCCCCGGCGGATTCCATCTGTCCTTCTTTTACCACATTCTTCGATTCGGCACATTCATCGGTCCCGGCATTTTTGGATTTTGTCTCCGGCTGCCTGGTTCCGATATATTTCGTGATCCTTCCCCCCAGATAGAGATGAACGTACAGGGTATCGTCCGTCTCCGTGTACGCGTAGGAACCGATGGAACTCAGCAGCCGTGCGATATTCGGCGGGCAGCATGCACAGCCAAACCATTTCTGGCGCACCGGCTTCACATGAAACTTTCTCTCATCCTTATGACAGGCTTCCGGAAAACTTTCCAGCGGATTTACATAGAAGAAACTCTTCCCGTCAAGCGCCATACCGCTCAGAATCCCATTGTAAAGCGCTCGCTCCATGACATCCGCATACTTTGAGTCCGCCTTGATCTGAAGCATTCTCCGCGCAAAAAACACCAGACCGATCGAAGCGCAGGTCTCCGCGTAGGCCGTGTCGTTCGGAAGATCATACGCAAACGAAAACGCTTCCCCGATATGCGTCCCGCCAATGCCTCCGGTTATGTACATTTTCCGCATTGTGATGTCATCCCACAGAGCTTCGCAGGCCTCCAGCAGCTTTTTATCCCCGGTCAGCCGCGCCAGATCCGCCATGCCGGAATACAGATAAACCGCGCGCACCGCGTGTCCGACCGCTTCTTTCTGCTCTCGCACCGGAAGATGTGCCTGGTGATACTCATAGCGGAGTCCGTCACCCTGCCTGACCTGATGTTCAAAATCAAAATAATAAGGGCGCGTCCCGCGCATATCCGTGAAAAACTGACTCAGCGCAAGATATTTTTCATTCCCCGTCGTCTCATACAGACGCACGAGCGCCATCTCCGCGATCTCATGCCCCGGATACCCCTTGCATTTTCCCTTCTCCGGACCGAAATTCTCCGCAATAAAATCCGCGTACCGGCAGACAGCATTCAGCAGCTTGTCCTTGCCCGTCGCCTGATAATAAGCAACCGCCCCCTCTGTCAGATGACCGAAGCAGTAAAGCTCATGATTGTCCTTCAGATTCGTAAAAATCTTGCTTCTGTCATTAATAATATAGAACGTGTCGAGATAACCGTCCTCCTGCTGCGCCTCGCACACCACATCGATCGCCGCGTCCGCAACTGCCTCCAGCTTCTCATCCGGATGCTGCGTCAAAGAATAGCCTACCGCCTCAATCCATTTCGCAAAATCGCTGTCCTGGAACACAAACCCGTAAAACCGGTCCTCCATCCTGTCCATGCTCTCCGGAAGCACCTCCGGCAGGCCTCCGCCAAAATCTACCGGATAAGTCTTTTCCTCATAATTCTCCCCCTGCTCTCTGCGCAGCCGGTTGAGCTTTCCCGCAACACGGAAATTTCGCATACAGAAACTCGGACTCGCTCCCGGAACCCGGTCATTCAATGCCTCCCACTGATACGGAATGACCTCCGTGCGCACCAGCTCCATCTCATGCTTCCAGAAGTCGTCCGTCACGCGGATATGGTTCAGAGGAATGGGGGCGCTGTATTTGTTTTGTATATTTTCCATTTTGTCTCCTTTTTGCCATATGATTTTTTCTTTTTAATTTTATCGTATTTGTCATAGTTTTTCAATAACCTACCATGAAAGCTCCTGACGGCGGCCATCTGTAATCTGAATCGAGTAGATAATAAGCTTCTCTCTCTCATCCGGAGAGTAAATATAAACCTGCTGCTTTGTATCTGTCTCCATCAGTTCCTGCACACGCTCCCGCTCCTTATAAGCGAGAAATACACCCTTCTCCCGCACGACCTTCAGCTGGGACAGCCCCGCCTGTTCCAGCCACATATTGACCTTGTAAATATCATAATAAGCGGTGCGTCTCGAGACTGACAGGGCCTGCGCCAGCTGATTTATGGTCATGTAATCCGACCGGGACAACAGGATATTAAGCAGTTTTTCACATCGCGCATTGATATAAAGCGTCGCCATTCTGGTACCTCCTGCTTCCGTTTTTCTATTATTTTGTTTTCAGTATATTGTCTTTTTGGGGCGTTTACAATGAAAACGGAGTACAGTTTCCTGCACTGTGTTTGTGCAAAAAATGCTGTTGAAATGAAAAAAGAATCTTTCAGAGTTGACATTTCATCGTTTTTTACATATAATAAGGACAGAAAGAAGCACTGCGACAAGCGGTTGGCTTTGTTTCGGGTACTAAATTGCTTTAGCAGCCGTCACTTGGCAGAGTGGCGGTTGTTGCTTTTCACAATGATCGTTACAGTAAATCTGCCGATATGTAATGTGATTCGCATGAGCCTCACCCCCTTCCGAGGGATATTAGCCAACCGCCTGCCGCTTTGCAGTGCTTCCTGTCCAACAATGGACTTTTTTATTCTATCAGTGTTTTTCTGTTCTGTCAATAAGTGTCTGATTGTCAGAAAATAAATATTTCCTATATATATTGAACTAAAAAATTTTTTAACAGAGTTGACATTTCACTGGTTTTTACATATAATAAAGCAGAAAGAAGCACTGCGACAAGCGGTTGGCCTCGTTTCGGTTAGTTAATTTTTTTAACAACCGTCACTTGCCCGAGTGGCGGTTGTTGCTTTTCACGATTATCGTTACAGTAAACCTGCCGATATGTAATGTGATTCGCATGAGCCTCACCCCCCTTCCGAGGGAGATTAGCCAACCGCCTGCCGCTTTGCAGTGCTTCCTGTCCAGTAATGGACTTTTTTATTCTATCAGTGATTTTTTATTTTGTCAATAAATATCTGACTATCCAAAAGTATCCTGCAGCAGTGTTGATTTCTCAGATCAGACTCTATTAAATTTTCCAAGAAACTCTTTAATCCTCGTATGATCCGCGCCGAACACTTCCTCCGGCTTCCCTTCAAGCGCCACAACACCCTTGTCCATAAAGATAATCCGATCCGAGATATCCCGCGCGAACGCCATCTCATGCGTAACGATCACCATCGTGATATGCAGGTCCGCGAGCGACTTGATCACCTTCAGTACCTCGCCGGTCAGCTCCGGGTCGAGCGCCGAGGTCGGCTCATCAAAAAACAGGATTTTCGGATTCAGCGCAAGCGCCCTCGCAATCGCGACACGCTGACACTGCCCGCCGGAAAGCTGGCAGGGATAAGCGTCTTCCTTATCGGAAAGTCCCATCTTCGCGAGAAGTTCCCTGGCTTCCTTGTAAACCTCGTCCTTTGGCCTTTTCTGGATCACAATTGGCGCGTCCGTGATATTTTTCATCACGGAATAGTGTGGGAAAAGATTAAAATTCTGGAACACCAGTCCAAAATAAGACTTGATCTCCTTCTCTCTGGCTCCTTTCGGATACACACGCCGTCCGTCCGGCTCCGTCCAGGCCGCGCGCTCTCCCATGTAAAGAATCTCGCCGCCATCAATTTTCTCCAGCATCGTCGCACAGCGCAGAAGCGTTGATTTGCCCGACCCGGAAGGGCCTATGATCGAAAGAATCTCTCCCTCTTCCACGGAAAGAGAAATATCATGGATGACCTCAAGATCATCAAATGTTTTGCGGATATGATTCATCTCCAAAATCTTCATAA
>CANQUH010000112.1 GCA_947626965.1 uncultured Lachnospiraceae bacterium
AATATTTCCAGTCTGTCTTTTGCGGATGCGTATGAGGGGCTGGTTTACGTAATCTCTCAGTTATATGATGATCATCGCTATCTTTTGGAAAAAGATATGTCTGAGACAGACAGGGAGATGTTTCATCGTATATTGCTCAGAAATCCGAGCAAAACGGAACTTTGCAATTCCCTGTTTTTGCTTACAAAGCTGTTGGAGCAGTATTATGGAGCAGGTGTGATACTGTTTGTCGATGAGTACGATGTTCCGATGTCCAGGGGTGCTGCCAACGGTTATTACAGAGAGATAGCGGATGTGACAGGCCTGCTCCTTGGTGCTGCGCTCAAGACAAACTCCTGTCTGAAATTTGCGGTTCTCACAGGCTGCCTTCGTATAGCGAAGGAGAGTATTTTTACCGGCCTCAACAACCTGTATGTGGATTCAATTTCGGACAGCCGTTTTGACGAATACTTTGGTTTTACCGATTCTGAGATAGACAGGCTCCTTGAAGATACCGGTCTGACACAGGCAAAGGACTCTATAAGAGAATGGTATGACGGTTATCGTTTTGGAGGAGCTGAGGTTTACTGTCCCTGGGATGTGGTTAATTATATTTCTCAGCTGCAGTATAATCCGGAGGCAAGACCGAAGAATTTCTGGGCCAACACGAGCGGCAATGATATAATCCGCCAGTTCCTCACAAAAAATAACGCCGGGATTAAAGAGCAGCTTTCAGTTCTTCTGCGCGGCGGAACAATAAAGACACAGGTCAATGAGAATCTGACTTATGAAGATCTGACAGGCACAGAGCATAACTTCTGGAGTGTTTTGTATTTGACTGGTTATCTCACGCCTGTGCATGTGGATACGGCGACAGGTGAAGCGGAGCTTAAAATTCCCAATAAAGAGGTCGGGCTGATCTTTGAAAACAGTATTGCTCTGTGGTTTTCAAGAGATGTCGTGCCGACTGCGTTAAGCGAGATAAGCACTCTGCTGTGGAAATGTGATGAAGAGGGACTGAGCAAAGTCTTTTCAAGGCTGCTGTTCAAGACAATCAGCTATTATGATTACAGTGAATCCTTTTATCATGCTTTTCTCGCGGGTATCTTTGCGGTTTCTCCGTATGAGGTGAAATCCAACCGGGAAAATGGCATGGGAAGGACGGATATAACCGTCGTGGATGCAGACAACGTAAGGGCGGCTATTTTTGAATTCAAGGCGGCCGGAAGTTCAGAAGGACTGGAAAGCAAATGTGAGGAGGCTTTAAAACAGATTGCGGACAGGCAGTATGCCGAAGAACTTCAGGAGGACAGCTATCTTGATGTTATATGCTGCGGAACAGCATTTTATAAGAAAAAATGTATGATAAAGATAAGAAAGTGCTGAATGTGCAGCCGTCATACCAGTGCTGCATTTCCGTGATTTTGATGTAAACGGTATTAACAGATCAGTGACAGAAGAGCGAAAGAAACGCATCTGTCAGGCCTGTTGCTGTATTGACAAATACGGACCGGAAGTATATGATATTAAAAACTGTCAACACGAGGTTTTGAATAAGTAGTTTTTATTAAGAAAAGTAGTCTGAGGAAAAGTATTATCAAACCGCTGAAAGAAAAAGATTGTGTCGGAAATAAGTGGTCAGGAGGAAAAGAAAAAATGAAATTTTACGGCATGAGCGATAAGGAGGTAGGCGAATCACGGAAGAAGTACGGCTCCAACGTAATTCCGGATTCAGAGCCGGCAACCTTCTGGGATGAGTTCAAGGAAACATTCAGTGATCCGATGATCCGGATTCTGCTTGCCATTGTGGTTATTATGCTGGTCATGTTCTTTCTGGGACATGCGGAGATCTATGAGCCGCTCGGGACGATCACGGCCGTTCTGATTGTTGCGTTTGTTACCGCGAAGACTGCCGTTGCGAGTGACACAAAATACCGTGAATTGAAGGACAGCACAAAGAAAGACACGTGCAAAGTATACAGAAATGGAATTATAACGATCATCGAGGTGGATGACGTTGTCGTCGGCGACAAGATCATTCTGCAGTCCGGCGACAAGATTCCGGCGGACGGTATTCTGATCGACGGAGATCTCAGAGTCGACAATTCGGTGCTGAACGGCGAGGCGGAGGAATGCAAAAAATTTGCGGTGCCGGAGAGCACGGAATTTCCGGAGGAACTGACGGGAGATACGTTTGTCGACGGGTATTCTCTGTTCAGGGGAGCCGTTGTTTTTGACGGCGAAGGTGTTCTGGACGTCCGGAAAGTCGGAATAAAGACAATGATGGGCAAGATGGCAGAGGATATGCAGGAGGAGGAGCCAGATTCTCCGCTGAAAGTGAAGCTGTCAAAGCTTGCCAATCAGATTTCCGTGTTCGGCTATGTGGCAGCTGTAGCCATCGTAGTGCTGTATATGATCTACTTTGTGGTGAAAGCGGGCGGATTTTCAGGATACCTTGCAAGCGGATGGAGCAATATTCTTATGAATGTCATTGAGGCTGTCTCCCTTGCGATCCTGATTGTCGTGTGCGCGGTTCCCGAGGGACTTCCGCTTATGATCTCGCTTGTGCTGATGCAGAATACGAGCCGGATGCTGGACCACAATGTTCTGGTGCGCAAGGCTGTGGGTATAGAGACAGCCGGGTCGCTGAATATTCTTTTCAGCGATAAGACCGGTACGATCACGAAGGGCAGCCTGGAGGTTGTCGAGTTTTTCACGCCGGACGGCACCAACATCCCGCTGACGGAAATGAAAAACCACGAAAAAGTAAAATCCATGGTCAATATTGCGATTGGAAAAAATACGGCGTCGATGTTTGACGGGGAGCACCGCGTAATCGGCGGAAATGCTACCGATCAGGCGCTGCTGCGTTTCCTGGGCGAAGAGGAGTACAAATTCTTGTCGGGCGGAACTGACAAGGAGACGGATTACAGTGTCGGTCTGTCGCAGGGATTCAATTCGGCAAATAAGTTCAGCCAGGCGGAGATAAGAGAACTGAAGCAGGTATTTTATAAGGGAGCTCCCGAGAAGTTTCTCGCGGTTGCGAAGAAGGGACTCAGTGCGAAGGGCGAGGTTGTCCCGCTCTCTCTGGATGTGCTGAATGAGAAGATCAATGAATACGCGTCGAGGGCCATGAGGGTGCTTGCGTTCGGATATTCGGACAGCCCGTTCACAGAAGACAGGATCAATGAGGACGTGGTTGTGACCGGATTGGTGGCAATCAGGGACGATGTGAGACCGGAGGCCAAAGAAGCGATCCGTGAGGTTCAGAAAGCGGGAATTCAGGTTGTTATGATCACCGGAGACCGTCTGGAGACGGCTGTTTCCATAGCGAAGGACGCGGGTCTGATGAAAGCGGACACGGACAGAGCGCTTACATCGGCGCAGCTCAATTCCATGAGCGATGAGGAAGTGAAGGCGATAATCAGGGATATCCGTGTGATTGCGCGGGCGCTTCCGACGGACAAGTCCCGTATGGTGAAGCTGTGTCAGGAAATGAATCTTGTCGTCGGCATGACAGGAGACGGAGTGAACGATTCTCCGGCGCTGAAAAGAGCGGACGTCGGCTTTGCGATGGGCAGCGGAACGGAGGCGGCGAAGGAAGCCGGCGAGATCGTGGTGCTTGACGATAATTTCCGATCCATCAAGGACGCGATCCTTTATGGACGTACCATCTACAATAATATATTGAAGTTCTGTAAGTTTCAGCTGGTTATAAATGTGGCAGCGGTAATCGTGAGTGCGATCAGCCCGTTCTTTGGCATTGTGGAACCATTGAAAGTTACGCATCTGCTGTTTGTGAATCTCGTAATGGACAGTCTGGGCGCCATCATGCTCGGCAACGAGCCGGCCCTTGAGGAATACATGCTGGAAAAACCAAGGCAGAGAGACGAGAGCATTGTGAGCAGGGCAATGATGATTCAGATCGGCGTGATGGCTCTCTGGATGACGATCGTCAGCTTCTGTTTCCTCAAGCTTCCTGTTTTTAAGGACATATTCGGAACGGAGGAAAAATTACACACGGCTTACTTTGTCCTGTTTGTCGTGGCGGCACTGTTTAACGGCTTTAATGTCCGCGACAATGGATTTGCCATTTTTAAGGGACTGAAAGACAATCCCGGCTTCATGAAAGTATGGATCATCATTGTTCTGGTGCAGGCGGCGATTGTCAACGCTGCGCTGATTCCGGTTGAGGCGTGCAGATGGATCAGTTCCATGTTCAGCTGTACTCCGTTCGGTCTTACCGGATGGCTGGTGGTCTTTGCTCTGGCGTTTACCATGATCCCTGCGGATATGATTCGGAAAGCGGTAACAAAAAATATAAAATGAGACAGGGGAACTGATGTGAATTTGCGGGAAAATGCGCGGGGACGTCCGTGGGAACAGTTTCGGATTCCGTGCGCAGGACCCGCAGGCCTTGACCTGTGGGAACAGGAATAAGATTAAAGGAGGCGGGCATACTATGAGCATTAATTTACAGAAAGGGCAGAAAATTGACCTTACCAAGGGAGGCGGAGGCCTCAGGCGTGTCATGGTCGGACTCGGCTGGGACGAGGCACAGCAGGGAGGTTTTCTGAAGGGCCTTTTAGGAGGAAAGACGCAGACGATTGACTGTGACGCATCCGCGATTCTCTGCGGGGCGGACGGAAAAGTCATCAGCAGAGAAGTAAAGCAGTGCTGTGTCTATTTCGGCAATCTGCAGCACAGCAGCGGGGCGATTGTGCACCAGGGCGATAATCTTACAGGTGCGGGGGAAGGCGATGATGAGCAGATTATGGTGGATCTGAGCCGTATTCCTTCGGATATCGCGAAGATCGTGTTTGTTGTCAACATATATGACGCAAAGACGAAAAATCAGCATTTCGGGATGATAAAGAACGCGTTTATCCGGCTGGTCAATATGGAAAATCATACGGAGATCTGCCGCTACAATCTTACGGAAAATTACAGCGATATGACAGGACTGGTTGTGGGCGAGATTTACAAAAGGAACGGCGAATGGAAGTTCAACGCGGTCGGGCAGGCCGTGAAAGAGGCAAGCAGGCTGGACGCGCTGATTAAACTGTATGTGTAGGACCTGAGGTCTGAGGCGCGAAATGCCTCTAACGGAGGGTTCCGACATCTGATATGTTCCGCCCGCGCCAGAACTTGCGGGCCGGTTTTGAAAAGGAGAGAAAAAATGGCGATCAGTTTGGTAAAAGGACAGAGAGTATCCCTGGATAAATCCATGAGGCTTGCGATGGCAGGTCTTGGATGGGATACGAACCGCTATGACGGCGGATATGAGTTTGACCTGGATGCTTCCGCGTTTCTTCTTGGAGAAAACGGAAAACTTCAGCGTGATGAGGATTTTATTTTCTATAACAACCTGGAAAGCAGAAACGGGGCTGTTGTGCACACCGGAGATAACCGCACCGGAGAGGGCGAGGGAGATGACGAAGTCATTATGATTGACTTTACAAAGCTCCCGGATGATATTAAAAAAATTGCGATATGCGTGACGATTCATGAAGCGGCGGAGCGCGGGCAGAATTTCGGACAGGTTTCCAACGCGTATATCAGAATTGTCAAGCTTGAAAACGAAAATGATCAGACAGGCGAGCAGGTTTTGCGGTTTGATCTGGAAGAAGAATTTTCCATAGAGACTGCGCTGGTGGTTGCCGAGATCTATAAGAGGAACGGCGAGTGGAAGTTCAATGCGGTCGCCGCCGGCTATCAAGGCG
The DNA here is from genome assembly GCA_947626965.1 of uncultured Lachnospiraceae bacterium. Lineage (GTDB taxonomy): Bacteria > Bacillota > Clostridia > Lachnospirales > Lachnospiraceae > Choladousia. Next base: position 5,703 of record CANQUH010000112.1, read on the forward strand.
GTCTTGAAGCGATCGTGCGTTCGTTCGGAGGCAATGTATAATGTCAGCTCCGGCAGGCGGCGCATGACTGGTACCAATTGAGACAGAAAAGATCTCACAGGTTTGCAGGGGAAAATGTATAGATGAATGAGGAAAAAATGAGTAGGACAGGAAAAGAGACAGACCTGAAAAAACTGTCAAAGATTTGCGTAAAATTCGGATGGGATGCCTTTTCGAAGCAGTATTCAGGAGGACTGATCAGCGGTCTGCTGAATAAACCAATGGCCATAGACTGTGACGGATCGGCGGTTTTCTGCGATAAAGCCGGGAGGCCGATCTCGAAAGACCTGAACGGATGCTGCGTATATTACGACAACAGAAGCCTGTTTGATTCCGCGGTACTGCACGGCGGAGACAACAAAACAGGAGAAGGTGCGGACGATGAGGAGATTGCGATGGATCTCGGCAGGATACCGTCACAGGTCGACAGTATACTTCTGACGCTGGATATGCTGAAGGAAAAGAAAAAGATCGGAACAGGAAAAATTCAGAATGCGTTTGTCAGGATTACTGATGCGGGTTCGGGTGAAGAGCTATGCAGATGTGATTTTGACGGACTGTGTATGGGAACAAAACTGATCGCTGCCGGAAAGCTGCAGCGAAGCGGTTCAGGGTGGAAGTTTGAATCCTTTGGAAAACCGCTTGCGGTAAACAGTATGAGAGAGTTTATTGACTGCCTGGAGCGGCGGCCGTCTTTTCTGTAAACTGTGCCAGACGCATTTTCCTTCTTTGTCTTTGCGTAAGTTAAGCGACTCTGCAGGAGGATTGTCCTCTTATGGGGTCGTTTACTTTTATATAATGGGAAATTTTGCTGCAAAATATCATGAAATGGGGAATGAATGTGTATCTGGAAAAAGAGTTGGTGAGGATCGCCAAAAGAGAGAACAACTCCAGGAGAAATTACCTGGTTGTAAATCCTCTGCAGGGAAAACATATTCCGGTCAGACCCGGGGAGGCGCTAAAACTGTTTTCAAGTCTGGCAGATATTCTCTCCGGCCATTATGGAGACGAGAAGCTGCTGCTTGTGGGCTTTGCGGAGACAGCGACTGCCATAGGAGCGCATATTGCGGTCTGTATGGGCGCAGATTATATTCAGACGACGCGGGAAGACATTCCGGGTGCCGAATATCTGTTTTTTTCGGAAGAGCACAGCCATGCGTCTGAGCAGAGACTGGTTAAAAATGACATGGACAGGGCTGCAGAATCCGCAGACAGGGTTCTGTTTATTGAGGATGAAATCACCACCGGAAATACGATTCTGAATATAGTCTCCATACTGGATAAAAGGTATCCCGGAAAGCTGAATTACGCGGCCGCCTCATTATTGAATGGAATGGATCAGGAATGCCGCGGCAGGTACGATGAAAAAGGAATAAATCTGCATTATCTTGTGAAAACGGATCACGGGGATTACAGCAGGAGGGCGGAAAAATTTTCCGGTGACGGGATATATCATCTGCCGGATTTCGAGAGGAAACCGGATGTGCCGGAGATTACGGTGCGGGGAGCGCTTAACGCCAGAAGACTTTTATCCGCGGATGTGTATGCGGCGGGCTGCGAATCATTGTGGAAGCAGATTCAAAGAAGCATTGATCTGACCAGTGCAGAGAAAATACTTGTGACCGGAACGGAAGAGTTTATGTATCCTGCCTTGTATGTCGCTGAAAAACTGGAGCGGATGGGCAGAGACGTGAGATGCCATTCGACAACAAGAAGTCCGATTACGGTGAGTACGGAACAGGAGTATCCTCTGCATGAAAGATATGAACTGCGCAGTCTGTACGATGCCGGAAGAAAGACATTTCTGTACGACATAGATGCATACGATAAAGTGCTTGTTGTGACGGACGCGCCGGCAGCGGAGGAAGTCGGGCTTCGGACGTTATGCAATGCTCTGGGAACAAAAAATTCAGATATTACTGTGATCAGGTGGTGTTGATGTGAGAAGTTCATACAGCGAAGATGATGTGATCTTCCTTCTGAAGGATATTACCGGACTGGTCAGGCCTTTGCCGGCGGAAGAACGGGAAAAGATGATTCAGTCGGGAAAGCATTACAGTGAGATGCTGCCCATAGAATATGTGCCGACGGAGGAATATATGCGGGTGTACCGGGAAACGCTGAAAATACAGGCGAAACCAACTGCCCTGGCCGTGGGGATCCTGGCAGACAGGATTATCAGGAAAAAAGGCAGAGAGATTGTTCTGGTATCGCTGGCAAGGGCGGGGACTCCGATTGGAATTTTGCTGAAACGGTATATTCGGATGAAATACGGTTCGGACCTTCCTCATTACTCCATCTCGATTATCAGAGGAAGAGGAATCGATGATAACGCAATGAGATATCTGCTCGAAAGATATGAACCGGAGCAGCTGCTTTTTGTTGATGGCTGGATAGGAAAAGGAGCGATTCAGAATGAATTGAAAAAAGCTGTTTCGGTATATGAAGGCGTTTCACCGGACATTGCGGCAGTGGCAGATCCGGCCAACATGACAGAACTTTGCGGAACACATGAAGATATTCTTATTCCAAGCTCCTGTCTGAACAGCACGGTATCGGGACTGGTGAGCAGAACCTTTCTGAGAGATGATATCATAGGACCGAAAGATTTTCATGGGGCTGTATATTACGGGGAACTGAAAGATTCTGATCTGTCGTACGATTTTATAAATGCGGTGGAAAAGGAATTCGTCGTGGAGCCGTCGGCGGAAGGAGGACGGGCCGTAAAAGAAGGAAGAGAATCTGCCGCAGAATTACCCGCAGAGAAGAATTTCATTTTGGAGACAGGGATTGATGAAGTGAAGGAGATTGCCGGGAAATTCGGCATAGATGACATGAATCTGATCAAACCGGGAATCGGAGAGGCTACCCGTGTTCTGCTGAGGCGGATCCCATGGAAAGTTCTGATTGACGAGAGATACAAGGATGCGCCGGAACTTGGACATCTGGTGCGTCTGGCCGGGGAAAAACAGGTTCCGATCGAATATTATCCGTTAAGGCATTATAAATGCTGCGGCATTATCAAAAAAGTTTCTGAATTCTGAAAATCTGATATCCGCCGAAAAGCGGCAGGATTATTCAGTCTTTAATGCCAAACGCTTCCGCCATAAAAATCGTCTGGCGGGCCCAGCTGCGATGAGTTTTGTATTCATTCATCCGTTCGCGGGTCAGATTGCCGGACACGAAAGACTCTGCATTTTGATCCCAGTTTAATATGGACTGCGCGTCATCAAAATCTGCCCGGGAAATCTGATAGGAGGAATTGACAACGCTGATCTGCCTGGGATGGATCACTGTTTTTCCGGTAAAGCCGCACAGGCGGTCGTCTTTGATTTCCCGGATAAGTCCTTCTTTCCAGCCTGGGCCGGAATAATATTCCCATACAGGACCTGAAACGATATAATCCATGCCGTAAACCGTAATGATATCCGAGAATACAGCAGATACCGGCTTTATCTGGTGGATTGATTCATCCGAATGACGCCTGAAACCGAACATATGACACAGATCATTTCCGCCGACCCGGATATTGAGAACCAGTTCCTCTATCCGGGACAGCATATCTTTCAACCCGTAAAGTATATCAAAGCGTTTTTTTAAATTCAGAATGGAAGGATCCTCATAGATTGGCATCATGTACAGTTTTTTGCCTGAAAATTCATTGGCTTTTATAAGCGCCTGGATGTAAGAGGCGGCGTTGTCCATTGAAAATTTGGGGATGATAAAACCGGTGATTATCTCCAGACTTTCCCCGAACGATTTTGTGAGCTGCCCGATCTGCTGAGGATTGCGTACTCTTATAAATATTTTGGGGAGATAGAAAGACCGCGTTTGGAGAGCCGCGTAAATTGTATGGATTGAGTTGAGAAGCATTCTTTCGGCTTCTTTCACAAAGTTGTCCCCAATCGTGTCTTCAAGGCAAAGAGCAAGCGAAAATCCCGTCCCTGTTTTTTCATTTATGATTGAATCTGCAATGGTTTGTCTGTTTGCGGGACAGTACAGCAGTGGTCCTGTACTGTAATATATGAGAGAGTCTTTCATGTTTAAAACCTCATTTCTGTGATTTTGTCCTGCCGGGAATCATCCCCGGGGACAAAAACCCCGGAGGATAATCCTTCTGTCTGATCTGTTTTGAAAAAGCGCACGGTTTTGATTATAGCATAAATGATGCCGGATGACTACGAAAAATTTGACAGAAATCAGAAATGCTTGAAATAGAACCTGTTTTATGGTACACTTTTTGAGTAGTTCTATCAATAACGATCGGGAATATTCAGGGAGAGAATGTATTATGTTGGAGCATACAAAGATTCGAAACCTTGATGATTATTTTACGGAACTGAATAGCAGGCAGAAACGGGGAGTATTTTTTTATCGGATTAACGGGTATTCAGAGGAAATTGGAAATTTTATAAAAAAGTATTATAGCGAGGCGGGGAAAAAGGGTGTCATTATTGAGGGGAAAATACCGAATCCGGATGAGAGGAATCTTTCCTATTATGGAGAAATAATGGGAATGGATTTTCAGATGAATCAGGGATTTATCGCGCAGCGTCTCAGAAAATGGATGCCCGGGATGAATGATTCTCAAAGAAACAATGTTTCTGCGGCTCTGTATGATTCTCTGGATTCCATGCGCAGAGCCGGAAAGACAGAAAATATACTGAAGAATGCCTATATTAAGTTTATGTGCTGGCTTTACTACAGATTTGCGGGGATCGTCAGCCGTTTGGGAGAAAATTCCGTTCCCAAAATATTATACGAAGGTGATATCAGCAATTATGAACTGATGATGATATCAGTTTTATCAAAGGCCGGGTGTGATGTCATACTGCTCCAGTATCACGGAGATCAGGCGTATTTGAAGGCGGATCCGGAATCGAGTCTTTCAGACGCGCTGCAGATGGCGGGAATGAAGGAATTTCCGGCTGGCTACAGTCTGAAAAAAGTAAGAGAGGATATTCGGAGTGATCTTGACAGAGAAAAATTATACGGAACAAAGTCAGCCTTGATTAATTGTACGAATGCCTGGGCAAAAGGACAGGGGATAGAAGACATCAGGGAGCCGGTTTCTGTCCGGGGAACTGATTCCGGATTTTTTTATAACTGCTTTTGCCGGATCAATGGTGTGGAAGACAAACTTACCTATACGAATGAACTGTATAAGTTTCAGCAGGAGCTGAGGAGCAGCGGCCGGAAGCTGGTGATTGTAAATGAAGAAATACCAAAACCGACCCCGGAGGAGATAGCCAGGATAAAGAGAGGGAA
>CANQUH010000113.1 GCA_947626965.1 uncultured Lachnospiraceae bacterium
ACAATCTGCGTGTCAAACATGACGTCCCCCGTTATATATAGGGAACGACAAAACGATTTTCGTTTTGCTCGTTCCCTGCGCCGAATTTGCGCCGCTTGAGCGGCATTTTCCGCTTCAAATTCGTGCACATCTCCACTCCGTTCCGGTCGGCGCTGGACGAATGTCCACTGGACATTCAGCGCCCCCGGAGGGTTTTAGCAAACGGCAAATATTTTGTCGTTTGCTATAATAGATACCCGGGAATTTTTCCTCTATGCTCCGCCCCGATTCCCGCAGCGCAGAGAACAGCTCCCTGGGATACGCCTCCCGGAACAGCGAGACCGTGATATCTTCTGCGGGGTACTGGTTCACCGTCTGCCCGAGCGACTTATACAGGCATGCGTACGCGGCCGCTTTGTAAAAGTCGTCGATGGTAAGGCCGTCGTCAGGGCTCTTGTACTCAATGATGTTATGCCCTTTAAAAATTCTCCCGATCTCGTTTGCGATCTGCACGCCGGGTTCTTTCCGGATGACCAGGAGATCCGCGCGGAGCGGCTCTTTGCTCAGATTATATTCCTGTATAAATGTCAGCACGTCGGAATTCGCGCGGAGCTCCAGCTCAGCGGCTCCGTAAAATCCCGGGTGCCACGCGATCTTGTCCGGCTGGTCTGCCATGAAAACCACCTCCAATACAATGAATGCCTTTACAATTTTTCCATCAGCTCCCGGTTCTTCCCGCAGTTGATGTTCAGCACCAGGGCGGTACATTCCAGTAGGGGAGCTCTGGCACGACCGGGAAAGAGAGGAGAGAACTGTCATTGTCTGTGAGACCAGTTTAATTTTCGGCCAGCTCCAGCCAGCCTTTCGCGCAGTTTCCGGAGTTCTTCGCGCAGCCGGGTGAGTTCCTGCTCTGCGGTGTCCGCCCGGTTTTTCTCTGTATTAGCACGGCTTTCAGCAGCGTCTGCGCGGCCTTTCTCTGTATCCGCGCGGTTTTCAGCGGCGTTTGCGCGGTTTTCAGCGGCGTCCGCGCGTTTTCTCTCCCGCAGCGTGTTTTTCTTTTCGCTTTTTATTCCATCCTGGAATCCGTCATTGTAGCTGTCTTCCTTCTCGATCTTCAGGTGCCGTTCTGCATCGTATTCCCAAAAGCTCATCGCCACTACCTCCGCACGGTTTTTCATCAGAATATCTCGTAGGATTCCTTTCCGGATGCATTCGTCCACTGCCGCGTTTACTGCTTCCAGCTTCTCCTTTTCCGTCGTTTTTCCCTTCATGTGCCTCCGTATGCAGGCGACGAACTGCGCGTATTCCCCGAGCTTCTCACATTTTTCCATCAGCTCCCGGTTCTTCCCGTAGTTGATGTTCAGCACCAGGGCGGTACATTCCAGAGCAGGCGCTCCGGGCGCGGCCAGGGAGGACAGGAGCGTGCTTCTGCCGCTGGTTTCCTGTCCTTCCGGGAGTATGAATGCGTCCGACAGCTTCATTTCCCATTTCTCGCGGCATTTTTCTTCTCCGTTGTAGAAGACGATGTACTGGGGAACCGGCAGCGGGATCACTTTCCTCCGGTGCGGGTCATATCCGTTCGTCTTTACATACGCGCGGTACATCGCTGCGAAATACTGAAGGCCCCGCAGGGGCATGTTATAACAGAGGGTACTCTGGTGTTCGTACAGCCCGAGCTGCGCATGGAGCAGGAAGCCGGCGTCGTTCCTGATGCCTATGTATATATCCTGTCTGTTTTTGATTTGATTTATTTTGGCTCAATAATCATTCCTTCTTGATTGTAGCAGTGTTGATGTATAATTACAAGTATGTTATGGAAGGAAATCAGATAATTCCCATGAAATGTAATATAATATTCAATAAACAATAAAATAATAGAGAAATAAATGATAAACATATATATTAGATGATTATATAATATATTATAATATAATATATATTTCGAGTTCTGCCTACCTCGGATTTAAGTGTGTTATTTTTCAGTTTTCAGACTGTATTCTTTAACAGGAACATTTTAAAATATCTATTGACAACATGTGACTATTATGATACAATGAACAGGAATAACAAAGGAAAACCGGAAACAGCAGGGGGAATGATGGAAATGGAGGCGGAGGCAGTGGAGAAACAGAGCGGCCTTGCCAGCGCCATTGATGTGGCGGGGGAGAAAGCCAGGTACGATGAATGTGCGAAGAAGCTTTTGTCCTACAAGGCTGTGGCAGCGTGGATTCTGAAGTCCTGTGCCGGGGAGTTTGCCGCGTACAGTCCGCGGTTCATCCAGGAGAGGTGTCTGCCTGGGGAGGCTGAACTGTCAGCGAGGGCGGTGCACCAGGATCACCCGGACAGAGAGGAGAAGCTGAGCGGGGACAGCCGGGTAGAGCTGTCCGGAGCGGAGGCGTCCGGGATAAAGGAACAGACGGTATACTTTGATATCCGTTTCAATGCGCGGATCCCGTCGGAAAATCCAGAGGAGAAGCCGGTACAGGTGATCCTGAACCTGGAGGTGCAGGGGGACGACAGCCCGGGCTATCCGCTGGTGGCGCGGGGATACTATTATTGTGCGAGGATGATCTCGGAACAGTACGGGACGGTATTTCAGGATGAGGAGTACCAGAAGATGAGGAAGGTGTACAGCATCTGGATCTGCCCGGATCCCGCGAAGAGGAGGAGGAACGGAATCCTGAGGTACCATACACAGGAGGAAGTGAGGTGTGGGAGGTCAGACGCGAAGAAGAGGCAGTATGACCTGATGGAAGTAGTAATCGTGAATCTCGGGGAAGCCGGGGAGGAGAGCGGGGAAGAGATCCTGGATTTGCTGAACACGTTGTTTTCACCGGATCTGGCGGCGGATGAGAAGAAGAAGAGGCTTGAGGGAAAATTTGGAATAGCGATGACGGAGGAAATAAACAGGGAGGTGGAGAGAATGAGCAGTCTTGGACAGGCGATTGAAGACTATGCCCTGCAGCAGGGAGAAGAAAACCGGAATATTTCCATAGCCCGGATGATGATCGAGGACAATGAGCCGATGGCAAAGATCATGCGTTATACCGGTTACGCGGCGGAGCGGGTCAGGGAGATCGCGAAGAAGATGGGAAGGACAGTGTCCTACTGACCCAGCATCATAACATATAAAAAGGAAAGAGGCGGATCTGCCCCGGCAGGTCCGCCGCACTGTTTCCTGCCGGTCTCTTTTCCCATTTCCCAGAACATTCCGGCAAAATAATTTTAATTTCCTCCAGCCAGCTGAACGCGCAGTCTCCGGATCTCTTCCTTCAGCCGGAGGAGTTCCTTTTCTGCTGTATCCGCGCGCTCCTTCTCCCGCAGCGTGTTGTCTCTTTCGATTTGTCTTCCCTGATCATATGCTTCCTGCTGGATATTAAGAATTGCTTTACATACGTTCGCTCCCTGGGATACGCCTCCCGGAACAGCGAGACCGTAATATCTTCTGCGGGGTACTGGTCCACCGTCTGCCCGAGCGACTTGTACAGGCACGCGTGCGCAGCCGCCTTGAAAAAGTCATCAATGGTAAGGCCGTCGTCGGGACTCTTGTATTCAATGATGTTGTGCCCTTTAAAGATCCTCCCGATTTCATTTGCGATCTGCACGCCGGGTTCTTTCCGGATGACGAGGAGATCCGCGCGGAGCGGCTCTTTGCTCAGATTATATTCCTGTATATATGTTGTACTGATACAGATTTATCCATATAAAATTAAATTTTTAAATATTATATTTAAAAATTCATTGATAAAATGCAATTATTATGGTATAATAAACACAACAACACAGGAAGAACGGCAGTTCTGCGGAAGCGTATCTGCAGCTGAGGAGATAGAAACAAATTTTCCTCCAGTTTTTTTAAAAAAAGGGGAAAAAGTTGCGGCAAAATGACCGATATATGACAAGTAATGTGTATAATATAAGAAAAGACAAAAATATAACAACTTTCCAATAGAATCTGGCGGGTATAAAATAAAAGGGACATAGAAACAGAGGCCAGAGAAATAAAAAATCCAGAAAAAAGGAGATGAGAATATGAAGAGATGGAACGTAATGGGAAAATTCGCGATTTGTTCACTTACAGCGGCTATGATGGTGATGGTCGGTACAGAGTTCGGGATGACCGCCCGTGCCGAGATGGTCATAGACAGTACAGAAGAGATCCAGGCAGTCCAGGAAGTAGTTCCAGAATCCGATAACCAGGACGTTTTACAGGCAGACGCCCCCGCGGCGGAGGCAATGCCGGAGATGTCAGAGGCGGGGGAACTGGGAATTGATGTGACGGATATCGTGACGATCGAGGATAGTCTGGTACCGGGAGCGGCACTGCCGGATTTCGGTTCTGAGACATTGGAGGAAGAGGCGGAAGCACCGGAGATGTCTGAGGAAACAGAAGCGCCGGAGACAGTGGAAGACACTGTTGTGGCGGAAGCACCTGAGACTTGTATTTCCGGAATACTTACGTATGAAGACAACGAAGTAGCGGTTAAAGTGATCGCGTCTGAAGCAGCACAGCTTCCGGCTGACACCGAGATAAAGGTTACCAGGCTGGAAGAGGGAAGCGAGCAGTACGAGGCAGCCAAGGAAGCGGCTCGTGCAAGCCTTGCGGCAGAAGAGAATGCAAGCTACGCTTTCTACGATGTAACGCTTGAATCAGAAGGCTATGTGCTTGACGTTGCGGAAGGAACTGTATCGGTACAGATGGAGTTCAAGACATCCGGCGACGCAAAGAAGGATGTAGTAAAGATCGAGGAGACAGAGAGTGGAAAAGTAGCCCGGAATGTGACAGATACAACATCAGAGAGAGCTGGTTCCGTGGCGCTTGACTATTAAAAATCCCCTTACGAAAAAGGACACTTTCAGGGATAAGCCTGAAGGTGTTCTTTTTTTTGTCACAGGAAATTCGTCCTGTGACAAAAAAGCCTCCGGCGGGTGCGCACGAGCGCGTACATGGAAAGTGCTGCTTTTGCAGCCGCGCTCGGCGCGAGAATGTACCAAAGGCACATTCTTTTTTTAGGCCCGCATACGGAGATCAGTTGCTGCCGCAGCACCTGAGCCGCGCGGGCGGGCATGAGAGAAAACCGTCTCCTGCCCGATTCACAGGAAATTTCGTCCTGTGACACAAAAGGCGGAAAATTCGGTAATGACACAGAAACTTGTTTATGCTAAGATATCAGCGTCAGCATAAGCAGGTTTTGACATATCAGTACAGGTATGTCAGTACGGGACAGCTGCAGATAAGATTCAGATGAAAATTTTCAGGAGGATCATATTTCATGAATTATTTTGACTATGCAAAGGTAAAAGATCCGCGTTTTTTCCGCGAGAACCGGCTGGACGCCCATTCCGGACACAGCTTTTTCGCGTCGGCGGAGGAAGCGCAGGAAGGCCGAAGCAGTTTTGTGTATTCACTGAACGGGCTGTGGAAATTTTCCTATGCGGTAAATTATGAGAGCGCGGTCAAAGGGTTCGAGCGTGTTGATTTTGACTGCAGGCCGTGGGCGGACATTCATGTTCCGGCGCATATCCAGATGGAGGGATACGACGCGCCGCAGTACGTCAATGTGCAGTACCCGTGGGACGGCAGGGAGGAGGTCAGACCGGGTCAGATTCCGGAGCGTTTCAATCCGACGGCAAGTTATGTCAGATATTTCACGGTTCCGGCTTCCATGAAGGGAAAACGTGTGTTTATCTCTTTTCAGGGGGTGGAGAGCGCCCTGGCGCTCTGGCTGAACGGACAGTATGTGGGCTACAGCGAGGACAGTTTTACTCCGTCGGAATTTGAACTGACGCCGTACCTGACAGAAGGGGAGAACAAGCTTGCGGCGCAGGTGTTCAAATGGAGTGCCGGAAGCTGGTGCGAAGATCAGGATTTCTTCCGCTTTTCGGGGATTTACCGTGATGTTTATCTCTACGCGATTCCATCTGTGCATGTGAGCGATCTGCGCGTCCGCACGCTGCTTGACGATACATTTGAGAATGCGGAGCTGTCCGTTCGTCTGCGGACGATGGGAAATGGAAGAGCGTCCCTGCGCCTGATGGACGGGGAAACGGAAATCTGCGCATATGAGATGGAGATTGAGGGCGCGGAGGAGCTGAGTGCGGGAACCGGAACGCAGAGTGACGCGGCCATACTGGAAACTTCCGGAGAACTGCAGAATGATGTGACCGGATCGGCGGACAGAACGAAAACGCAAAATGCCACTGCAGAGCCGGAGAATGAAAGGAAAGTGCAGAACAATGCGGCTGTGGCGGAGAGCAGCAGAACAGAGGCCGACGCGGAGTACACCGAGATCAGCATGAATGTAGCGAATCCTTTGCTGTGGAGCGCGGAGGATCCGAAGCTGTACCAGCTCTGGATCACGCTGTCGGACGAGAAGGGTGTTGTTAAGGAAGTAATCTGTCAGCAGGTCGGTTTCCGCCGTTTTGAGATGAAGGACGGGCTGATGCAGCTCAACGGGAAGCGTATCGTCTTCAAGGGGGTAAACCGTCATGATTTCAGCTCGAAGACGGGGCGCGCTATCTCCGCGGCTGAGATTGAAAAAGATATCATAACCATGAAGCGCAATAATATCAACGCGATTCGGACAAGCCATTACCCGAATACGCAGGTGCTGTATGATCTGTGCGACCGCTATGGCCTGTACATGATTGCCGAGACAAATATGGAGACGCACGGAACGTTCGAGCCGTATGAGAGAGGGGCCTGCGGGACGGACTATCTCGTTCCGTACGACCATGAGGAGTGGCTGGATGTGATGCTGGACCGTGCAAATTCCGCGTTTCAGCGGGACAAGAATCACCCGTCGATCCTGATCTGGTCCTGCGGCAACGAGTCATTTGGCGGTAAGGTCATCTATGAGATGTCGCAGCTGTTCCGCCGCGAGGATCCGACGCGTCTGGTGCATTATGAGGGTGTTCTGCACGACCGCCGCTACAACGAAACGAGCGACATGGAGAGTCAGATGTATCCTTCTGTCGCGTCGATTCAGGCGTTTCTTGAGAAAGACCGCAGCAAGCCGTTTATCTGCTGCGAGTACACGCACGCAATGGGAAATTCGTGCGGCGGCATGCACAAATATACGGAGCTGACGGACACGGAACCGCTGTATCAGGGCGGCTTTATCTGGGATTTCATCGATCAGACAATCACGAAGAAAGACCGCTATGGGAATGAGTTTGAGGCGTACGGCGGAGATTTTGATGAGCGTCCGACAGACTATAATTTCAGCGGAAATGGGATTGTGTACGGCGGTGAGGACCGTGCCGAGTCCCCAAAGATGCAGGATGTAAAGTTTAATTACCAGAATATTTCAGTCATCCCGGGAAAGACGGAGATGACGGTGAAGAATAAGAATCTGTTCATCAATACGAACCGCTATGAGTGTCTTGTGACGCTGGCAAGGGACGGCAGACAGGTATGCAGCAGGAGTATGGAAATTTTCCTCGGGCCGCTTGACGAGGGAACGTTTGAGCTTCCGCTTGAAGAGCAGACAAAACCGGGCGAATACACCGTGACGGTGTCCTTCCGCCTGAAGCACGACACTGCGTGGGCTCCGGCAGGCCACGAGGTGGCGTTCGGCCAGTATGTGTATGCGGTGGAGCAGGGAAATCATGAAGAACCATTTAACCAGCATGTGTGTGTGGCGGGACAGCCGGGTTATGAAAACACCTGCGGCAAATCCCATTTTGTATCATGTCCGGATGGGAAACCGGCGTGTGCGGTGCCAGAAGAACTGTCCAGCTGTGCAGCACCTTCCGGCGGAAAGCTCCAGGTGATTCATGGCTATCACAATCTTGGCGTGCGCGGTGAATGTTTTGACGCGCTGTTCTCCTATCAGAGCAGCGGCATGGTGTCCTACCGTTACGGCGGAAAAGAGATGCTGAAGGCGATGCCGAAACCGGCTTTCTGGCGCGCGCCGGTCGACAATGACGACGGAAACGCCATGATGAGGCGGTATGGCCAGTGGAAGCTGGCGGATCTGTATGCGACGTCGAAGAGTCCCGCAGGTCCGGCCGCAGTTCCGGAGGTGGAGGAGCAGGAGAACTGTGTAAAAATTACCTACACATATCCGCTGCCGACGAAGCCTGCGTCTTCCTGCCAGATGGAGTACACGGTGTTTGCGGACGGCACGGTTCAGGTGAAGCTGATCCATGATGTGGTGAAGGAGCTCGGAGATATGCCGCTGTTCGGCGTACAGATGAAGATCGACGCGGATTACGACCGCCTGGAGTGGTACGGTATGGGACCGCAGGAGACGTACCGGGACCGCTGCGAGGGCGCGAAGCTCGGCATTTACAGGAATCGTGTGAAAGACAATCTTGCGAAATATCTGACTCCGCAGGAGTGCGGCAACAAGGTTGGAGTCCGCTGGGCAAAGGTGACGGACGCGAGAGGGCGCGGCCTGCTCTTTGCCGGAGATCAGATGGATTTTTCCGCGCTGCCGTACACCTCGCATGAGCTGGAAAACGCCGCTCACTGGTATGAACTGCCGCAGGTACATTACACGGTCGTGCGTGCCGCGATGCGGCAGATGGGCGTCGGCGGCGACGATTCCTGGGGGGCGCGTCCGCTTCCGGAATATCTGATGAATGCAGAGGGACGGATGGAGTTTACTTTCTGTTTTAAGGGAATCTGCTGAGAAAGCCTGGCACCGACCGAAATTGAAGGTGAAATGATATGAAAGTTACTTTACAAAATCTGACAAAAAAATTTCCTTCCCGCGGCAGAAAAGCGCGCGGGGAGGTCACGGCGGTTGATGATTTCAGTTTTGAGATACCGGACGGGAAGCTGGTCGGTCTGCTCGGACCGTCGGGATGCGGCAAGAGCACGACGCTCAATCTGCTCTGCGGTCTGCTTAAACCGACGTCAGGCAGGATCTTTTTCGGGGAGGACGATGTGACGAATCTCCCGGCGGAAAAGAGAGGCGTGGGCATGGTGTTTCAGAACTATGCGCTCTACCCGCACCTGACCGTGCTGCAGAATATTCTGTTTCCGCTGGAGAATCTGAAAGGCGCCGCAAAGCTCTCCAAAGCGGAGATGCGGAAGAGGGCGGATGAGGCGGCAAAACTTGTTCAGATCAGTGAGCTGATGGACCGCAGGCCGGGCGAGCTGTCCGGCGGCCAGCAGCAGCGTGTGGCGATTGCGCGGGCGCTGGTGAAAATACCGAGAATCCTTCTGATGGACGAGCCGCTTTCCAACCTCGACGCGCGGCTGAGACTGCAGACAAGGGAGGAGATCCGCCGGATCCAGAGGGAGACAAAGATCACAACTGTTTTTGTGACACATGACCAGGAGGAGGCGATGAGCATCTCCGATATCATTGTCGTCATGAAGGAAGGAGTGATTCAGCAGATCGGAAAACCGCAGGAGGTCTATGACACTCCGGTGAATCTGTTTGTCGCGAAGTTCCTCGGGACTCCGCCGATCAATGTCTTTCGAGGCAGTGTCAGGGGTGGGAAGCTCTGGATCGGCAAGGAGAATGTCCTCGATGTGCCGGGCGTTTCCGACCGGGAAGTTTATGTGGGGATAAGGCCGGAAGGTTTTATTCCCGTACAGGAAAACATATCCAGTGAGGCATTGCGGGAAAAATCAGATGCGGATTCCGGCGTGTTTTCCTGTCGTCTGTCCGGCGTGGAGGTGATGGGCCGTGATATCAGCATCGTCGCCGTTCATGAGGCGTCGGAGAGTCCGTCGATCCGGGCAATCATCGGCGCGGAGCAGAGGGTGGATCCCGGTTCTGCTGAGGTTCGGTTCAGTATCCGACCAGATAAGTTGTTTCTGTTTGACCGGGAAACGGAAACGAGGATTTCTGCGGTTTCTCTGTAACGGTCGCCGCGCATTGTCTGCAGAACTGTCAAAAATCAATGTTTATGCCGCGGCCGGGCGGACAAGGAGTTTAAGATGGAAAAAAAGCAAATGAAAGGCTGGCTGTATCTGCTGCCGGCGATCCTGTTTCTGGGATTTTTCCTGGTGTATCCGCTGATCGATGTGCTGATCTACTCGTTTGAGGAGGGTTATAATTTTGCTTCCCAGACGTCTTACGGCGTGGGAATGTATAATTATTCCTATGTACTGCATGATCCGTATTTCCTGCAGGCGCTTAAAAATACATTTATTCTGGTGGTCATCACCGTGCCGCTCTCCACGGCGGCCGCGCTTCTGATCTCCGTGGGACTGAGTTCGTTTCGGCCGCTCCGCAGCCTTTACCAGACGATCTACTTCCTGCCGTATGTGACAAATACGCTGGCGGTCGGTCTTGTGTTTATGATTCTGTTCCGCAGGACGCCGTACACGGACGGGTTTGTGAATCTGCTTCTTGGCTGGTTCGGCGCGGGGCCGGTTGACTTTATCGACGGCCCTTATCCGGCAAAAATGTTTGTGCTCTGTCTGTATACAATCTGGGTGGTCATGCCGTTCAAAATCCTGATCCTGACGAGCGCGCTGGCCTCCGTGAACCAGGAGTACTACAACGCGGCGAAGGTCGACGGTACATCAAAATTCCGGATCTTTGTGCGGATTACGCTTCCGATGATTTCTCCGACGCTGGTCTATCTGATCATCACAGGATTTATCGGGGCGTTCAAGGCGTACAGCGATGCGGTCGCCCTGTTCGGGACGAACCTGAACACAGCGGAGATGAACACGATCGTCGGCTATGTGTACGATATGCTGTACGGCAGCAGCGGCGGATATCCGTCGTATGCTTCGGCGGCTGCGATTCTGCTGTTTGTTATCGTGCTGACAATCACCTGCATCAATCTGATGATCTCAGGGAAGCACGTGCATTACGGTTCGTAAACAGAGAGGATAACCGGAAAAAGGGAATTTATGAAAGAAACAGTGGTATTGGATATGGAAAAACTTGAGCGTTCCGGCCGCGTACGCGGAAGGATTTTAAAGATGGTTACCTGTGTGGGCCTGACTTTCTGGGCCCTTGTGGTGCTGTTCCCGTTTTACTGGATGGTGCTGACCTCCGTAAAAAGCTACAGCGCCTACAATTCGGAGTATATTCCG
>CANQUH010000114.1 GCA_947626965.1 uncultured Lachnospiraceae bacterium
TAGTGTTGACAACAAAAGATTTTAGTGATAATATGTTCAAATATATCGGAGGTGAGGATATGTTTGTTTTCAAAATGAATATTATAGATCTGCTGAAAGAAAACGGGTACAATACCGGAAGGATTCGAAGGGAAAAACTGATCGGAGAAAAAACAATGCAGGATATGAAAAAAGGAATTGTTCCGGGGATTAAAACCTTAAACACGCTTTGCTGCATACTGGAAATGCAGCCCGGGAATCTGATAAAATATGTAGAAGACGAGAACTCCACAGGGATGTAAAAAACAATTGATTTTTCACTAAATATAGTGTATATTTAAGTATCAGGCGATTTACACGTTTGGTACTAACCAGAAAGGGAGCGGCAAGGCAAACCGGATGGAGAAAGGAGAAGGCATGGAAGGAATGACAGGAAAAGAAATCGTAAATCTGATTGAAAAGCTTAGAAGCGAGGGCATGGACGATACAAAAATAATTGAAATTATCTTATACGTCGAAAAACATGAACCGGAAAAAAATTAAATCTGCGCAGATTCAGCCAGGGGAGCGGACTTGCCACCTCTCCCTGGCTGAACTTTTTCTCGTTCACAGGACTTCCTGCAATACAAAAAACGCTCCGCGGGGCGCTTTTTTATTTTTTCGCCTTAATATACTGCATAATCCCCTCGGCGGCCTTCTTCGCTTCCTCCACCGCGTGCACCACCGTCTTGGAGCCGTGTACCACATCGCCCGCGGCGAAGACGCCTTCGCGGGTAGTCATGCCGTTCTCATCCGTGATCAGAAGCCCTCTCTCTGAGCCTTTCAGTCCCTCCGTAGTCAGAATCAGCTTGTTCTTCGGTCCCTGGCTGACGGCAATGATCGTGGAGTCTGCGTGAACCTGCTCGCGCTGCTCCTCATAACCGATCACCTTGTCATTCTCATCGAAAATAGAGATCCGAAACACTGGTCCGTCCGGAGTAATGCTCTCTATCGCCTTGCCAAAGACAAATTCCGCTCCGTCAAGCTGTGCGTAGGCCATCTCATGGGAGCTCGCAGATATATTCTTTCCTCTGGCATACAGAGTGACCTTCTGCGCTCCGTTTCTCATTGCCATTCTGGCGACATCCATCGCCACGTTGCCCATTCCGATGATCGCCACCGTCTCTCCGAGATCGTAGGCAGATGGGTTCGCAAGATACGCGATGCCAAAATGAACGTTAGCCAGGCTCTCGCCCTTCATGCCGAGCGTTTTCGGCCTCCAGACGCCGGTTCCCACAAATACGGCATCATAGCCATCGCGAAACAGATTGTCAATCGTCAGATCGCCGCCCATCACCGTGTTCGGGCGGATCTTGATGCCCATCTCCAGCATCTTTTTCTTGTACCGCGCGAGGATCGTCTTGGGCAGACGGAAATCCGGAATTCCATACTGCATCATTCCGCCGATCTTGTCCTTCTCCTCATAGATGGTGACGCCATATCCGTTCCGGGCCAGAATGATCGCCGCGGTCATACCCGCCGCTCCTCCGCCGATGACAGCGACCTGCCCGTCTTTTTTCTCCGCTTTCTGCACCTGCATCTGATCCAGATACGTATCCGATATATATTTCTCGATATCATAGAACTGCACCGGGCTGCTCTTCTTTCCGAGCACACAGTGGCCGGCGCACTGCGTCTCATGATTGCAGACCGTCGCGCAGACTACAGACAGCGGATTGTTCTCGAACAGTTCCGCTCCGGCTTCTTTCAGCTTATTCTCCTTAAAAAGCTGAATGATGTGCGGAATCGGTGTGTGAACCGGACAGTTCAGCTGACACTGAGGTTTCTTGCAGTTTAAGCATCTTGCTGCTTCGCTGATGATATGTAATGCCATGATAATCTCCCTTCTCTTTTTACCCTTTTAATCCCCGCGACTGCCTGTCCATGTCTTCGATCACAATATCATAGATTTCACCAAGGGAAGCACAGTATTCAAGGACTTTCCAGGGTTCGTTTGTATGAAAATGAATCTTTATCAGATCCTCGTCTCCGACTGCCAGCAGACAATCTCCTTTAAAATTACTGGTAAAATACTCGCTTATTGTGTCTTCATCGAGATTCTCTCCCTCAATCAGCAGCTGCGTGTCATATTTAAATTCCAGCATCGTATCTTCCTCCATAAATTTTCTATTTGCCCAACAGATTTGTCTGTAAAGTCAATTCTGCTATAGTAGACCCTATTTTCAGAAAGATGACTATACATTTTAATTACAAGTAGTCTTTCATACTCGCATCAGATGTCATGATTCACCAACACTATGTTTTTTCTGTCAGATATTTTTCTATCTTATCTATAAGATATCTCGCATTTTGTACTTGCCTTCGTGCTTCCTCTTTACTTGTAATGTAAAAGTCGTCATAGTCAGATGCATTTCGGATCTGATTTGTCTGCCGGACCAGTCGATAATCATCTGGAGTAAAAATACCATTCCCATTATGGATAAAATGATAATTAAACATTTTCTCAGCGCCGGTATGAGTCTCGGCATCTGTCTTTATACTGGCGAGAAGCGCTTTAATCCCTTTCTCTATAGCATAAAAAGCCCGGTTATTCGCAGACTTATAAGAATCTTTGTTTACCAGTGCTTCCGATTCCTCCAGCAACTCCCTGGCACGTTCCAGTCTGATTTTCACAAGTTCTTCATAATATTTTTCATCCATGCAAAACCACCCCATCCCTGCTGATATTTTTATAATACAAATACCAGGACTTTTTTTGATTATATTCTTCATAGGGAATGCATACAAAATTAACAATTGCAAAATATTTCATTGCGAATTTTGTTGAAATATCTGCCAGGCTTTCCGAATATTTCTTAGCTGTTATTCGATTGCATTTAACCAGCAGCGCTATATCTATATCTGAATCATCTGAAAAGTCTCCTCTGGCGCAGGAACCATATAAAACACATTTCGTTAGATCATCTCCCAGAACATTTTTCAGTTCAGGAACAACCTCCGTCTTTGTTTTTTCGATAATTGTATGATCCAAAGCAGTCTTTAACAAGATTATCACCTCTTTGCACGTAAAAATTAATCTTGCTATAGTATACCTTATTTTCAGAAAAATGGCTATCTGTTTATTTTGTTACACTTTAAAATATTTTTAGATTCTGAATATGAATGAAAAATTGAAAAATATGCGGGGTCAGAAAATACCGGAGGAGGAAAGAAACTGCACGATATATCCTTAAAAACAGTGTATACCAGATGGAAAATAAATCTCCATCTGGTATACACTCCACGAAAATGTTCTCTGACAGCTCTGCCTGCTTTCTACCTGCAGGCAGCCACCATCCGGAACACCTGCTCCGCCGTCAGCTCCATATTCTTCTTCGCGTTCGCCGGCACCATCGCCTCGTCGAGAGTCGTCACGCCGCGCACGATCGGGAAGAACGCGTCGATTCCCTCTTTGTTGCACTCACCCGCGTCGTCTGTCACGCCTCCCGCAAACGCAATCACCTTTGCGCCGTACTTTTTCGCAAGATGCGCCACGCCTACCGGAACCTTTCCCATCGCGGTCTGGAAGTCCAGACGGCCTTCACCTGTGATTACGATATCCGCATCTTTCACTTCCTCTTCAAGGCGAATTGCGTTCAGTACGATCTCGATACCGGATTTCAGCTCAACGTTCGGCAGATAGCTCAGGAACGCAAATCCAAGTCCGCCAGCCGCTCCTGCTCCTTCCCGAAGGCTGTAATCCTCGCCAATAAACTCCTTCGTCTTCTGCGCGTAGTGCATCATCTTCTCGTCAAGCGGCTGCTTCTCCTCTTCCTTCACACCTTTCTGCGGGCCAAAGACATAGACGGCTCCGTTCGGTCCGCACAGCGGGTTGCGCACGTCGCAGGCGATCTGGAAATGGCACTCCTTCAGTTCAGCGGGCACATGGTCGCCGCGAATTGAAGCGATCTTGTCCAGATCCTGAAGTCCTTCCCGGATCGGATTACCCTGCGCATCGAGGAATTCATAGCCCAGCGCTTTTAGCATGCCTGTTCCGCCTTCGGATGTCGCGCTTCCGCCGATCCCGATGATGAACTCTCTGCAGCCGCGCTTTACCGCATCCAGAATCATCTCGCCGACTCCGTATGTCGTCGCTTTCCACGGATCCAGATCCTCCCTCTTTACAAGGATGATTCCGGAAGCCTCCGCCATCTCCATGACTGCCGTCTTTCCGTCCGCAAGGATCCCATACTTTGCGCAGGTGGTTCCGCCCAGCGGGCCTTTCACATCGAGAGACACATACTCTCCGCCAAGTCCCTCCACCAGCGCTTCCGTTGTGCCCTCGCCGCCGTCTGCCAGAGGCTTTACGACTACCTGAGCATCACACGCTTTTGCAATGCCGGCGCGGGCCGCATATCCGGCTTCCATGGAGCTCATGCTTCCCTTAAATGAATCAATCGCGATTACTACTTTCATGTTCTTCCTTCTCCTCCTTACTTCGTTTCTTTTTTCAATCCACGTCTGATAGTTTCCCAAAGCGCGGCTGTATCTTACTCAGATACATGATCCCTCTCCATATCAGTAAAGATACTGATTTCTCTCCGCTCGTCACTGATATTAAGTCCGTTTTAGTGTACCTTATTTTACGCCGCAACGCAATGCATAAAAACTCTTTTGTCAGAAAAATCTGCTCTTTTTTCTGTATATGCAGACAGCCATGCCCCGCACAGACGAATCTGCCCGCCGCATGGCTGCCATTTAAAATTTTGCTAACCCCGTTATATCCTGCCGCAGAAATCTGCAGAGCGCTCTTCTTCTGTGCGGTCTGTGTTCCTCCCGTAATGGCCGCGCCGCATTCGTAATGACTCCGGACAGACTCTGACAGCGCTCAGAACAGACTCCCTGTGCTTTGTCTCAGATCAGTCCCGCCGTCTTCATCTCTGCCTTGATTTTGTCAAGAACCGGACCTTCCGGCGTGGACACGTTCGGTCTGTACGGCTCTCCGATATCAAGGCCGCGCAGCTTCGCCATATCTTTTGCCGCTACCGGGAAGCTCGCGCCGTCCATCGACAGACGAACCGGATTCAGCTTGAACTGTGCCTCGAGGGATCCCTGGATATCTCCCGCCATGTACTTGTTGTAGATATCCATGATCATCTCCGGCATGAAGTTGCCTGCCGTACATACGCCGCCGACCGCGCCGTGGCACAGGGAAGCGTACAGAAGCGTATCTTTGCCGCCGAATACCTTGAAGTCCACATCGCGCGTTCTGCGGATGAACTCCTCGGTCTGTGTGATGTCGCCGCTCGTGTCCTTCATGCCGACGATGTTCTTCACTTCGTGGGCAAGACGGTCCACAAGATTGCCGGACATTGTGTAGCCCACTCGTCCCGGGTTGTTGTAGAGCAGCATCGGCGTATCCGGAACTGCCTCCGCGATTGCCTTGAAATGCTCAAACAGCTCGTTCTCGGTCGGCTTGAGGAACATCGGCTGAAGCACGGAGATACCTGCCGCTCCGTTTGCCGCCGCCATCTTCGCGAGACGCACGCATTTCTTTGTGCTGATTGCGCCGATTCCGAAGTAAACCGGAACTCTGCCGGCCGCCTGATCGACCATGATCTTCAGGCCGCGTTCCATCTCGTCTTCCTCAACCACGTAAAACTCGCCGTTGCTGCCAAAAGCCAGGATGCCGGAAAGGCCGCCCTCGATGACATAGTCCACCTGGGCTCTCATTCTTTTCTCATCAATTTTCTCATCCGCGTCGATCGGGGTGATGATCGGCACGATTACGCCTTTAATAAAATCTGTATTCATAACTCACGTCACCTCTTAGTGCATAAATATTGACAAAACCAGCAGTTCCGCAACGCCGACCACGGACATGATCATGGATATGGCCGTCTTACATTTAATCTGGTCTTTGATGTCATCCACACCGAACATTCCGTTCCATACCCAGAAACCGCTGTCGTTGAAGTACGAGAAGGAAATCGCGCCTACGCAGCAGGATACAGCCATCAGCAGCGGGCTTACGGACAGAGCGCCAAGCAGCGGAGCGGACAGGGAAGCCGCCGTCGTGATGGCAACCGTCGCGGAGCCAAGAGCGATACGCATCAGAGCCGCGATCAGGAATGGGATCAGGACTGCCGGAAGCGGGAGCTTCAGGACGAGCTCGCCGAGAGCCGTGCCAACGCCGCTGACCTTGATAACATTTCCAAGAGCTCCGCCTGCGCCGGTGATCAGCATGATGATGCCGGTGCTTTTGATCGCGTTATCCATAACGCCGAGAACCTTCTTGTTGTCATCTTTTGCCATAAGGCCGTAAATCGCGATCAGCGTACCGATCGCAAGAGCGATGATCGGGGAGCCGAGGAACGCGAGAATGCTGATCTCGATGCCTGCCAGATCAAGGATCGTGTTTGCGAGGATCAGAACAAGCGGAACAACGATCGGAGCGATGGAAACGCCGAGGCCTGGAAGCTTCTTCTGGCCCATCAGATGCTCAAGTTCGTCCATGGATTTGATGTACTCTTTTTTGAACTCTTTGCGGTCGAATCCGCCGTCTTCCTTCGGAACCTGATAGATCTTCTTGCCGATCCACTGGCAGTAGAATACCGCCACAACCAGCATCAGAATGGAGATCAGGGAACCGCAGATGATCATCTGGCCTACATCAACGCCGAGCATGCTTGCCGCGGTCGTCGGGCCCGGTGTCGGGGGAACCAGACAGTGTGTCAGCTGAAGACCTGCCGCCATTGCAAGTGCAAGACCAACGATGGATTTACCGGTAACTTTGGAGATAGCCTTGCACAGAGGTGCAAAGATCACGATCGCGGAATCCGCGAATACTGGGATGGCGATGAACCAGCCTGTGATTGCCAGAGCCCACTCTTCTTTCTTCTTGCCGACGGCGCGGATAAAGGAATAAGCCATCTGCTCCGCCGCACCGGATTCCTCGAGGATACCGCCCATCATGACGCCGAGGCCGATGATGATGCCGGTACTCTTCAGTGTGCTTCCAAAACCATCCTGGATGGCGTTTACGATACCTGTGATCGTCTCTCCCGCCTCATT
Source organism: uncultured Lachnospiraceae bacterium (assembly GCA_947626965.1). Classification (GTDB taxonomy): domain Bacteria; phylum Bacillota; class Clostridia; order Lachnospirales; family Lachnospiraceae; genus Choladousia. The sequence continues at coordinate 7,033 of CANQUH010000114.1, forward strand.
TGTGGCATCTACGAGAGGCATTCCGCCGATGATGCCGGTGATTGCCGCCGCAACCATCAGGGCGATGAATGTATGTACTTTCGTCTTGGAGACAAGGACGATCATGATTGCGATACCAATGATCAGACCAAGCAGCATTCTTGTAGATTCATCCATTGTATGTTTTCTCCTTTTCTAAGATTGTGGAAACCGCGGAACCGCAGGATGCCGGACATCTGGGAGAACGTTTATCCGATCCGGACAGCTCTGCCGGCAGCGGCAGGATCCGGAAGCGGTTCCCGGACTTTTTATGTTGCGATGTTGGAGCCAAAGGGTATTTTGTCCCCATAACTCTGCAGATTTCTCCGCATTTCAGATTCCTCTGTCCCTTATCTTACCAGGCACGGCTTCTTGTTGTCGAACTTCCAGCCCGGAATCAGATACTGCATTCCGATCGCATCATCTCTCGCGCCGAGGCAGTTGTCCATATAAAGCTTATGCGCCTTCATAACCTGATCACGGTCAACCTCGATGCCGAGTCCGCCCTTCTTCGGAAGATCGATGCATCCGTCCACGATCTGCATCGGCTCTTTCGTCAGGCGCTCTCTGCCTTCCTGCCAGATCCAGTGCGTATCGATACCGTTCATCTTGCCCGGGATCGCCGCCGCGCACTGTACGACCATTGCGAGGGAAATGTCAAAGTGGTTGTTGGAATGGCAGCCCCACATCATACCGAAATCATTGCACATCTGGCCTACGCGGACAGAGCCGTTCATCGTCCAGAAATGCGGGTCAGCAAGCGGAATATCCACGCTGTGCAGAGCCAGGCAGTGGTACATCTGTCTCCAGTCGGTGTTGATCATGTTCGTAGCGGTCGGCATGCCTGTCTCGCGCTTGAACTCAGCCATGATCTCTCTGCCGGAGAAGCCGTTCTCAGCGCCGCACGGATCCTCGCAGTACGCAAGGCATTCCTTGAGCATCGGAGCCACCTCAAGAGCTTCTGCAAGACTCCAGCAGCCGTTCGGGTCAAGGTCAACGCGGGCATTCGGGAACTCTTTCTTGATCGCCTGTACAGCCTTGACTTCTTCCTTCGGAGGCAGAACGCCGCCCTTGAGCTTGAAGTCAACAAAACCATATTTCTCATGCGTAGCCTTTGCCAAAGCCACGATCGCTTCCGGAGTCAGAGCCTCCTCATGACGCAGACGATACCAGTCGCAGTCGCTGTCCGGCTCTTCCTCATACGGAAGGTCTGTCTTCTTGCGGTCGCCTACATAGAACAGGTAGCTGAGGAACTGTACGCGCTCTCTCTGGATGCCGTCGCCCATCAGAGCCGCAGCCGGAACCTCGAGGAATTTTCCGAGCAGGTCAAGCAGCGGAGCCTCGATTGCCGTCACTACATGTACGCCGGTACGAAGGTCAAAGGTCTGAAGGCCACGGACATCGTCCTTGATGTTTGCGTCAAGCCATGCGCGGACCTTGTTCAGAGTCTGCTTGTAGTCCGCGATGCTCGTTCCGATCACAAGATCCTTCACATCTTCAAGGGCCTTCGTGATCTTCTGGCCGCCCGGCACCTCGCCTACGCCCTCCACACCGTTGGAATCGGTGAGGATCACGATATTTCTTGTGAAATACGGTGCGTGTGCTCCTGACAGGTTCAGCTCCATGCAGTCATGTCCTGCAACCGGGTAAACCTCCATCTTGGTAATTGTTGGAATCATCAGTTTCTCCTCCTTTTTTATGTAAATTTTATTACATCACTTATATTTTTCCGGCGCCGGAAGTTCTTCTTCCATCCCGGCGGCATTCTTCGCTCCCGGTTCAGATTCAGCTTTGTTTTTGAGCCAGTCTGCCGCAAGCTGTTCTCAAAATTTCTGATCTGCCTCACCAGAAACGTTTTCCTTTCGAACCTCCGGCCCTGTCAAAAATCTATCGTTTTACTCTGGTTTCTTCACCGTCACGTTGGAAATCTTCTCAAAATACTTCACCAGCGCGCTGTGATCCTCCGCCGCACAGCCTTCGTTCTTGAGGGCCTGCATCATCTCCATCACCTGAGCCGTGAATGGAAGAGACGTATTGGTCGCGTGAGCCGCGTTCAGCGCATTGCCAAGATCCTTGATGTGAAGCTCAATGCGGAAGCCCGGCTTGAAATTGCGGTCCATCATCATCGGTGCTTTTGCGTCAAGCACAGTGGAACCTGCAAGGCCGCCGCGAATCGCCTGATATACGAGTTCTGGATCTGCGCCGTTCTTGACGGCCAGCGTCATGGCCTCGGATACAGCCGCGATGTTGATCGCAACGATTACCTGATTCGCAAGTTTCGCAACGTTTCCTGAGCCAAGCGGTCCGACATACACGACAGAACCTGCCATTGCCATCAGCAGATCATAGTATTTATCAAAATTCTCTTTCGTGCCGCCGACCATAACGGAAAGCGTACCGTCGATGGCCTTCGGCTCTCCGCCGCTGACCGGTGCGTCCAGCATCTCGATGCCCTTCTTTGCCAGCTCTGCTCCGATCGCCTTGCTCTCCACCGGATCAATCGAACTCATATCAATCACAACCGTGCCCGGCTCAGCCGTCTCGGCGATGCCGTTCTTTCCGAGGCAGGCCTCGCGCACATGCGGGGAATTCGGCAGCATTGTGATGATCACCTTGCACTGGCTTGCCACATCCGCGGGAGAGGTTCCCCTGATGGCTCCCATCTCAACAAGCTCGTCCGCTTTCGCCTGGCTCCTGTTGTAGACTACCAATTCATACCCTGCCTTCACCAGATTCTTGCTCATCGGCTTACCCATGATGCCCAGTCCAATGAATCCAATTTTCATGATTTGTCTCCTCCTTTTTTGCGCTCACGCGCTTTTTATAAACTGATTATATTTTAACGAAAAATTAAAAACCATTGACAAAACATCCAAGATAAAAAATCCATTTTGTTGCATGATTACTATTTTTTCATTATTTGCATTTTTAATTTCAATCATTGAATTTTTAATTTCAGGTATTGGAAATTTCGATAGGGATTATTTAAAAAAATGATATATGCAGAAATGTTTTTGCAATGTTTATTACATATATTGAAATGCTGTTAAATTACTAAAAATCTGTGCCCCAAAAATGGGGCACTTTTACATATTGACAAATTTTTAACTATATTTTGCCTCCACCCCGTACTTCTTCATCCTTCTCCAGAGCGTCGTCGTGCTGATTCCAAGCTCCTTCGCAACCAGCGAACGGCTCCCGTGATGTTTTTCGAGCAGCTCATTGAGTTCATCCGCTTCCGGGGAATGGTAGACTACAACCTGTCTCTGACCGCCCTGCTCCCGGATATGCGGATACAGGGAATCATACGTCTTCTGTATATACACCTCGTCGATGCTCCGTCTGTCTGCGGCGAGGACCAGCCTTTCGCAGAAGACCTGGAGCTGCAGGATATTTCCGCTCCATACAAGATTCTGAATCTTTTCGAGCGCTCCCTGCGTCGGTACAAGATATTTGTTGTACTTCTTGGAATACTGCTTGAAAAATTTTTTAAAATAATAGAGAAGGTCTTCCGGCCTCTCTTTCAGCGGCGGAAGATCAAGCATCAGGCCCTGCAGAACATAATACAGCTTCTCGCTGAAGTCTCCCTGCTCCACAAGATAGCGCAGATTCATCTTCGAGACGCCGATCACACGCACATCCAGTTCCTCGATCGCCTGAATGTCCGTCCGCGTCGTGTTATCCGGCGCAAGCATCCGCAGAAGATGGTGCTGCACCTGCCGGTTCATGCTCTCGATCCCCATAAGAAACATGGTTCCCTGATTTGCCCGGATGGCGGCCGCGCGCCGGCTGGTCTCCGCATCCCCACTCTTCCGGCTGTCCCCGAAAATCAGCTCCATCTGGCGTTCCGGCTCCACCGCATACAGGTTGACGCTGACGAACGGGCCGGACCTGCGGTTGCTGTTGTTGTGGATCGCCTCGGC
>CANQUH010000115.1 GCA_947626965.1 uncultured Lachnospiraceae bacterium
TTTACGGTGCTGCTCGCGCTGTTTCTGCCCGGCTGGTATTCCGGATGGAGGGAAACGGAGGCCATGGAGCAGGTTGTTCTGGAAAAGAGAGAAGAACTTCGTCTGATCGATATGGAAACACTGGACATCGGTACGAAGCTGGCGATGCTGAGCGAATCGGAGGAGTTCAGCTACAGCGTGTCGGTCGATATGACAGATTCCGCTGAGACGGATCAGCAGTATCAGGAGATTCTGGACGAAAAATTTTCGGAATGGTACAGCTGTCATCTGCTTCCAGAGCATCCCTTTCCTATAAGCTACAAAGATAAGGGGGAGGACCTGGCCTGGGGCGTCAGCCTGGATACCTACGTGAAGATTGACGCCGGCGTCATTCCGGTCAGAGCTCTGGTCAGGATAAATAATGCGGAGGACGCGATTGAGATCGCGATACTGGATCAGAGCAATGATTTCCTGTACTATGCGGGAATCATAAGCGATGAGATGCTTCTCTATAGTTTTCAGGTTCTGGGAGTGGAGTCGGAGGATGAGCTGGATCAGAAGCTTTGGGACGGCACGTACTCGCTGGATATGGTCCGGGATCCATCCTGGTATGATTATGCCTCCGTGTGTGGCGCGAATTCTCAGGAGATTGAGACAACTGATCCTACCGGGATTTTTCAGAGGGTAACGCTGCGGTACGAGGAGTTTGACGTATCCGCTTTCCGGACGATGTTTCAAAATGACTGGGGAATTGGCCTGCAGACCATGTTCGGAACGCAAAAATGGGAGGAAATCGCGGTCTCCATAGCCACGATGTATACGGGTTATGCGGTGAATCCGGTCAGTGAAGAGGAATGGTTTGACACCTGGAATGAGGAGATGATCAATTATGGAAGGGGAGATCTGCTGATCATACGGGAGGACGGGACAGATACTGCGGTGGTACAGGAGGAAGTGACTGGGCCGGCAGCTGTGTATGGCAAAGACTTTGCTGATCCGATTGTACCGGACGATGCCAGGGAACAGGCGGAATGGGCCGACGGGGAGGAGAATGACTGGCAGGCTGCGCAGGACGCGGAACTGATGAAGAAGTATGGGCTTGAACCGGCGGAAGAGGCGGCTGCAGCATATGAAGGAGAATGAATCCGTTCGCTCTGTCTTTTTGGGCATTTACTTTATAATTTTTGAAAAAAATGTTTATTTTTATCATAAAGATACAATTCTGATACAAATTTGAGCAGATTCTGATACATTTTTTAATTATCCTTTCTTCAGCAAAACGCTGAAGGGAGGATTTTTTAATGAGAAGAATCACAGCGGAACGTACGATTGGAGAACAGGAAGAAATACAGAGAAGAATACTGGAATCGATTCAGATGACATCCAAAGGGGAATCCGAGCTGCGGAGCCAGCGCTGCGCAGGTCAGATAAATCCGGCCTGGGAGCGGCCGGACGGAAACAAAATATATTTCCAGCAGGATGGACACGGGGGGAATGGAATAATAAATCAGATAAGAGAATTTCGGAAAGATGGGGACGGGCTGCCAGGGAACAATGGCGGGGCGCTTTCCACGGAGGAACGCAGACAAAGGAAAAGGGAGGAAGAACGCCAGCGCAGACTGCGCCGTGAGTGTATTGTGCTCGGAATTCTTGCGGCGGTGCTGCTGGTCCTTCTGCTGGTGCAGAGTGCCGCGAACAGCAGGCTTTCCTACGGGGAAGCGGCAAAGGGGAGGATCATGACGACGGTAAAAAATGTCAGCGGGAAAATTCTGCCTGATTTTGGAGGCGGCGTGTCCGGACAGATTGATTTTCTGGTTCTGGTGAACAAGGATCACGCGATTCCCGAGGATTACATAGTGAATGAGCACTGGCTCAAAAACGGCAGAGTGTCCGTGGCGGATGAGATGTACGACGCTTTGAGCGCCATGCTCACCGCAGGTTCAAAGGACGGCAGAGCGTTTGTCGTGGCCTCCGGCTACCGAAGCGCCGAGTACCAGCAGCAGCTTCTCAATGAGGATATCGAGCGTGATATGCGGGAATATGGGATGACCTGGCAGGAGGCGTATGATCTGGAATCCATGGAGACAATGCCGGCGGGACACAGCGAGCATGAGACGGGACTGGCTGTGGATATTGTAGCGCTTGATTATCAGATGCTGGACGCAGAGCAGGAATACACCAGGGAGAATCAGTGGCTTCGCGAGAACTGTCAGGAATACGGATTTATCCTGCGTTATCCGAAGGACAAAGAGGATGTGACCGGTATCAGTTATGAGCCGTGGCATTTCCGCTATGTCGGAGTGGAGGCGGCGAAAGAGATCATGGAGCAGGGGATTACGCTGGAAGAGTATCTTGAGCCAGCACCCTCTGAAGTATGAAAGCAGAGTCTTTCCGGATGATCTTGCGGAAGGAGCAGAGCTGTCATGCAGAGGAAAGAAGGAAAATCCGGGCGGCAGTGACAACGGGCGGGATTTGTGCAGGATGCTTCCGTCCGCTTGAAAGGAAAGGGTATGAAAACAGTAAAAGATTTGAAGGAGCTGCTGCATGAGCAGGGACTGCTGGTGCAGCAGGTGAATACGGAAACGGGCAGAGGCGGAGCCAGACTGGAGGTCACCTGGGTAACCTATGATTCCAGAAAAGTGATTCAGGGAGCGGTGTTCGTCTGCAAGGGAGCATTATTCGAAAGAAAATATCTGGAGGATGCCGTGGCTGCCGGATGTGCCGCCTGGGTCGTGGACCGGAAAACGATGGAACAGATTTCCGCAAAAAGGGAAGACAAGGGGACAGAGAAAGGAATTTCTGCGGAAATGGCAGACCGGGAGGCGGAAGAAGCCGTGAACGGAAAAATCGCAGTGACAGCAAAAATCGGGGAAACAGAAACGTCGGATACAGACTTGCCCGGGAAAGAGCGGAACATGGTTCCAGGATTCGTCGTCAGCGACATCCGGAAAGCGATGGCGGTTATCGCGGCGGATTTTTTCGGTTATGAGCCGGGCGTGCCGTTTCTGACCGGGATCACGGGGACGAAAGGAAAGACGACCACCGCCTGGTATCTGAAGGGGATGCTCGACGCGTGGGAGCGTGAAAAGGGAGGCCAGGAGACGGGACTGCTCTCCACGGTGGAGAATTACGACGGAAAAACCCGCGAGGACTCTGCCATGACGACGCCGGAAGCTCTGATTCTGCATGAACACCTCGCGAACGCGAAGCAGAGCGGGCTTTCTCACGTGACGATGGAGGTTTCGAGTCAGGCGCTTAAATACAAACGGGTAAAAGGGCTGCGGTTTGCGGTCGGGATTTTTCTGAATATTTCGGAAGATCATATCAGTCCGATTGAGCATGGGGATTTTGAGGATTATTTCAGTTCGAAGCTTTCAATGTTCCGGCAGACGGAGACGGCCTGCGTCAATCTCGATTCGGACGAGTCCGGCAGGATACTGAAAGCCGCGAGAAGGGCGGACCGGGTTGTGACTTTCGGGAGGTCGCCGCTTGCGGATGTGCGGTGCAGCAGAATCCGCAGGGAGAACGGGAAACTTGTCTTTCACGCGGAATGCGACCAGTTCAGCGAGAATTTCAGCCTTGCCATGAAAGGAGCCTTCAACATAGAAAACGCGATGGCGGCGATCACCGCGGCATATGTCTACGGTGTACCGGTGCACTGTATGAAAGAGGCGCTTGCAAGTATCCAGGTGCCGGGGCGTATGGAAACCTTCTGCAGTCTCGATGGAAAAATCTGCGGAATAGTGGATTTTGCCCACAACCGGCTGAGCTTTGAGCGGCTGTTCGACGCGGTTTATCAGGAGTATTCCCAGTATGGCAGAATTGTCAGCGTGTTCGGCTGTCCGGGCGGAAAAGGACTGAACCGGAGGCGGGATCTGGGACTGATCGCGGGTCTTTTTTCGGACAGGGTCTATCTCACGACAGATGATCCGATGGCGGAAAGCGCACAGGCGATCTCGGAGGAGGTTCGGAATTATGTAGAAATGGTCGGCTGCCCCTGTGAGTGCATTGAGGACCGGGAACAGGCGATCAGCACGGCGGTCGCGGAGTGCGGGAAGGAGAAAACGCTGATCCTGGTGCTGGGGAAGGGCAGTGAGAAATATCAGAAGATCGGCGGCAGAGCTTACCGCTATCCGACGGACGCGGAACTGCTCGGAAAAGCGATCCGGGAGTATGATGGGTGGGGTGAGATGACCAGGCGTTCGCTTCTGCGCGAAGACAAGGGGAAGGCGTGAGCTGTAACAACCGTTTGCCAGAACAAGGGAGAGATCTCGAAATGTCCGTATGAAAACAGCAGGGAGGAAGAAAAGTTATGAGTAAAAAGAAAATTATGTGTGTGGTTATGGCGTGCTTTATGGCCGCGTCGGCGGCCGGCTGCGGCAAAGAAAAGGCGGCTGAGACAAAGACGGAGGAAGACGTGATCGTGATTCAGAACATGGATGCAGGCAGTCAGGTGGGAAATGGAAAATTTACGCCGCCGCCCGGATCCAAAAAAGACAGCAATGGAAATTTTGTGGATCCGGAAGGGAATACGTTTGACCAGGACGGCGGCTGGCAGGTGCCGGAGGGCGGCCGGGTGGATTCCCAGGGGCATATTTACGATAAAAACGGCAATCTGATGGGGGGAGGCGCAGTGATCGGATCAAAAGGATGAGTCTCGGTTGCCGCTGACGATACGGAGATTAATTTCTGGTCTATGTGAAATGAGGGTGAACCTCGGTTTTTACAGGAAAACCGGGCAGAAAGAGCGGGAGCGCCGCTTGTTTTGGAATCCGGCCCGTGGTAAAATTAAAAGCATGTGAGGTGAAGCGAATGAGAGATGTTCAGAAGCTGCCTGTAGGCATTGAAAATTTTGAGGACATCCGGACGGAAGGATTTTATTACGTGGATAAGACCGGATTTATCCGGGATCTGCTGAATGGGTGGTCCAAAGTGACTCTGTTTACCCGGCCGCGCCGTTTTGGAAAGACGCTGAATATGAGCATGCTCAGATATTTCTTTGAATACGGAACGGATCCTTCGCTGTTTCAGGGACTTAAAATATGGAAAGATCAGGATTTATGCGAGCGGTATCTGGGAAAATATCCGGTAATCTTTCTCAGTCTGAAAGATGTAAACGGGAGCTCTTTCGATACAGCAAGGGCGATGTTGTGTTCGGAAATCGGGAATGAAGCCCTGCGATTTTCTTTTTTAAAGAACAGTGAGGCTCTCGAGGAGCAGGAAAAAAAACTGTATGCGGCGCTGACGTATGTGACAAATGAAGGGAGTTTTGATTTTACAGATCAGGTGTTGACGGACAGTCTTTTTCTGCTGACAAAACTTCTCTGTAAGCATTATGGGAGAAAAGTGATTCTGCTCATTGATGAATATGATGTTCCTCTGGATAAAGCCCATCAGGAGGGATATTATGATCCGATGGTTCATTTGATCCGGAATCTTTTCAGTAAGGTGTTAAAGGGAAATTCGTATCTGCAGTTTGCCGTTATGACAGGGTGTCTGCGGATCTCCAGGGAGAGCATTTTTACCGGACTGAATAATTTAAGGGTTCTGACCGTTACCAGCGCCGGTTTCGAAGCCGCGTTTGGTTTTACAGATGATGAGGTCAGGGAAATGCTGGAATATTATGGACTGACTTCTTTTTATCAGTCCGTGAGGGAATGGTACGATGGATATTTATTCGGGGAAACCCACGTTTACTGTCCGTGGGATGTGGTCAGCTACTGCGACGAACTGAGGAGGTATCTGTCCGGAAAACCGGGCGGATATCTGAAGCCTGAAAATTACTGGGCAAACAGCAGCAGCAATGATATTATCAGAACCCTTCTGAAGGGCGCGGGAACCCAGACAAGGACAGAACTGGAAAGTCTGATCGCGGGAGAAAGCATTGTAAAGAAGATAGAGGAAACTCTTGTTTATCAGGATTTATACCAGAATAGGGAAAATATCTGGAGTGTACTTTTTTCCACTGGGTATCTGACCTATATGGGCGTCACAGACAGCGGCATGTACAGGCTCAAAATTCCGAACCTTGAGATCAGAAGTATTTTTGTGGAGCAGATCATGACCTGGTTCCAGGAATACGCAAAGGCGGATTCCCCGAAGCTGGACAGGTTCTGCAGCGCTGTGGAAAAAGGCGATGCAGAGCAGGTAGAGAGCTGTTTTACGGAGTATTTGAAAAAAACGATCAGTATCCGGGATACTTTCGTGGCGAAACCGAAAAAAGAAAATTTTTACCACGGGATTCTTCTGGGACTTCTTGCGCACCGCGAAGACTGGTATATCCGCTCCAATGCAGAGAGCGGAGATGGGTACAGCGACATTCAGATTTTTGACGAGGATATGGAGAAGGGAATCATCATCGAGGTAAAATATGCGGAGAAGGCCGATTTTGACGGCGCCTGTGCACAGGCGCTGAAACAGATCAGTGACATGGATTATGAGGAGCGGATGCGTGAGGAAGGGGTCACGCAGACAATCCGGTATGGCATCGCCTGCTATAAAAAGAAATGCCGGGTAAAATGCGAGACGGGATAAATTGAGAATGAAAAAAGTATTTAAATTTATACTTGTATATTCTTCCGGAATGTGCTATGATACAAGACATGGAGACATAGCTCAGCTGGGAGAGCATTTGCTTGACGTGTAAAGGGTCGCAGGTTCGAGTCCTGTTGTCTCCATTTTCTAATGCCGGTGTCCAGCCGGCATTTTTTGTGCCACAGGACGAATTTCCTGTGACACAAAAAGCCTCCGGCGGGTGCGCAGGCCCGCACGTGGGAATCAGCTGCTGCCGCAGCATGCGGGCCGCGCGGCGAGCAGGAGGGAAAAAATCGACTCCTGCTCGATTCACAGGATGAAATCTGGAATTTGTTAACCGTAACCGGTCCTCCTGCATACACTGAAAGTAAGTGTTCAGTGTGGGAGAAAATTATGGAGAACAACTATGCAGACAGAACGGTATCTGCCGCACAGAATGAGCCGGCCGGCAGAACATCCGGCAGACGGATTGACCAGGGCAGTCTTCAGGTGATTGCCACGTCAGAGCAGAATGTGCCGATTTCCGGCGCCGTTGTGGATATCTCGTATACAGGGGATCCGGATCAGATTCTTGAGGAAGTGCGGACGGACAATAACGGCCGGACGGAAGTGCTGGAGCTGAATACGCCGCCCGTAGAATACAGTCTGTCGCCTTCCGAACAGCAGCCGTATTCCCAGTATACGGTCCGGGTTACAGCGGACGGCTATGAACCGGTCACAGTAACGGGGACGGAGATTCTGGAGAATCAGCTGTCGCTGCAGAATGTACGGATGAAACTGCTGGAGCCGGGGGAGATTCCGGATGTCGTCACGATCCCGGAACATACCTTGTATGGGAATTATCCGCCGAAGATCGCGGAGGCGGAGATCAAACCGGTCAATGTCAGCGGGGAAATTGTTCTGGACCGTGTGGTGATTCCGGAATTTATTATTGTACATGACGGCACGCCGAGTGATACGAGTGCGGCGGATTATTATGTGCGTTACCGGGATTATATCAAGAACGTCGCATGCAGTGAGATTTACGCGACCTGGCCGCGCCAGACGATCATTGCGAATGTGCTCGCGATTCAGTCGTTTACGCTTAACCGTGTCTATACGGAATGGTACCGCAACAAAGGGTATAACTTTACGATCACTTCCTCCACGGCGTTTGACCACAAGTGGATTTACGGGCGGAATATTTTTGAGACGATCAGCGAGGTGGTCGACGAGATGTTTGAGAATTATCTGTCGCGCCCGAATGTCCGCCAGCCGATCCTGACGCAGTACTGCGATGGAAATAAAGTACAGTGTCCGCAGTGGATGACGCAGTGGGGATCCAAATATCTGGGGGATCAGGGGTATTCAGCGCTTGAGATTCTGCGCCATTTTTACGGGAGTTCAATATATATCAACACCGCGGAGGCCATCTCCGGGATTCCGTCCTCCTATCCAGGTTATGCGCTGCGCATCGGCTCTTCCGGGGCGGCGGTCCGGAAGATTCAGGAGCAGCTCAATGCCATTTCAAACAAGTATCCGCTGATTCCGAAGCTGACTGTGGACGGGATTTTCGGTGAGCGGACGCAGAACGCCGTAAAGATATTCCAGCGTGTCTTTGGGCTTACTCAGGACGGGATCGTGGGCAGCAGGACCTGGTACAGGATACAGGAGATTTATGTGGCGGTGACAAGGATCGCGGAGCTGATATAGCTTTATAGCAAACGACAAAAATATTTGCCGTTTGCTATAAACCCTCCGGGAGATGCGCACGAATTTGAAGCGGAAAAATGCCGCTTGGGCGGCGCAAATTCGGCGCAGGGAACGAGCAAATGTCGTTCCCTATAATTTCAGGGCTTCGTGCTGCCGGCCGCATTTGAAAACGTTATGAAGGGAAGGAGAAATTTATGAATATACTGGACTATCTGGACTGGCGCGGGGATCTTTCTTTTGCCGCGTCGAAGCCGAATGAGGTTGACGCGCTGATCTTTGCGTGGCTGATCTATTACCGTTTTGAGGATTTTGAGGGCGGAGAGTTTGAAGGAATGACTCTTTCGGAGCTGGTCTCCTTCCACGAGAAAATGAGAGGACCTTTTCAGAAAATCAATCCGGCTGTGACGATTGATCCGGCCGTGACCGCAGCGTGGCTTTTGTATTGTGCCGGCCGCACGGAGCGTTTTGCGTCCGTGCGTGTCTGCGGTTTTTTGAAAAGACAAAGTGAAAAGAGTCATGCAGGGCAGGACATTCAGTTTGCCGCGGCTTCTTTTATCCTGGAAGATGGAGACGGGGAACTTCGGGTGATCGCGTACCGGGGAACGGACGATTCGATTGCCGGGTGGAAAGAGGACTGCTATCTTGCAATTTCCGATACGGTTCCGGCTCAGAAGACCGGTCTGCAGTACCTGGAGGATACGGCGGACGGGCGCAGAGTAATGATCTGCGGCCATTCCAAGGGCGGAAACCTGGCAATGTATGCCGCGCTGTTTGCTTCGGACAGCAGACGGACGGATATCTGCTCTGTGTATAATTTTGACGGCCCGGGTTTCTGCTTTGATATGCGGAATCTGGAGAACTACAGCCTGATTAAAGACCGTATTGTCACGATCGTTCCGGAATCTTCCATTGTCGGTATGCTTCTGGAGCATGGAGATGATTACCGTATTGTGGAAAGCCGGAATGTGGGTCTTCTGCAGCACGACGCCCTGTTCTGGCAGGTTCTCGGAAACAGGTTTGTCTGTACCGATAAAAGAAATGAGTCAAGCCTGATCGCTGACGGGGCAATAAGAGACTGGATCGCAGGCATGTCGATTGAGGAACGCCGGGAGTTTGTGGACGCACTCTTTGAAATCCTTGAGGGGACCGGGGCGGTCCGGACGACAGAACTGCCGGAGAAACTTGTACAGAACGGTTTTTGGAATCTCAGGCATTCCTTGGCGGACCGCGAAAAGAAAAAGATGGTACTTCATGTGCTTCTGAATCTGATCAAAGCGGGGAATGCAAAGCTGTATGAGTCTGTAAAATATTCCGACCCGGTGGGAGAAATTATGGAGCATCCGGGAAAACAGCGCCGACTGCAGAGTTCCATTTTGCAGAGAGAATCAGAAGGAGGACTATGAACAGTATCGATTATTACGACAGAAATGTGGACAGCTTCACAGCGAATACCGTATCGATTGACTTTCATGACACGCAGGATAAGTTTTTGTCTTATCTGCCCCCGGATTCTCTGATCCTGGATTTCGGCTGTGGTTCCGGACGGGACACGAAATATTTTCTGGAGCATGGACGCTGGGTCGAAGCTGTTGACGGCTCCAGGGAAATGTGCCGCTATGCGGGCCGTTATACGGGGATTCCCGTGCGGCAGATGCTTTTTGATGAGCTGGACGCAGAAGAGCGGTATGATGGAATATGGGCCTGTTCCTCTGTTTTGCACCTGTCTTATTCTGAGCTGGCAGATGTCCTGAAAAAGATGACGGCTGCCCTGAAACCGGGTGGTATCATCTATATGTCTTTTAAATACGGAACATTTGAGGGAGAGAGGAATGGGCGGTACTTTACAGATCTGACGGAGGATTCCTTTGCAAAACTGATCCGGAAAGTAAAAGGACTGAAAATAATGGAGCAGTGGATTACGTCGGATGCCCGCCCGGAGAGAGCGGATGAAAAGTGGCTGAATCTGATCTGTACAAAGCCTGCGGAACGGTCCAGAAAGCAGCTGCGTAAAACCAGGAATCCGGGCGCATATCAGCAGCTGTCACATGAATTTCCGCCAGTTTATGACGCGGACAGCCGGATTTTAATCCTTGGAAGTTTTCCTTCCGTCAAATCGCGGGAACAGCAGTTTTATTACGGGCATCCGCAGAACCGTTTCTGGAAGGTGCTCGCGGGACTGCTGAAAGAATCTCTCCCGCAGAGTGTGGAAGAAAAGAAGGCGTTTCTGCACAGAAATCATATTGCTCTGTGGGATGTGATTGATTCCTGTGAGATTATCGGATCAAGCGACAGCAGTATCCGAAATGTGAGCGTGACGGATCTGAGCCTGATTCTGGATAAGTGTTTCATCCGGCGGATTTACACCAATGGGGGGACAGCAGGGAGACTATTTAAAAAATATCAGAAGGACAGGTATGGAGTTGAGGCTTTTGGGCTTCCGTCGACCAGTCCGGCGAATGCGGCTTATTCTCTGGAAAGGCTGACAGAAGAGTGGAAATGTATTTTGGATGTGCTGGACACGGACGGTAAAAATATTTGCTGTTTGTAAGTTTCCCTCTTGTAATTTTCCGGCGGGTGTGGTAGAATCGTACCAATTTGAGTATTTTTATATTATTCACGATTATTCAAAAAATAATGAATAATCATGCAT
>CANQUH010000116.1 GCA_947626965.1 uncultured Lachnospiraceae bacterium
GAGCTTGAGGACGGACAGGACTATGTTCCGGCAAAGGCTCCGGTACTTATGGGACATCATTTTTCATCCATCGCGGGCGCAGGCCCGATCAACGGCCCGATTCAGGCTGCAGTATTCGGCTGGGTTCCGGTTATGCTGTGGGTACTGATCGGCGGTATCTTCTTTGGTGCGGTTCATGATTTCGGCGCGCTGTTCGCGTCAATCAGAAACAAAGGTCAGTCAATCGGCGAGGTTATCGCGGTAAGTATCGGCGCAAGGGCAAAGAGACTGTTCCTGATCTTTTCCTATCTGACATTGATCCTCGTTGTCGCTGCGTTCGCGTCGATCGTTGCGGGAACATTTGGCGTCACTTATGACGAGACAGGAGCGCTGACCGCGGCTGGCGTAGCGAACGCCCGCACGGCCATGATCTCCATCCTCTTTATCGTTGTTGCGATCATATTCGGCGTTATGGTGTACCGGAGAAATGCTTCTGTAGCGGTTTCCACAATTGTCGGTGTAATCGCGATTGTTGCCTGCATGGCAATCGGCTACAACTGGCATCCGCTCAATTTAAGCAGCAGCGTCTGGATGATCATCGTAGGTATCTACATTGCGATCGCTTCCGTCACCCCGGTATGGATTCTGCTCCAGCCGCGTGACTATCTGAGCTCTTTCCTGCTTTACGGCATGATGATCGTTGCTGTGGTAGGTATCGTGGGAGCTCATCCGGCTCTTGAGATTCCGGCATTCACAGGTTTTGTGGACAGCGCGGAGTACGGCGCAGGAACTTCTCTTGGAAGCCTGTTCCCGGCTCTGTTCGTCACGATCGCCTGCGGCGCTATTTCCGGTTTCCATTCACTGGTAGGTTCCGGTACGACGGCAAAACAGCTCGATAAAGAATCCGACGCGCGTCCGATCGCTTACGGCGGCATGCTCATCGAATGTGCGCTGGCGCTGATCTCCCTGTGCGCAGTTGGTTTCATCTGGTCTGAATATGTACCGGGCGGCACAACGAACCCGACGGCAGTATTTGCAACCGGTATTTCCCGTATGTGTGCGCAGATCCCGTTCCTTGCAGGCGCTGAGAACGTGATCTATTCCATGCTGATCCTTGCGGTATCTGCATTCTGCCTGACCTCTCTGGACACGGCTACACGTCTTGCGCGTTACATGTTCCAGGAGTTCTGGCTTGAGCCGGGACAGACCTACAAGGATGCGACAGGCTTCAAGGCGACTCTGACCAATCCGTATGTGGCGACTATCATCACGGTTGTGCTCGGCATCGCGCTCGGCATGACAGGCTACTCCAAGATCTGGCCGCTGTTCGGAGCTGCGAACCAGCTGCTTGCAGCGCTTGGACTTCTGGCTGTGGCTGCATGGCTCGGAACGATGGGCAGAAACAACAAGATGTTCCTGCTTCCGATGGCATTCATGCTTGTGGTTACGATCGTATCCCTGTGCCAGACCGTCATGACGAATGTCAGGAACGCGACGGCGGGCGGAGATATCTGGTGCTGGATCCGTTCCGGAATCGGTGCACTGCTTGTAGTTCTGGCAGTCGTGCTTGCGATTGAGGGCGTACAGACGCTGACAAAAGGCAAGAACAAATAAAACACGAATAATGTAATGTACAGAAAAGACGCGGATCGTCCGTTACGGGCGGCCGCGTCTTTTTCGAAGTCTTATGCCTGATTGTTTTTCCGGACAGTCCTCTTTTTTCTTGCGCAAACAGGCCAGTTAGGGTATAGTAAAAAAAGTACGGAGAAATCCGTGAGAATTTGTGGATGATTTTGTCCTGCTGCGCAGAAGGACATGCAGGAAAGTCAGGAGGAAGCATAGTATGACGAAACGGGAATTTCTTGAACAGCTGCAGAAAATGCTCGCGCGTGAACTTGACACCGCAGAGGTGACGGACAACGTGCGGTATTACAGCGATTACATAGACAATGCCGTGCGCGGCGGCAAAAGTGAGGAGCAGGTGCTCACGGAGCTCGGCGATCCCCGCATGATTGCCCGCACGATCCTTGATGTGAAGGAAAAGCGTACCGGCGGCTCTTCCGTCTGGCAGGAGGATACGGTTTACACCGAATCGGACGACGGCGCATATCATGCAGAAAAAGATTTTTATGGCCGGGGTTATGACGGGTATCAGACAGAAGAAGACTACGGCGGCCAAAGGCATTTTTCCGGTTACTGGTCACACGGCGGCGCGGAGGGACCGGGAGGTTTTCAGATGTTCCTCTCCGGGTGGAAGGTATGGCTGGTATTGATTGTGGTGCTGGTTGTGCTGTTTGCCTTTCTTGGAACAGCGTTTGTGATCTTCTGGAAGCTGCTGCCGTTCCTTCTCGTCGGCTGGGCTGCGGTGTCGGTTTACCGGTGGCTGACGCACAGATAGAGCGTCAGGATTCTGGACGGCATGTGCCGATGGGGGGAACTGAATCTGACAGGATGGTTTCTTCGGATGAGGCGGAGCTTTCCAGGAGATGGATTTCGGTTACTGTTCACCCCCCACTGAGCTCGAGGTGATTTCCACACATTTTGTGCGGAAATCCCGAGGTCTGAGGCGCGAAATGCCACGAAAGTGGCATTTCTGTGCATCGCGAAGCGTTGTTACGTTCACGACCTGCAAGGGAGTGAACTGTAACGGATTTCGCAGGCTCCGGGCGGAGAGAATACGGGGAAAATACTGGAAAACACGGGGAAAAAGAATATGGCCAGATTATATTTCAGGCATGGCGCGATGGGAAGCTCCAAGACGGCCAATGCCCTGATGGTGGAATACAATTACTATGAGAGAGGAAAGAACGCGCTTCTTGTGAAGCCGCGGATCGATACGCGGGATGGAGAATCGATCATCAAAAGCAGGATCGGGCTTGTACATTCCTGCCGGTTTGTGGATGAACTGACAGGCATGGGGGACGATGAGATCGCAGAATATGACTGTGTGATCGTCGATGAGGCGCAGTTCTGTGAAAAAAGCGACATTGAATTTTTCGTGCATATTGTGGACGATCTGGATATTCCGGTGATCTGCTACGGGCTCAGGACGGATTTTCAGAGAAATCTGTTCGAGGGATCGAAATGGCTGCTGGCCTGGGCGGATGTGATCGAGGAACTCAAGACAGTCTGCTGGTGCGGCCGCGCGGCAAGCTGCAATACGCGCATCTGCGGCGGAAAGATCGTAAAGCACGGCGAACAGGTGTTTCTCGGCGGCAACGAGAGCTACGTGGCGCTGTGCAGAAAACATTACAAAGAAGAAAACCTTGGATGAAGGCTTGCGTAAAATGTCGGAAAATGTTATACTTAGGGTTACTTTTTTGATACAGTGAAATTTTAGCCTGTCTGCAGGAGTCTTCATGAAGAAATATTGTGCGCCGGCGGCGTACATTCGGAGCCGGTCAGGGCGGCCTGTGAGCGTTTGTTTTCGCGGCAGCGGCCGGCGAGTGGAGATGCGCACGAATTTGAAGCGGAAAAATGCCGCTTGAGCGGCGCAAATTCGGCGCAGGGAACGAGCAAAACGAAAATCGTTTTGTCGTTCCCCATAAATTGATTCATGACAGATTCTGCGGCGGCTGCATGAAAAGCACAGGAGGGGGAAAAATGAAAAAGATAGAAGAATACGTAAGAAGCATACCGGATTTTCCGGAACCGGGAGTTATTTTCAGAGATGTGACGAGTATTCTGCAGGACGCCGACGGACTGAAGCTTTCGATCGATCTGATCCAGGAGAAGCTTGAGGGGCTTGACTTTGACGTGATTGCGGGCACGGAGTCGCGTGGATTCATTTTCGGAGTTCCGGTAGCGTATAATCTCCATAAGCCGTTTGTTCCGGTCAGGAAAAAGGGCAAGCTGCCATGCGAGACCGTCTCGAAGGAGTATGCGCTTGAGTACGGCACAGCGTCGATCGAGATGCACAAAGACGCCATAAAACCGGGACAGAGAGTCGTTCTGATTGATGACCTGATTGCGACGGGCGGGACGATCGAGGCCGCCGCGCAGCTGGTCGAGGAGCTTGGCGGGAAAGTTGTGAAGATCGTGTTCCTCATGGAACTGGCAGGTCTGAAAGGCAGGGAGAAGCTTGCGGCTTATGATGTGGAATCTGTAATCTGTTATGAAGGAAAGTAGCGAGCCGGGCAGCCGGCCGGAATCGGGGGTGGTGATCAGATGCCTTTGGATACGAAGACAGAACAGGAACGAATCGATGAGATTAAGAAAGTAGACGCAAACGTAAAGACGATGGAAGACTTTACAAGCCCTGATGTCCTGTATGACGAGTTGATCGCGGGTGTCAGGAAATACCATCCGTCTGATGATATATCCATGATCGAGAAGGCGTACCGGATTGCCTACGAGGCTCATAAGGAGCAGCGCAGGAAGTCCGGAGAGCCTTATATTATTCATCCGCTTTGCGTCGCGATCATTCTGGCGGATCTTGAGCTTGACAAGGAGACAATTGTGGCAGGGCTGCTGCATGATGTGGTGGAGGACACGGTCATGACCTCCGAGGAACTCCGGCAGGAATTCGGCAGCGAGGTGGAACTTCTCGTGGACGGCGTCACAAAGCTGGGCCAGCTGTCCTACTCGGCCGACAAGGTGGAAGTGCAGGCGGAGAACCTCCGGAAGATGTTTCTCGCGATGGCGAAGGACATTCGCGTGATCCTGATCAAGCTGGCGGACCGTCTGCACAATATGCGCACGCTGAAGTACATGCGTCCCGAGAAGCAGAAAGAGAAGGCGCGCGAGACGATGGACATTTACGCGCCGATCGCGCACCGGCTCGGCATCTCCAAAATCAAGGTGGAGCTGGATGATCTTTCACTGAAATATCTTGAGCCGGAGGTTTACTATGATCTGGTCGAGAAAATCGCGGTGAAGAAAGAAGTGAGGCAGGCGTTTGTCAACGGGATCGTGGAGGAGGTCAGCCATCACATTGAGGCGGCCGGCATCCGGGCGCAGATTGACGGGCGCGTGAAGCATTTCTTCAGCATATACAAGAAGATGGTGAACCAGCAGAAGACGCTGGATCAGATTTACGATCTGTTCGCGGTGCGCATCATCGTGGACACGGTGAAGGACTGCTACGCGGCACTCGGCGTGATCCATGAGATGTATAAGCCGATTCCGGGCCGCTTCAAGGATTACATCGCGATGCCCAAGCAGAACATGTACCAGTCACTGCACACAACGCTGATCGGGCCGAACGGCCAGCCGTTCGAGATCCAGATCCGCACATTCGAGATGCACCGTACGGCGGAGTACGGCATCGCGGCTCACTGGAAATACAAGGAATCCGCGGATGGCAAGAAGAGCGTGGATAAGAAGGAAGAGGAGAAGCTGAGCTGGCTGAGGCAGGTGCTCGACTGGCAGATGTCCGACAACAGAGAGTTTATCAGCCTCTTGAAGAGCGACCTCGACGTGTTCCAGGAGAGCGTCTACTGCTTTACGCCGGCCGGCGACGTCAAGAACCTTCCGAACGGCTCCACGCCGATCGATTTCGCCTACAGTATTCACAGCGCCGTGGGCAACCGGATGATCGGAGCCCGCGTCAACGGCAAGCTTGTGACGATCGACTATGTGATCCAGAACGGGGACCGCATCGAGGTCATCACTTCCCAGAACTCAAAAGGGCCGAGCCGCGACTGGCTGAAGATTGTCAAGAGCGCGCAGGCGCGCAGCAAGATCAATCAGTGGTTCAAGCAGGAGCTCAAGGAAGACAATATCGTCAAGGGCAAGGATATGGTTTCCGCCTACTGCAAGGCAAAGGGCCTTGTGCTTTCGGATCTGATGAAGCCGGAGTATATGGAGCGGGTACTCACGAAATACGGATTCCGCGACTGGGATTCCGCGCTTGCGGCAATCGGACACGGAGGCCTCAAGGAAGGGCAGGTTGTCAACAAACTGCTTGAGGGCTACGAGCGCGATCACCGCAAGACGATCACGGATGAGCAGATCGTGGAAGCCTTCCAGAACGCGAAGGAGACTTCCCCTGTGATGGTGACAAAGTCCGCGGGCGGCATCACGGTTCACGGGATTGACGACGTGTCTGTCCGTTTTGCGAAATGCTGCAGCCCGATTCCGGGCGATGAGATTGTCGGCTTTGTGACCAGAGGACGGGGCGTCACGGTGCATCGTACGGACTGTGTAAACGTCATCAATCTTCCTGAGAGCGAGCGGGCGCGCCTGATCGAGGCGGAGTGGCAGAAAGAGGAAGCAGGCAGCGGCAGAGGGCTGTATCTCGCCGAGATCGTAATCTACGGAAACAACCGGATCGGCCTGCTCGTCGATATCACGAAGATTTTCACGGAGCGCAGGATTGATGTCATGTCGGTCAACACGCGCACAAGCAAGCAGGGAATTGCGACGATCGCGATCTCCTTCAACGTGACGGACCGGGATGTGCTGAACTATCTCATTGAGAAGATACGCCAGGTGGAGAGCGTGATCGATATCGAGAGAACTGCCGGGTAGGATTCAGCAAAGCAGAAGGCGTGTGCAAACTGCGGCAGCGCGGCAGGAGGGCCCGGCCGGTGAGAAAATCTGTCAAAAGCGGCAGCACTCTGCGAAACTGCCGGGTGCGGATTGAAACAGGAAAAGGAAGGACAGGAAAGATGAAAAAACTTCAGCTGGAAATGCTGGTACTTGGAATGGCACAGACAAACTGTTATCTTGCGATGAACCGCGATACCAGAGAACTGCTGATCGTCGACCCTGCGGGTGAGGCTGTGCGCATCGTGCGCAGGATCGATGAGATGGAGGCTGTGCCGGCCGCGATTCTGCTGACACATGGCCATTTCGATCATATCGGAGCGGTGAAGGAGCTGAAAGAGCGCTACCACATACCGGCCTATATTCATACCGCGGACCGGGAGCTTATGCAGGATGAGCAGCTGAACGGTTCGCTGATGCTGATCGGCAGAGGAATCTCGGCTTCAGCAGACCGCGTGCTTACGGACGGAGAGAAAGTCAGTCTGGCGGGCTTTGATATTCAGGTCATACATACGCCGGGGCACACGGCGGGGGGAGTCTGCTATTATATTGAGGATGAGAAGGTACTGTTTTCGGGCGACACGCTGTTCTGCTGCTCGGTCGGCAGGACTGATCTTCCGACGGGGAACATGTCCGAGCTGCGCGCCTCAATTCATGAGAAGCTGTATGTGCTGCCGGAGGATGTCAAAGTATATCCGGGACATGATGTGACGACAATCATCGGATACGAAAAGAGGTATAATCCATACTGATATGATAAAAGTACAGTTAGACAGACAAAATTTTGAGTATGATGTGTATACTTTGATCAAGGCATTTTACCCGGAAGAGCAGGTTCAGGTGTATGAGAAGCTTCCGGAGAAGGAGCCTGAGGAAGATGTGCTGCTGACAGTGATCGTTCTGTTTGCGGAGAGAAAGCCCGAGGACGGCTTTGACGCGGACGGAGCCAGAGAGTCAACAGCACTTTCTGTACAGTTAAAAAATTCCGGCGGCGGTATCGTCCTGGAAGAAACAGAAACCTGCGGCCCCCTGACGGAATCGCGGGCGGACCGCAGAGAGGTCAAAAAAGTTCTGAAACAGATGCTTTACCGGCTTTTGAGCGCTCACACAGGGCAGAAGCTTCCATGGGGAAACCTCACCGGGATCAGGCCGACCAAGATTCCGATGAGTCTGCTTGAAGCCGGCTGGAAAAATGTGGATATTGCGCGGTACATGCGCGAGACGTACTACACGAGCAATGAAAAAACTGCTCTTGCGATCGCGATTGCGAACCGGGAACGCCACATTCTGAAGGATATTGACTATGAAAACGGCTACAGCCTGTATGTCGGCATACCGTTCTGTCCAAGTATCTGTCTGTACTGCTCTTTCAGCTCCAGTCCTCTGCATCTCTGGAAGAACCAGGTGGATACATATCTGGACGCATTGTGCAAAGAGATTGCGTATGCTTCCGGAGAATTTGCGGACAAAACTCTGAATACGGTTTACATCGGCGGAGGCACGCCGACGACGCTGGAGCCTTACCAGCTGGAGCGTCTGCTTACGACGCTTGAGGAGAGCTTTGACTACAGCCATCTGCTGGAGTTTACGGTGGAGGCCGGACGGCCGGACAGCATCACGCGGGAGAAACTGGAAGTTCTCCGAAAACATAAGATAAGCCGCATCTCGATCAATCCCCAGACGATGAATCAGAAGACGCTTGATTTTATCGGGAGAAAGCACACGGTGGAGGAGACGAAGGAGGCGTTTGCCCTCGCGCGTTCCCTGGGCTTTGATAATATCAACATGGATCTGATCGTCGGTCTTCCGGGAGAGGGAAAGGAGGAGATGGAGCATACGATGCATGAGGTGCTGGCTCTCGGCCCGGACAGCATCACGGTGCACTCTCTCGCGGTCAAACGTGCGGCGAGGCTGCGTCTGTTCCGGGATGAGCACAAAGAAATGACTTTTACGAACAATTGCGAGATCATGGATATGATGGCGTCGCTTGCGGCATCAGGCGGCCACAATCCGTATTATCTGTACCGGCAGAAAAATATGGCCGGGAATTTTGAGAATGTCGGCTATGCAAAGGAAGGGAAAGAGGGTATCTATAATATCCTGATTATGGAGGAAGTGCAGAGCATTCTGGCGCTGGGCGCCGGGGGGTCCACAAAAATAGTATGGGAAAAGGACAGGATCGAGCGGATCGAGAATGTAAAGGATATCAAAAATTATATAGAACGGATTGATGAAATGATTGAAAGGAAAAAACGGGGACTGCATGAGTGAAGCAATTCAGGAATACAAAAAAAAGTATCCCATCATACGGATCAACGTGGCAAAGGAAATTTCACATAGTATCTGTGTCAGCAATCTGGCCTACCGCGTAGCGCAGGAACTGGGACTTTCCAGGGAGGAGTGCTATGATCTGGCAGTTGCCGGTTTTCTGCATGACATCGGAAAACTGGAGCTCGCGAAGTACGTGTACGGCCATGAGGAGGAGACCCTGACAGTTGAGGAGATGAGATATGTGCGCTGGCATGCGAGCTTCGGCGCGGATATTCTGGAGAAACAGGGGTATCCTCCGAGGATTGTGGAGATGGTGCGGCATCATCATGAGAACTGCGATGGTTCCGGCTACCCGAAAAATCTGACGCGGGAGGAAATTCCGTTTGGCGCACGTATCCTCCGGGTATGTGATGTCTTTGCCGCTCTGACCTCAAACCGCCCGTATCGGAGATCATTCGATATTGACACGGCGGTGGATCTGATGATCGAAGAATCCAAAGATTATGATGTGCGGGTATTTCTCGCGTTTATGCGGGTCGTACACAGCGATGACCTTGAAAAAATCATGAATGTGCAGGATCTTGAGGAGCGCGTGGATCAGTATTATCCTGATGTGTCGGCGCTGCTTCAGGAATAGGGGCCGCGGGACTGCGTGAAGGCAGAATGGAGGGATCATGCCTGCGTGATGCGGCGGAGACTGAAACCCGCGAAACGAGTTTCGTCACGGTTCACTGGGAGCGGAGGAGAAAAGATTGATTGCGTCTTCCGCATTTCCCATCAGCGCGTTTGTGAATTCACTGTCAAATGTGACGTTCCAGGTGCTTCCATCGTTTGTCATTGTCAAAGTGATATCGGTGGAAGCAGTTTTATTGTTCTGCTGAAGCGCTTCCAGCAAAAGACGAGACATTTCATTGGAAGCCGTTGTGCGGTCATCTTTGACGGACTGGACCGTATCCGCGTAGTCGAGCAGAGATTTCCGGTATGTATCAAGCACGTGGCCCAGGTCCAGGCTGGTGATGCGTACGTCCGCGAGAACGGAGCTGCCATTGTCATGACACTGAAGAATTTCCCAGGAAAAACATTCGGCAATCTGATTCGTGTATTCTTCATCAATTTTCGAACTGTACTCTGTGTTGTATGTGGCAAAGGCATCATCAATGCCGAGAAAATCTTTCCACTGCGCTCCGTCAAGCGCGTCAAAGGCGTCGAGGTATACTTCCAGAACTGTGCGCGCGGGGATCAGATAAGGATCGTTGATGTTCGTGATAAAACCGCCCGCGAGCTGATCCTCCAGCTGGTCGTCAGCGAGGATTGTCCATCCTGTCTCATTTCTGACCAGATGAAAGCAGGCTGTCGTTGTGATCCGGCTGTAGCTGTTCTGCTTCAGCGTGTCGAGGAGAAGGCGGTAGTAGTCGCTGGTTGTGGTGAGCGCGGCAGACTCGGGATAAATACTGACGGACTGCTGCAGGATTTTGATGCGGAGATCGCGCGCGAGTGCGGCGGTGTCAAGGTTGGTGATATTAACGTTGACCTCCGCCGTATCGTCTGTGATTGTCTCATCGAGGATTTTATATTTGAAGTTCCGGAAAAAAAGCTGTACAGCCTCGGCGGTCTCAGGTCCTGTCTTGCCGGGAACGATTTGTGAGCTGGTAAGATTTTCGTAGGACACAAATGCCTGGATGGTATCCTCGTCAAGCTTCTGGATCAGGTTCAGCTCATATCGGACGGCCTGTGAGGGGCTTTCCATGTTTTTGCGGTTTATTGAGAGCACACTGCCGATCAGAATCAGCTGGAGGATCAGGATCAAGGGTATGCCCAGCACAAAAGAGCGGTGCAGCGTTTTGTGGCGGAACAGATGCATTCCGATGAGCACGCCAATGCTGCCTCCGAATATGGCGGACAGGAACAGGGTTCTTTCCGGGATCCGGTATCTGCGGCGTTTTGCTTTTAACTTATCAATCCCCATCAACAGAAAACCAATTAAATTGCTGACAATCACATAGCATATCAAAATGATATTCATAAAT
>CANQUH010000117.1 GCA_947626965.1 uncultured Lachnospiraceae bacterium
CCTTTCCCCTTAATTTTCTCCGTACTGATAATCGCAAGAATAAAGCCCAGCGCGATTGAGAATACCACCCTGCCCGCAGCGTATTTCAAGGTCACGATCAAACTGTTTACAAAAGCGCCGTTCGTCAGGATGTCAATGTAGTTTTTCACACCGATGTATTTGGCCACCCGTCCAAGAGGATCCGTCAGAGCAAAACTGAGCTGGATCGTCTTGACAAAGGGCCAGAAAACAAACAGCGCGAAAAGTATCAGGGCCGGTACCAGATACAAATACGGTTCTATGGCTTTAAACACAGGATTTTTAGCTTTCAATTGCATTCACCCACCTTTTCATTTATTACACATCTCTCATCAGCAATCCTGCGTCCCCGGTCAGGAAAGTTGGTGATGATGGTGTTTACACCCCATTTTTTCATCCGGCGCATGTCTTCTTCCTCATTGACTGTGTAGACATTGACGCCAACCCCGTTCTCCGAACAGTTCTTCACATGCTGCTCTGTCAGAAATTCGAGATTCGGATGATAATACTCCACTCCGCACATCCGTGCATAAACGCCGGCATTCTCCAGATACCGGCCAACCAGAAAGCCGCACTCGATCGAATCGTCCTTGCGCTTGCATTCGACCACGGAGGCGCCATTGAACGATGAAAGAATAATCCGCTTCTCAAGTCCGTATCTGCGGACCATCTCGATCACTTTCTTCTCCATGCCTCCGTAGTAGTAAATATTGTTCTTCAGCTCAATGTTCGTGACAATATTTACTGCCTCTTCCTTCATCCAGATCAGATATTCCTCGAGCGTGGGAATCTTCTGCACTCCGTATTTTCCCTGAAACCTGTCAGGATAGCTGCAGTCAAGCTGCTCAATCTCCTCGCAGATAAAATCACGGATATAGCCGGTGCCGCTGCTCGTCCGGTCCACCAGTTCATCATGCATGATCACAGGCACCAGATCCTTTGTAAGCTGCACGTCAAGCTCTATGCCGTCCGCGCCTGCCTCCACAGCCTTGCGAAATGCAAGCATGGTGTTTTCCGGATATTCACCGCTGAATCCGCGATGTCCAAATATTTTCATCGTAATCTCCTCCTCTTCATAATCGTCCTGCCCGGAAACCAGTCCGGCCGCTGTAATCTTTATGTCCCGCGCCGCAGGACAGCCTGCTCTTACAGAATACAAAACCCATGTAAAATCTGCCTGCACAGTCATGTAAAATTTACCAGAAAAACAACACGGGAAAACTGCATTGCTTTTCCCGTTACTGCTTAATAGTGTTGCTAAATAAATACTAAATAATATAAATACCGCAATATTTTCTTAAATATCACTGATTTATGTCTTTAATAATAACATGTCATTCAAATTTTCACAAGTTATTTCTTTTACAAAAGATTTTTTTGTATAATTTTCATAAAATCTCTTTGCGCTTTTTGTGCACTATTTTTGATTTTTTGATAAAAATCATAGAAAAATGCGGCTTATAATTTGGCTTTTGCACAACTTTACCATTTTTTTTACAAATTGCTTCATTCTGGCCTGAAACACTTTTTCTGCTGTTTTACAAAGTTACCCCGGAAAATAAGTCATACAGTTTCCGGTTCAGTCTGCGCAGCTCCTCTTCCTCGAACTTCCCTACCTCGCGGTCATACGTCATTACACCGTTGATTTCTTCCTCGATATCTGTCGTCTGCGTATAAATTGCGGCGCTGAGACCTTTTTCCACGTTCGGATAAATCTCCCGTTCCCAGAGCCTCCGGTAAGCATCTGTCAGTTCCTCTCTGGAAGTCCAGCTCTGATAACCGAACGCCTTCTCACAGGCCACATGCCCTTCAACGGCCCACGCATACCCTCCAAATTCTGTCAAAGCAACGACCCGGTCCTGCTGCGGCGCTACAGTCAGCCCTTCCGAGTAATTGTGGATACTGTACATATCGCCGCCGCCCTGGTCAAACCAGCCGCAGGCTTCATTGATCAGGCGCGTCCCATCCTGTGACCGGATCAGCGCCGTCGCTTTCGCGGCGTCAAACTGCCCCCAGCCTTCATTGAACGGCGTCCAGACAGCGATCGACGGATAATTGTAAAGCGCGGAAACCATACCGGACAGATCCTCGTAATACTGCTGCCGCCCTTCCGCATCCTCCCGCCGGAACATGGCATACTGCTCCGCGCCATCTTTCACACTCCGCGCAAATTCATCCGACGCGTTCGGTTTATCTGTGACAAAATTCATATCATAATCTCCGCCTCCGTTCGGCATATCCTGCCAGACGATCATGCCAAGCCGGTCGCAGTGATAATAAAAACGTTCCGGTTCCACCTTGATATGCTTGCGGATTGTATTATAGCCAAGTTCCTTCAGCCGGACGATGTCGTAAATCAGCGCTTCATCCGAGGGCGCTGTCAGAAGGCTTTCCGGCCAGTAGCCCTGATCCAGAACACCGTTAAAGAAAAACGGCCGATTATTCAGGAAAAACCTCAAAATTCCATGACTGTCGCGGTCCACAGACAGCTTGCGCATGCCAAAATAAGACGAAACTATGTCTTCTCCCGCTTCCGTAAGCAGCTCGTAAAGATACGGATCATCCGGAGTCCACGGATGCATATCCGGAAGCTTTATTCTGACAGTCTGCCCTGGCAGGGCCGCCGCTTCCGCCACGGCTTTTCCCCGGTCATAAACGGTAAATCTAAACATGACGTTTCCTTCCCCGATATTCCCGCCACCTTTTCTGTTCTCGCTTTCTCCGGTTTTTCTTCCTGCCGTATCATTTTCTATTCCATCTGCCGCAGCTGCGGCCGTTTCCCTAATCCCGCCGTCATTACTTTTTCCGTGTTCGTTTTCTGCCAGCGATACAGAAACCTCTACTTCCTGCTGATCAAAAAGCGGCGTGATCCGAATTGATTCGATATACTGCTCCTCCACACTCTCCAGCCAGACCGTCTTCCAGATTCCGCTCTGCGGCGTATAAAACAGGGAACTGTATCTGCCCTTCTTTACCAGCTTTTGTTTCCCGCGCGCATGCGGAACCTCCTCGGTCCAGTCAGTGACAGTCAGCTTCAGTTCATTATCCCCGGGCCGAAGAACTTCTGTGATGTCAAAAGAAAACGGAAGATACCCTCCCTTATGAGTTCCGACCAAAATCCCGTTTAAAAACACCTCGCATTCCTGGTCCACCGCTCCGAAATGCAGCAGCAGTCTCTTCTTCAGAAACCCTTCCGGCAGGCGAAACACTTTCCTGTAGTGCAGAAAATCTCCCGGCTGCACAATTTTCCCGACTCCTGACAGCAGTGTCTCCGGCGAGAACGGCACCAGAATTTTTTCCTCGTATGTATCCGTTGTTTTTTCATGGTTAATGCAGCAGTCCCATTCCCCGTTCAGGTTCAGATAACTGTCGCGCACCAGCATGGGGCGGGGATATTCCTGCAGTATCTGATCTTTTCTGAGATTTTTTCCCCATTTTGTAACCAACTGAATCATGCTTTCATGACCTCCTTCCCTTTGCCTTCTGCGCAGATAAAAGTCTGCGGATTGTCCGGGGCTTTTACAGTAAACTTTCATGCCCTGCGAGGCAGGGCACTACCATGAATATAAGTTCACGGATTGCTCCGTGCTTGCGCACTCCCGCGGTCTACGCTTCGCTCCGGTCGGTGCTAAACGAACGTCCACTGGACGTTCAGCACCCTACAGGTATTCGCAATCTACGCTCCGCTTCGGTCGGTGCCAAACGCGTGTCACTGGCACGCGGCACCGCATCGTTCACTTTGTTCACGCTGCTGTATTGCTCATACCTGTTGTCGTCCCCTGTGCATAGTCGGTCTGGCAAGTAAACTTGCCTCCCGTCTCTGCACGGAGACTGGACTTATACAGTAAACGCAGACAGGCATGTTCCCATGCCTGTCCGATTTCATTACTTCCGCAATATTTACAATGACCCGCAGATCACTCCGGGGCTGTTCCTCAGGCTTGTCCGCGTTTCCCCGGTCTGAGATTCTGCAGCACTTCCGACTGCACGCCGACAGAGATCAGCACCAGGATTCCCATGATGACAGACTGCCAGTGTACCGAAATGCCCGACGGCAGATAGGTAAAAATCGTATCAATAATAAAGTAAACAAGAATTCCAAAGAAAGTTCCGGAGAATTTTCCTTCGCCTCCTGTAAGCTTGATGCCTCCGATCGCGCACATTGCGATTGCATAAGTCTCATACGTATTTCCGGCGCTCAGGGTAGCGCTGCCGCTGCCCGAAGCAAGCATGATTCCTGACAAAGCAGCCAGAAAACCACAGCAGACAAACGCTTTGATCTTGATCTTCGTCACGTCGATTCCCATCATCTTGGCTGCCTCGCCGTTGCCGCCAACAGCATAGATTCCCATGCCAAACTTTGTATTTCTGCCGATGTACATGCAGACCAGCGTCAGTATGAAAAAGATGGGGATCATGATGGAAATACCGCTCATGGCTCCGGGAATTGTCTTTTTCAGGAAGTTCGTATTTGCAAACCGCAGCAGCGCATTCTCGATCGCAATCGACCTTCGGGCTACGATCTGGATCATGCCGCGCAAGGCAAACATCATTGCGAGAGAAGCGATCCAGGAGGAAATACGCATCCTGGTCACCATCAGGCCGATCAAAAGACCGGAGATGACGCCCACCATCAGGCCGCAGAAGATTCCGAGGATCGGATTGATCTGTCCCACGAGACCCATCACAACACCGCTGAGCGCATACACAGCGCCTACCGAAAGGTCAATCTCCGCGCAGAGAATGACAAATGTCATGCCCAGCGCCAGAAGTCCGCCGTTTCTGGCAGATTTCAGCAGAACATTGATCAGATTGGGTGCAGAGAGAAAATTCCTGTCCCGGAAGAAAATGCTGGCGAACACCACTAACAGTAAAAACGCTAAGATAGTACTTCGGGAATGGAACGAACGATAAGCTTTTTTGATTGTATTCATACCTCTTAACCTCCTTACTTCGCCTGTTCGCGCTGAATATATACAGCAAATACAATAATAAGTGCCTTAAATACCTGTGCATACGGATCCGGAATGTTGTTCATGACGCAGGTCAGCGTGATCATCTGCATGATGAGCGCGCCGATTACTGTGCCGAGCACGCGCGCCTTGCCGCCCGACATAGGCGTCCCGCCGATTACAACCGCCGCGATCGCATCCAGCTCTGCCAGCTGTCCAAGCGAACTTCCTGCTGCCACACAGACTCTTGCCGACTGGAAGATCCCCGCAAACGCCGCACAGAATGCGCTGAATCCATACACAAACATCATAACTCCCGCCGTATGAATACCGGAAAGCATACTGGAACGAATATTATCTCCGACTGCCTGGATCTGCCTGCCGAGCACCATCTTCTCCGCAAGGATCCAGACTGCTGCAACCGCGACTACAATCGGTATGATCTGGACAGGAATCACGCCGCCGATCTTGTAGATACCGAAAGCCGCAAGCTTCGCTCCCGCATCGCCAAGCGTATTGAAATAGATATCACGGCCATTGCAGAGAACCTGCGCAATACCGCGCACACCAAGCATCATGCCAAGCGTGATGACCATGGCCTGCAGCCGCAGCACGCCCACGAAAAATCCAACTACACAGCCGAGCGCCACAGATGCAAGAACTCCCAGCACAATCGCAGGAAAAATCCCGATCTGAGACATGTATTTCGCAGTCATAACGCCCGCAAGGGCCATGACCGACCCGACAGAGATATCAATTCCTCCGGTAGAAATGACCAGCGTCATTCCCATGCCGCAAAGTATGGTCGGGCAGATCTGGGTAATCACATTGTTCAGATTTCCCAGCTGAAAGAAATTAGGAGTAAACAGCGAATTCAGCACAATAAAGACCAGAAGCATGACTAACGCGCTGTATTTCTTTAAAATTTGTATTGTATCCTGTTTTGTTCTCGTCATACCATGCCCTCACTTTCACTTCCCTGCGCGATCAGTTCCATAATCTTATCCTGATGGATATCCTGATCGATAACCTCTCCGATTACCTTTCCGTCCCTCATGACAATGATGCGGTCACAGTTTCGTTCAAGCTCTGCGATCTCTGATGAGATCATCAAGACGGAAATGCCGCTCTTTGACAGCTCCTGAATCAGAACCTCGATCTCTGCTTTCGCTCCGACATCGATGCCTCGCGTAGGCTCATCAAGAATCATAAGCTTCGGGTTCATGCACATCCATCTGGCCAGAAGCACCTTCTGCTGATTGCCGCCGCTCAGATTCCGGATGGCCTGCTCCGGTGAAGGAGTCTTGATTTTCAGTCTCTCAATATATTTGTCAACGATCTCGTCCTGTTCTTTCTTTTTCACAAACCCGAACTTCTGCAGCTTGGGAAGAAGAGCAATCGTCATATTCTCCTTCACGGAGAGATTCGGCACGATTCCTTCCACCTTGCGGTCCTCCGTACAGAAGCCCATTCCTTTTTTGATCGCGTCAGACGGGGAATGAATTCCGGCAGACGAACCCATCCAGAATACTTCTCCTTCGTCCGGCATATTTACACCGAACAGCACCTGCGCAAGCTCTGTTCTCCCGGAACCAAGCAGTCCGGCAAGTCCCACAACCTCGCCCTGTTTGATCACGGCATTAATTCCATGCAGGCGCATGCCCTGTTTGATATTCTTTACCTCGACCAGAGGAGACGCATCCGCGAAATCATAGCCTGTCTTCTTTCTCTCAAGCGCAACCGTATCTTTGCCGACCATGAGAGAAATCAGACGGAACTGATCAATATCCTTGATATCATATTCGCCGACATACTCTCCATCCTTGAATACGGTCATCCTGTCGCAGATTTCATAAATCTCATCCAGCTTGTGGCTGATGAAAATGACCGCGATGCCTCTGGATTTCAGTTTCCGGATAATGCCAAACAGCACCTGTACCTCTTTCTTGTCCAGAGAAGAAGTCGGCTCATCCATGATTACAAGCTTCGCATTAATACTGACAGCCCTCGCGATCGCGACCATCTGCTGGATCGCGGTTGAATACGCTTTCAGGGGTTTCGTCACGTCAATATGTATTCCGAAATCTTTCAGGATCTTATCTGTCTGTTCGATCATCGCCTTCCGGTCAACCGCACCAAAACCTGTCCGTGGTTCACGTCCGAGGAACAGGTTCTCATAGACCGTCTGGAACAGCACCAGATTCAGTTCCTGGTAAATCGTGGATATTCCTACTTCATTCGCCTCGATCGGTGTTTTGCAGTCAATCTCTTTGCCGTCAAAGCGGATTGTCCCGCCGTTTTTCTGATAAATGCCGGTCAGGACCTTAATCAACGTTGATTTCCCGGCTCCGTTCTCTCCCATGAGGGCATGTACTTCGCCTTTATTTACGGTCAGCTGTACCCCCTTGAGCGCACGCACCCCGGGGAATGTTTTTTCCAGTCCTTTTATTTCAAGCAAAACCTCTGCCATATAGCCCTCCCTTTCTAAAAAAGGGGCACCCTGCGGTACCCCTCTCCATCATGACACGTCTGATTAGAAGCCCATCTCAACATCGACATTGTCTGCCGTGTAAAGCGTATCCGTGTTTGTAATGTGTGCTTCAACCTCTTCGCCGTTGATGATCGCCGCAATCGTATCCAGCACAACCGGCCCGAAATACGGAGTACATGTGCAGGAAGCAAGCTGTTTGCCGGAAGCAACCGACTCAAGCGCCGCACGTGTGCCGTCAATGCCGAGAGTCAGAATATCCTCGCCCGGCTTCAGGCCCGCAGCTTCGATCGCGTTCATCGCGCCCTGTACCATATCGTCCGTCACACAGAATACGGCATCAATCTTATCTCCGCCCTGTGCCTGGATCGTACTCTCCATAACCGCCTGCGCCTCATCCATCAGCCAGTTGCCGTTCTGCTCCGCCACGATCGTATACTCGTATCCCGCCGCGTCAAGAGCGTCAACGAAACCGTCCTGTCTGTCCGTGGAAGTGGATGAATCATAACCACCGTTGATGATCACGATATTCGCTCCATCCGGAAGCGCCTCCATAAGGGCATTCGCGCACTGCTCGCCTTCCCAGAAGAAATCTGACATAATGGCTGTCGTGTAGTGTACGCCTGCCTCGCCGGCAATCGCGCGGTCGACAAGAATTGTCGGGATCTCATTCGCCATGGCCTCCTCGAGAGCTCCCTGAAGGCCATTGTCCTCAAGCGGAGCAACGACAAGGAAATCAACGCCAAGCGCAACCAGGTCACGTACGTTGGACTCCTGCGTAGCGATATCACCGCTCGCATCTCTTACTACAAACTGTCCGCCTGCCGCTTCCACGTATTCTTTGATACTGTCTGTTTCTGTTGTTCTCCATGCTGACATACTGTCAGTCTGTGCAAATCCGACGGTCTTTCCTTCCAGGATATTGCCGACATCCTCAGTTTCTCCCTCCGCACATGCCGCAACACCAAACAATGACATCGCCGTCATCACTGCAGTCATCAGTAACGCTAATTTTTTCTTCATTATCTGTTCCTCCTGTTCATAATTCTTTAGTATTTTTAATTTTATATCATTTTGTATAAAATAGCAATATTTATTTTACTGTATATGAAATTTTGTCAATTTTTGCCAGTTATAATATATCTATATTGTGAAATATGTACAATTGATTTAAATACATCAGAAGAACAGCTTCCTGTAACACAAAAAAACGCCGAGGATCCCGCACAAGAGCAAAGATCCCCGGTGTATGGCCTTAGAATCATTATTTCAATTCATCTCTCCGCCTGCAGAGGCAGGAGACTTTCTGTATTCTTCATTGAGAGGGCGCCCAGGCAGCAATACCGGGATGGTTGTAAAGGAGGGAAACCATATCGGACAGATCCACTTAAGTACTGCTGCCGCCCTTCTGTGTTAGAATGACAGGGACACGGCATATATCCCTGCCGTCTTATACGCCTGTTTGAACCGGTTTCATACAACAGTTCCGTCGGAAGACAATGGCGCAGCTTCTGCCTTCCCCTTCCGGCGTTCAGCGCATCTCGAAATATGAAGTAACCCTGTCTTTCCCGAATTCGATCTCCAGATCATAAGAATAAGGATCATCGGGAGTCCACAGGTGCACATTCGGAAACTGTATTTTTATATCCTGATCCAGGACAGTTCTGACCTGAGCTACGACATTCCCCTGGTCAAGCACTGCAATTCTGATTGGCTTCGCCTCTTCCTGCGTTCTGGAAACAACATAGCGCCTTTGGGAAACTCCATCCTGATGCCTGGATTCCGGATTTCCTTCCAGCGCATCCGAAATCACATAACGCTGAACAAAATCGTCTCCGGCACCCGAAACCGGCGATTCCTTCTGTCCTGCATCACGCAGGAACCGCACAGGTTTTTTGGCTGTCGCCACTCCGACGCTGTCCTTACTTGAACATACACGAATCTGCACTGCACTTTCGTCCAGCAGAGGAGTAATTCTTACTGATTCCACATAGCTGTCTCCCGCATTCTTTCTGCCTCGTCTCGTAATAAGCTGAACCATAAACTTCCTCCAGAGCCTGATCCGGCCGGAAGCAGCACAGCTCACGCACCAGTCCCGTGCTCCAGTGCTGTTTATCAGGATCCCTCAGTATCTGCCGGCTGCATCCAGAACCGGGATGCTCCTGCCCTGCGGGAACGGATACTCCATATCCGCAATATCCTGCATTCTTTTTTCTTCCGAACCGTGTTTTCAGAATTTTATTGTGTTTATATAATACACTATTCGGGAGAAAGTTGCAATATTAATTTTACTTTATTACATATTTTTATGATTTATTACCAAATTTCGCACCGATACAATCCCATTTAAACAGCTTTTTTTATACAAATTTACTGAAAATTCAATGATTCGTGTTAAAATATGACATAAAATCTTTCATTTCCTGATCAAACTTCGTATGATCCCACCCGAACAGCAGCCTGAAAGGCTAAATTCTTTCTTCTGCTCTTTTTGCTGCATACGTGCTTCTTACTCGCTGCTTACTCCCGAAGTCCTTCAAAATCCCACCGCGGCTCCGGATCGGATCCGGACAATTCCGGGATCAAGCAGGAGGCGGCTTTTCCTCCTGCCCGCCGCGCGGCCCAGGTGCTGCGTCAGCAACTGGTTTCCCTGCCTGGGCCCGCGCACGCAAAAACCCCGGAAACATGCGGTTTCCGGGGCTGTGTGCTGTTATGAAAGTGAGAAAAATATATCTGGTATTATCTCTTTGAAAACTGCGGAGCTCTTCTTGCGGCTTTGAGGCCGTACTTCTTACGCTCTTTCATTCTCGGGTCACGGGTCAGATATCCCGCTTTCTTGAGGATCGGTCTGTACTCGTCATCTGCCTGAAGCAGTGCTCTGGAGATACCATGGCGGATCGCTCCTGCCTGGCCTGTCGTGCCGCCGCCGCATACGTTGACCTGAATGTCGAACTTATCTGAGGTCTCGGTAGCTGCCAGAGGCTGGCGCACGATAACCTTCAGCGTCTCAAGTCCGAAATAGTCGTCGATGTCTCTTTTATTGATCGTAATCTTACCGGTTCCCGGTACCAGATATACTCTGGCGATTGATTTTTTTCTTCTGCCTGTCCCGTAATATCTTTCTGTAGCCAATGTCCCTTACCTCCCTCTTAGAATGTCAGCACTTCGGGCTTCTGCGCCTGCTGCTTGTGATCCGGACCTGCGTATACATAGAGCTTCTTGTACATCTGTCTTCCCAGCGGTCCCTTCGGAAGC
>CANQUH010000118.1 GCA_947626965.1 uncultured Lachnospiraceae bacterium
GATGAACATCGGACCAACCTTGCCAAATACCGTTGCAAATGCCTGCCCCACGAGAGCGGAATCCTCCGCCGTGCTCAAGACAGCGCCCGTCTCAAGATCTACAAGTCCGGAAGAAAGCACCGTGAACGCTGTCAGGCTGCAGACCACGATCGTATCCGCAAACACTTCGAAGATACCCCACATACCCTGACGAACCGGCTCCTTTACGTTTGAGCTGGAATGTACCATAACGGAGGAACCAAGACCTGCCTCGTTGGAGAACACGCCTCGTTTCATACCCCAGACAACCGCCATCTTCACACCGGAACCGACGATACCGCCGCCGACTGCCTTCAGCGCGAACGCGCCTTTGAAGATCGCGCCAAACACCGCGCCGAACTGATCAATATTTACGATACAGACGACAAGCGCGCCGATGATATAAATGATCGCCATGAACGGAACAAGCTTCTCCGCCACAG
The DNA here is from genome assembly GCA_947626965.1 of uncultured Lachnospiraceae bacterium. Classification (GTDB taxonomy): domain Bacteria; phylum Bacillota; class Clostridia; order Lachnospirales; family Lachnospiraceae; genus Choladousia. Next base: position 462 of record CANQUH010000118.1, read on the forward strand.
CCGCGATCCTCTTGATTCCGCCTATGACCACAAGGCCCGCAAGCACCATCAGGACAACGCCGGTCACTATCTTCGGAATACCGAATGCCGACAGCATATTGCCGGAGATGGAGTTAATCTGGCTCATATTTCCGATACCAAACGAAGCCAGCAGGCAGAAGAGGGAAAACAGAACCGCCAGAACCGCGCCGATCGTCTTGCAGCCCGGTTTGGAGCCAAGACCGTCTCGCAGATAGTACATCGCGCCTCCGCTCCACTCGCCGCGCTCGTTTTTCTTGCGGTAGAAGATACCGAGCACGTTCTCAGAGTAGTTTGTCATCATGCCGAAGAACGCCACGATCCACATCCAGAAGATCGCGCCCGGGCCTCCGGAGATCAGAGCCGTCGCGACGCCGACAATATTTCCCGTGCCGATCGTCGCCGCCAGCGCCGTACACAGCGACTGGAACTGCGTGATCGTGTGATCATCCCGCCCCGTGTGCTTTGTGATATGTTTGTCTGTGAAAATACTGCCGAAGGTGTGTTTCATCCAGAAACCGAAATGTGTGAGCTGGAACACCTTCGTCAGGCATGTCATCAGGATGCCCGTGCCGACCAGCAGCACCAGCATCGGAAGACCCCACACGAAATTATTGATTGCCCCGTTTACATTGGTGATAAATTCTATCATACTTTTTCTCCTCTTTTACTCATTTTCCCGTTTCATTTCTGACAGATTCAGGACAGCCGCCGCTATTTCTGCAGACGCCGTCTTCAGGCATGATCGCGATGCCACGAATTTTTCCGCACTTCGCGTTCAAGAAATCCTGAAACAGCCGTTACCCCCGCATGAACCTGCTCAGAAATTCTTTCGTCTTATAGTTCTGCGGATTGCTGAAGATCTGCGACGGATCCCCTTCTTCCTCGATGATCCCGTCCGCCATGAACACGACATGGCTCGCAACGTCGCGCGCGAAAGCCATTTCATGCGTCACAATGATCATTGTCAGCCCTTCTTTTGCAAGCTGTTTCATAACGTCAAGCACCTCACCCACCATCTGCGGGTCAAGCGCGGAGGTCGGCTCATCAAACAGCAGCAGCTCCGGCTCCATTGCCAGCGCCCGCGCGATCGCGACGCGCTGTTTCTGCCCGCCGGAGAGCTGGCGCGGCTTCGCATTGATGTACGGCGCCATACCGACCTTCTCAAGAAACGCAAGTGCCCTCTCCCTTGCTTCTTCCTTCTTCTTCTTCAGTACCTTTATCTGACCGACCATGCGGTTGCCCAGAACCGTCATGTTATTAAACAGATTGAAACTCTGGAATACCATCCCGACTTTGGCCCTGTAGGCCGCCGCCTCTTTGTGCAGATTTGCGATATCGCGGTCGTGGTAGAGAATTTCTCCCGTCGTGGGAGTCTCCAGCAGATTCAGGCAGCGCAGAAGCGTCGACTTTCCGGATCCGGAAGCTCCGATGATGCAGGTGACGTCGCCGGTCGAGACAGAAAAATCAATGTCTTTCAGGACAACGTTTTTCCCGAAGGTCTTGCTCAGATGACTGATCTTAATTACCTGTTCCTGATTCATCCTACGCCTCCTCCCTGTCTTTGTTCCCGGTGTAGCTGTACAGTCCGCTCGTGTGAGCGAGCGTGTCCGTCGTCGCCAGATCGTAGTTGTCGCTGCCGTCCATCTTCTTCTCCCAGAACCGAAGCAGCCGAGAACACGTAAAGGTCAGCGCAAAGTAGACGACCATCGCGACAGTGAATGCCTCAAAATAAGTATACAGTGCTCCTGCCACACCGTTTGTCGCATAGAACAGCTCGACAATTCCGATCGTGGAGAGTACGCACGTATCTTTGATGTTAATGATCAGGTTGTTGCCAATCTGAGGCATGATGTTCCGCAGCGCCTGCGGCAGAATAACATACAGCATCGTCTGCACATGCGTCATGCCGATTGCCTTCGCTCCCTCTGTCTGGCCCGGATCGATCGACAGAATACCGCCGCGGACCGTCTCGGCCATGTACGCGCCCGTATTGATCGAGACGATGAAGAACGCCGCAAACCACATGGACATATTAATGTGGAACACCACCGACGAACCAAAATAAATGAACATCGCCTGCGCCATCATCGGCGTTCCGCGGAATACCTCCACGTAGGCGCCCAGGACAAACCACACGATTCTCAAGATTATTTTCTTGAACAGTTTATCCTTCTTCTCCAGCGGTATCGTCTGCACGATGCCGACCGCGAAACCGATCAGACAGCCGATAAACGTGCCGACGACCGCTATGATCATCGTATTAATGGCTCCGTTTATATAGGACATGCCGTTCCGGTTCAGAATATACACAATTCTCCCAAAAAAATCCTGGGGCACTCTGCTCGCTCCTTTCTAAACTTCCATGCCGGTTCCATGAACAAAAGCCCACGAGACGCTGCGGGCAGCACGATGAATGAAAGCCCGCCGGACGCGGCTGCAAAAGCAGCATTTTTCATATACGCGCGCGGGCCCTGAACCGTCTTACTCCGTCACGGCCTCCGTCTCCGCCTCGGCTCCTTCCGCGTCCGCAAGCGGCTGAACCGCGATCGCCGCGTTCATCATTTCCTCGTAATCCTCGACCGTCATCTTCTCAAGGACGCTGTCGATCGCCTCTTTCAGTTCTGTATTGCCCTTCTGCATGGAGATTCCGATGTTGATCTCCTCATCCGATACCTCAAACTCACCCTCTGTTCCGGAGAAGTCAAGCAACTTGAAATCCGGATAAGCCACAAGCGCCGCCATACCGGTCGGCATATCGGTCACAACGATATCGCACTTGTCCGCCTCAAGCGCCACAAGCATCGCCGGAGCCGACTCCTGAGCCGGAAGAACCTCCGCGTCCGGAATCTGCGGCAGGCAGACATCATACCAGACCGTAGCCTGCTGAGACGTACAGGAAGCGCCTGCCAGATCCGCGACACTTTCCGCGTCCGCATACTCGCTGTCCGCCTTTGTCAGCGTAATGATCGAAGCATAATAGTACGGAATCGAGAAATCAACGACCTCAAGGCGCTCCGAAGTGATCGACTGTCCCGCGATCACACAGTCCACCTTGCCGGACACAACCGCCGGTACAAGGGAATCCCAGTCAAGCTTGACAATCTCCAGATCGTAGCCAAGCTCCTCGCAGATATGCTGCGCCATCATGACATCGTAACCGTATGCATACTCTGAACTGTCCGCGATCGGCTCCGCACCGTTCTCATCCGTGGGCTGCGTCCAGTTGTACGGGGCATAGCCGCATTCCATGGCCACGCGCAGCGTCTTCTTTTCTTCTGCGTTTACTGTGCTCCCCAGCGCGACAGTCAGCGCCGCGGCACAGAGCATGCCGACCACAAATTTTCTGTTTTTCATCTGTAGTTTTCCTTCCTTTCTGATATTTTTCAGCAATTTTCGCTTTCTTGTGTTAATACATTGCCGCATTAACGTGTTTTGTCAGACAATAAGGAACAAAAAAAGCCCCCAAGGAGCTCCTTTGTTCCTTACAGTTAGAATGACTATACCACAGAATTTTACAAAATACAAAAACTTTTTTTAAATTATGCAAAATTTTTGCCGGTTTTCCGGGATTTTTGCGCAGGTTATGGAATTACGGCCGCAACCTTCTCTCCTCTTCGCACCGGGACTTCTCCGTTCTCGTCCCGCGCCTCATACAGCCGCCTGCTGATCCTGACGCTCCCTTTCGGAAGAAGCAGAAGAATTGTCGACCCGCCAAACTCGAAGTATCCTTTCTCCTGCCCGGCGCATACGCAGCCAGAATTTCCCGGCTCCTGTCCCACTTCCGACAACCCGGATTCTTTGCCTCTGAAATCCGCGTCACCGGTTCTCTGGCCAGGTCCCCGCAGTCCGGATTCTTTGTCTCTGAAATCCTCGTCACTGGTTCTCTGGCCGGGTTTCATCTCCGGCGTTTCCTGACAGCTCAGATTTGTAATCTTCCCGACCATCAGAGCCCCGATCTCCATCTGCACAATCTTCCCGAACTCCTCCGACCAGAGCACTTCATACTCCCGGCTGTTCTGCGCGTACACAGGAAGCGTCCGCGTCGCGACCGGGCGGACACAGTGCAGAACACCATCAATCTTTCTGTGACAGAGAACCTGCCCTGACGCGGCGTAACCGTATCTGTGGTAGTTGGCCGGGGTCAGACGGAAAATCAGCGCCGTGCCGTCCTCAAACTCCGCCGCCAGTTCTTCATCCCCCAGCAGATCTTCCAGCGAAAATTTTGTATGCTTGATATCAAATATTTTATTCTTCCGGATTCTGATAAATGACAGAAATCCATCGCACGGGCTGAGCAGCCATCCCGGCTGCGGGCAGAAATCTTCCGCTGTCCGTTTCCTTGTAAAAAAGGCATTAAAAGAGGGAAATCCCCCTGCAGGGATTTCCACACCGCTCATATCAATCTGATTTTTCCGTATGTAATATGGTACAAACCACCGGGAGATCCCGGAATCAAGAACCATCCCGGCCAGCCTGGAAATTTCCGGCTGCACCAGCAGCTTCAGAATCATTCTTCCGGGTACCGTCCGGTACAAAAAACGAAGCATCAGAGAATCTTTCATATAAATCTCCATTCCGCCGTTTTCGGCTGACAGAACCGTTTCCTTCGCCCGTCAGACATCTCTTTTCTGACCGGACACGGCACTTTGGAAACTGCTCTCCGGGATCCGGCTTTGCCAGATTCCTTCAGTCAAGATGCCGCCAGAGCGTCAGCACGACGAGGCTCAGCTTTCCGACCATGTCCGGTTTTTTGACCTTGACCGGCATGAGAAATCCCATCCCCATCACCAGCAGAAGGAGCGGGAACCAGAGCATGCTTTTGCAGACGCCGTACACATGAAGCGCATAGACAAGCGGCAGCATGATGGCAACCGTCGTCACCGGTACGCCCAGATAGCTCTTCCGCTTCTCCTCCGTCTCTTTCTGCCTGTCTTCCTCCAGCACGTTAAAATAAGCCAGACGGATCAGCGCGCAGAGCACATAGAATGTGGCGATAATCTCAACGGGAATATTCCGGCCTGAAATAATACAGACAAAAATCCCCGGCAGCACGCCGAAACTGATCAGATCGCTCAGGGAATCAATCTGTATCCCAAACCGTTTTTCCTTGTCATCCCGCATCTTCGTGGCCGCCACCGCCCCGTCGAACATGTCACAGATGCCCGCAAGCATCAGACAGATAACAGACCCCCTGTAATCCTGCGCGATCACCCGCAGAATCCCGCAGAACGCACAGAGCATTCCGCAGTATGTCAGTATCACCGTATAGTCATAATATCCAAGAGGCTTTCTCTTCATTGTCATTTCCCCATTCTTATTTGATCAGTCCAAAAGCAATGCAGTATGCCAGAATGCACCAGGGTTTCCCAAGAAGGATGATCCACGCAAATTTTCTGCTGTTCATCTTCACAAGCCCCGAAAAATAGCACAGAAAATCATCCGGAAACAATGGGAGCAATGTCGACACGAACAGAAAAACATCATACGATCTGCTTTTTTTAATTCTTCTGCTCCATTTCTCATACTGTTTCCGCGAAAACATGGTGAGTATCATATCCACTCCATATTTCCGACCCAGATAGTAAGCAATGACGGATCCCACGCTGATCCCGATATAATTGCACAGAAAACTGCCCCACCATCCGAACATAAGCGCCCCTGCCGCGCACCCGAACAGTCCCGGCAGCACCGGAACAATCACCTGAACGATCTGAAACAACGTCAGCGCAAGCGGAGCAAACACGCCGAAGCCTTTTATATAATCCTGCAGTGCTTCAACTGAATCAAATTTCTTATTTAAACACAATCTTATCACAATTACAGCAATCAGAACAACCCCTGCCGCAGCCCAGATTTTAATTTTTTTGTTTTTTAATAAAGTTGTCATTGCACCTCTGTTCTGTGATTATCTGGATTTCCATGTTTTCAGATTTCCCTGAACCTTTGTCCGCAGTTTTTCAGTCCGCAGGCAATCCGGGACACCGCTTTCTCATATAATTTTGCAAAACCACTCCATTTCACAAGAAAATACCCCGCCTCCGCAAGCGCCGTTCCACTAAGCACGTCAACCAGTACATGCTGCTTTGTCGTGAGCGTCGATACGCACACCATCAGGGCAAACACCAGGGAGAAGCATTTGTACCAGCCCGGAACAGCCTCGTTCTTCCGGACTGCAATAAAACAGAACCAGCTTGTCAGGCAGTGGATTGACGGAAACAGATTATCCGGAGCATCCAGCCGGTACACCAGGCGCACAAGCATATCCCAGATGCTGCTTCCTTCCACCGCAGGCCGTATATTTGTCGTTGGAAATACAATAAAACAGATCAGGCAGACAAATTTTGCAAAAATATCCGCGCTGATAAAACGGAACGCCTCTTCTCCCGCCTGCCTGCACCCGATTACATAATTCACAATCCAGAACAGATAGCAGCCAAGATATATGACGACCGTCCACGGCACAAACGGAATCCGCGCGTCAAGCTGATTTGAGAGATCGCGGTGAAATCTGCCTGAAGTGATCAGCCGCGACCCATTATAGACAAGAAAATTACATGCAAGCGCAAAAAACAGCGGAAGCCTCATGCAGCGAGGCACGATCCCCTCTTTCTTTCCCATACATTTCCCCCTGGTTTCTTCTGCAGTCCGCATCGGCAAAAGAGCAGCGACAGGGGGGCAAAATTTTCCATGGAACGAAAAAGGCCCGCATTGCAGAATATCTTTCATAAGTATAAGATAAACTTTTCAGCAGGTCTTAAACATTTTCTTAAGTTTTTTAACATTTTTCGGTTTTCTCCGAAAAAATACAGAATCCGTTCACGATTCTTCCCTCTCCAGCAGCCGAAATGAGAGGTTCAGGTACAGCAGCTCCTCCGTATCGTCGAGATCTGACTCCAGTATCTCTTTAATCTTCTCAAGCCGGTACAGAAAAGTGCTTCGGTGAATGTACAGTTCCTTCGCCGTTCTGACCGCGTTCTGCTGCTGGTCAAGATAGGTTCGGAGCGTTTTCATATATTCCGTCCCGTTCTCCTTGTCCATCTTCCGCAGAATCAGAAGCTTCTCGTGACAGAGCATGGAACCCGGAAGCTTTCTTGTGATCTGCTCGAGAATATACGGCATCGCAATCTGATTAAAATGATGGATCCACAGATAGGGTTTCCGGCGTCCGCCGACGTCCAGCGCCAGACAGGACTGGATGTACTGACGCCGCAGCCCGATATGCCCTTCCATGACACGGCTGTAGCCCGCCTTCAGATAACTGTCACGGATAAACGGCTTGAGCTGCGAGGCCACTTCGTCCAGCGGCAGCTCCATCACGGTCAGATCAAAAAAATTAACAATGTCTCCCTCATACGTAAAGCTGCTGCAGCCCCTGTACTGTTCTTCCATAAAATTGCAGATAGAATTCGTCGGGAGATTCCCACGGTCAAGATAGGTAAGCTGATAAACCAGGCACAGATACTGGTGCTCCCTCTGCCAGCCCATCGACGTCAGATATCTGCTCCCCTCCATGTAATCCAGCGTCCGGTCCGAGAGAATCCTGCGCAGAATCTTGTGCAGACTTTCTTCGCGCCTGCCTCCGCGCCCTTCCCTGCTCTGCAGCACATATTTGATGTTCCGCCCGAGAATCTCCAGAAGATCCCCGTCAGCCTTCGTCAGCTGTTTCTTATATTCCAGCAGGCAGAGACAGTGCGTCGTTTCGCCTCCCTTTCTGATATTCCAGTTCAGAGAGCGAAAACCTGTGATGTAATCCGGTCCCCAGTAACAGCCGGAGCTCTGATGTTCTTTCTCATACCGCGGATCCTGAAGCACCGCGTTGACATACTCCATATGTTCCCGCCCTGATTCCAGAAACGGATACCGCTCGGACATGATCTCCGTGCCCACCTGCTCCTCAATGGTAAAATCATGGCCAAGAAAAAGCACCAGCGGATTTCCCAGCACCGGAAAAGACGCTTCCAGCATATCCTCCACGGTGCCCGCCCCGGACCGGAGCTCGGTCAGCTTCTGTTCCCACTCTCCGTAAAACCGGAACGCGCGGACCAGAGCGTTCAAAACCTCAGGAAGTTTTTCTTTTTCCTCAAGCATAATTACGGCGCCGTGTATGGGAAATGCCCCCTGCATGCCGCCGCAGAAAATAAAAAGCGCCTGTTCCGGTACAGCCGTGTCGTTCAAAAACGCAGAAGATCCATCCAGAAGATATACCCAGCCTTCCTCCGGACGTTCTCCGGTTTCATACAAAAGCGGTCCCTGCACCGGCCCGGAGCTTCCGATGCGTTCTGTCTCCTCCACCTCAAAACGTTCCTGCAGATATGCCAGCAGGACGCGGTCTGTTAATTTCACCTGGAATCCTCCGTCTTTCATTCATGGTGCTGCCCGCAGCTCACAAATTTCTTCGCCGCTTCCGCGGCGTCCACCGCATTCTCCGTATACGCATCCGCGCCGATCTCATCCGCAAACTCCTGTGTGATACAGCCGCCGCCGACCATGATCTTCAGCCTCTTTTCCTTGTCCGCTTTCCGCAACGCCTTCACAACACTGCGCATCTCCGGAGCCGACGTCGTCAGGAGGGAAGAAATACAGACAATCGACGCATCCGGATTCTCCCGGACCGCCTTCTGAAACTGTTTCTCCGAGATATCCACTCCCAGATCGATCACGCGAAACCCCGCGCAGCGGAACATGATCGCCACCATATTCTTCCCCACATCATGGAGATCTCCCTCGACAGTCCCCAGGATCGCCGTCCCGATATACGGAAGCCCCTCATCCCGCATATGCGGCTCCAGAATTTTCAGTCCTCTCTGCATTCCGCGGGCCGCGGACAAAATCCGCGGAATGTCTGCCTCTCCATTTTTGAAATCATTCCCGGCGCTGCGCATGGCAGGTATCATTCCCTTTTCAAGGATCTCCTGCGGATCAATCCCTTCTTCCAGCGCCTGCCGAATCAGATCGTCTGTATCTTTTATCCGGCCGTTTTCAATCGAGTACCGGAGTTCCCCCAATACAGACATTTGCCTCACCTCTTGTATCTTACTTATATCCCTTTTGTATTTTGCTCCCTGTTCCCAGAGCAGTCATTTCCCCCCAAAACCTCGAGCTTTCTGATGTCCAAAGCAGTCATTACTCCAGCAGGAAGCAGGCCGTATACGCGATCGTGCACGGACCATGGTAATAACTCATCCCGTTTGCGGTACAGACCTCCGTCACCAGCATTCCGTATGCCTCCATCGAGGCGAACATATCATCCGGAAATCTGCAGGGAGCATCCGGATACGCGCACTCTTTGCACCGGGTGCAGCAGCCGCTCCCGATCGAGAGCATCCCCGGAAACTGCTCGTGAAGCACTTCCCGCATCCGCTGAAAATTCTCCTTGTGGAGAGCTTCCGTCTCCATCATGGCCTCACCGTCCAGCTCGTCTTCAAGCTCGCCCACTGTCTGCACAAGAATACCGGAAGTATACCGGCGCACACGCGCCTCACATTCCTCCAGCGTTCCGGCCCCCGGCGGGCAGCTCCAGCGCTTTCCGTACATATGGCACGTATTTTTCTCGCACATCTCCCGTACCTCCGGAAGCACGCGGATCGTGGCCGCGTCAAGCGGAGCGATGTGCGTAAAGCCGCATTCTTTTCCAATGCGTTCCAGTTCCTGATAATCAAGCATAATACTTCTCCTTACTTTTTGCTGAATCTATAGTAAACGAGCATGCCCGCGTTGCGGGCACTACCATGAATATAAGTCCACGGATTGCTCCGTTGCTCTGCAACTCCCGCAATCCTACAGGTATTCGCAATTCGCATCGTTCACTTTGTTCACGCTGCTGTATTGCTCATACCTGTTGTCGTCTCCTGTGCATAGTCGGTCTGGCAAGTAAACTTGCCTCCCGTCTCTGCACGGAGACTGGACTTATACAGTAAACCGTGCCCCTTTGCCTGAGGCAGTCATCCGGACAAAATGTCTGGAAATCACCTCAAGCCCGGCAAGGGAGTGAACCGATAACTCACAGTTCCGGGAATTCCAGCTCGTCCACAAAATAGTCCTGGAACTCTGGCAGTCCCGCAAGCTCCAGAAATTCTGTCTCCGCCGCAAGGAATGCCGCCCGCTCCCACATGGCGCGGTTCTGCAGAACCTGTCTGGCGCCTTCCCCGGCCGCGTTACCAATCGCGGAAA
>CANQUH010000119.1 GCA_947626965.1 uncultured Lachnospiraceae bacterium
GTTCTGATCCACTTCTTCGGCGGTATCCATGAGATTTATTTCCCGTACATCCTGATGAATCCGCAGGTAATCATTGCCCCGATCGCCGGCAACGCATGCGCGATCCTGTTCTTCACAATTACACATGCAGGTCTGAACGGACCGGCTTCCCCGGGTTCTATCATCGCGTTCATGATGATGAGTCCGAAGACACAGATGCTGATCTCGGCGGCAGGCGTCCTCATTGCAACGGCAGTTTCCTTTGTGATCGCGTCCCCGATTATCCGCAGGGCAGGCGACAAGAGTCTTGCTGATGCGCAGAACCAGATGGCTTCGATGAAAGCGGAGTCCAAGGGTATGGCGGCTCCGGTTGATCCGGGCGTAAAGAAGGCAGCAGGCGAAGTGAAGAAGGTTGTGTTCTCCTGCGATGCAGGCATGGGTTCCTCCGCGATGGGCGCTACGAAGTTCCGCAACCGCGTGAAAGCGGCGCGTCCTGACCTGACCGTGATCAATACATCCGTTGACAATATTCCGGGCGATGCGGACATCGTCGTATGCCAGACGATCCTCCAGGAGCGCGCGAGAAAGTCCGCTCCGCAGGCTCAGCTTGTCACCATCAATAATTTCCTCGCCGATCCGGCGCTCGACGAACTGTACGCACAGCTTACAACGGCCCAGGCAGCGGCTCCCGCACCTGCAGCAGCTCAGCCGGCGGCTCCGAAGAAGTCCAATGACGGAATCCTTGTGATGGAAGGCATCAAGCTCGGCCAGAAGGCTTCCACGAAGGAAGAGGCAATCCAGGCGGCAGGCGAACTGCTTCATAAGCTCGGCTATGTCAATGAGGATTACATTCCGGCCATGCAGGAGCGCGAGAAGCTCACGACGACCTACATGGGCATGGGAATCGCGATCCCGCACGGCACGACCAACGCGAAAGAGACCGTCAAGAAGAGCGGCATCGTTGTGCTCCAGTATCCGGACGGCGTTCCGTTTGGCGATGAGAAAGCGAAGCTCGTATTCGGTATCGCAGGTGTGGGCGACGAGCATCTTGATCTGCTGGCAAATATCTGCACGGCCCTTGAGGACGAGGAAGTCATGGAAGCGATGATGACCGCGACCGATCCGGCTGTGATTATGAAATACCTGAAATAAAAGAAAGAAGCGGAGGCATTAGTTATGAAGACAGCAATTCAGTTTGGCGCCGGCAATATCGGGCGCGGTTTTATCGGCATGCTGCTTGCGCAGGCAGGCTACAAGGTTGTATTTGCGGATGTAAATCCGATTGTGATCGACCGTCTGGCGCAGGATAAACAGTACACCGTGCATATCATGGATGTTGAGAAAAAGGATTACCTGATCACGAATGTGGACGGAATTATGTCGACCGGACAGGAGATCATCGACGAGATCGCGAAGGCGGAAGTTGTGACGACGGCAGTTGGCCTGATGATTCTTCCCCGCATCGCTCCGGCGATCGCGGCAGGCATCCGTCTGCGCAAGGAGAGCGGCAGCACGGAACCGCTCAACATTATCGCGTGCGAGAACGCGATCCGCGCGAGCTCTCAGCTCAAGAACCATGTGTACGGCGCGCTGACAGACGAAGAGAAAGCATACTGCGACAGCTATGTCGGTTTCCCGGACTGCTCGGTTGACCGCATTGTCCCGCCGCTTCACACAGAGGTTCCGACTGATGTTGTCGTTGAGAATTACTATGAGTGGAACGTGGAAAAAGCCTCCTTCAAGGGTGAAATCCCGCAGATTCCGGGCATGAATCTTGCGGAGGACCTTATGGCTTATATTGAGAGAAAGCTGTTCACGCTGAATACAGGTCACTGCATCACGGCGTATGTCGGAGCTCTGAAAGGCAAGACGACGATCAAGGACGCGATCGAGGATCCGGAGATCTATGAGCTGGTGCACGGCGCGATGGAACAGTCCGGTGCGGGCCTGATCAAAAAGCACAATTTCGACGCGGAAGCGCACGCACATTATATCGACAAGATCATCGGCAGATTCAAGAATCCGTATCTGCAGGATGAGGTGGTGCGTGTCGGACGTGAGCCGCTTCGCAAACTGAGCGCAGACGACCGCCTTGTGAAACCGATGATGACAGCGCTCGGATACGGACTTCCGGTTGACAAGCTGATCACAGGAATCGGCGCGGCGCTGCACTTTGACAATCCGCAGGATGAGCAGAGCGTTGAACTGCAGAAGATGGTCGCTGAGCTGGGAGCCGTCGAGGCATTTAAGAAAATCTCCGGCGTGGAGGATGAGACGATTCTCGCGCAGGTGGCGAAGGCCTATGACGCGGTGACAGCATAGGAGAGCTTGCAATGATGCCGGAGTATCTGATATACTCTCCGTGAGTTTTATAGCAAACGACAAAAATATTTGCCGTTTGCTATAAACCCTCCGGGGGCGCTGAATGTCCAGTGGACATTCGTTCAGCGCCGACCGGAACGGAGTGGAGATGCGCACGAATTTGAAGCAGAAAACTGCCGCCTGAGCGGCACAAATTCGGCGCAGGGAACGAGCAAAACGAAAATCGTTTTGTCGTTCCCTATAAAATAGTCTGCGGGCGTGTACCGCATACAGCAGATGGGAGGCGACATGGTATGATAATGAGAACAATCAGGCTGCAGGACACGATTTTTTTCCATGCACGCCCCGCTGCGTGTATCGCGTCCGAGGCGAAAAAATATGAGAGCATGATCCTGTTCACGGTGGACGGGCAGATGGCGGACGCGAAGAAAGCGCTTTCCGTCATGCGGCTCGGGGATCCGAAGGACAGAATGGTGGAAATTATTACAGACGGCAGCGACGAGGCAGAAGCGATGCAGGCGATGGAGCATGCGCTGGAGAGCGTGGTTCCTGCCGCAATCTGAGAATGACAGCAGGGGGGTGCGTGAGCGCCCCCTAAAAATCACAACATATCTTGAAACACTTCTGTTTTACATTCATGAATTTTACTTTTTTTGCTGTAACTGATGCCGACCCCAATGATTCTTCCTTTACATCGAGGAGATTCTCCAGGACGTCCTTTAAATTTCAGAAAATATTTCTTTTTTCTGATCTGTGCCAGCGCTTCTTTGGCAGTATGGTCAACTTTCAATTCGAGAATGATGCCGTCCGGGTATTCCGTTGTCTGTGGATAAAATATGAAATCCACATATCCGGTTCCTGCTTTGTCCTCACGCTCAATCCGATAATAATCCCGTGCCTGCAGATAGACAAGATTTACGACTGCGGTAAGTTCTGCTTCACTGTTGTAAGAAAGCAGCGGACTTTCCGTATTATGAGCGAACGAAAGAATTTCCGACATTGTCTGCGTATCTCCTGCAAGAGTGGCCTTGAGCATCCGGTCAGATTCCTTTGCCAGCCGATGAACATACCCAAGAGAAGATTCCTTGAGCAGCATATCGGAAAAACGGTCCATAAGTTCTTTGTTTGGAATACAGACGAAGCCGTTGTCATAACTCAGAAATCCATATACGGCCATTGCCGAAAAAATCTCTTCCCGCGTTTCCAGATTCTGCGAAGTGGCCGCGTACTCCTGTATTTTTGCGGGAACCTGTTCTCCGGAGACCATCAGCGCAAGATCGTCCCGGACAGAGTCAATGTTATTTTGTACGTAATAAAAAATCTCATCGTACGGACCGGAACTGGTCCAGTAATTTCCCAGATTGTTATTTGTCAGTGAGGCCACGACAGAACGGGGATTATAAACCCGTCCGCCGAATTTTGTGTGATATCCGTCGTACCATATGCGCAGTCCTTCGCGGGTAACCTTCGGCTCTTTCTGAATGGTCAGATACCGCTCAAAGAGAATATCTGTCTCCAAATCTGAAAAACCAAAGGAATTACTGAATTTTTCTTCAGAAGTCATCGTATATTCCAGGAACATATTCAATTCGGAACCGCTTGAGTACTTTGCGATTGGAAGAATCCCTGTCATATAGGTCAGACATACGTATGGCCGGTCTTTTAGAAGACATCGTAAAAAAATCAGATATGCCTTTTTATCTGCCGAAGTGACGAAATCCTGATGAAAAATGAAATCCCATTCATCCAGCACAAAAATAAACCGGATATCAGGCTGCTCCATATATAGAGTCAGAAACGCATCCCAGACGGCATCTTCCGGGTCAAAAGATATGTCAGGAAATTCCCTTTGGAGATCCTGAATCAGACGGTTTTCGATCCTGCTGATATATTGCTCATAAGAACGGCAGTTTCGGGGCATATCGTTAAAAGAGATATGGACGACGTTAAATTTGTTTCTGAAAATCTCATATCCCTCTGTCTGGGAGACCGCCAGACTGTCAAAAAGTGTCTGTGCGTCGCAGGCTTTACAGAAAAAGGAGGCTATCATATTCGCCATGATCGTTTTTCCAAAGCGCCGCGGCCTTGTCAGACAAATATGCTTGTTTCCGGTTTCTACGAGTGGGAACAGTTCTTCCAGCATTCCGGACTTGTCTATAAAATAAGGCTGTTTTGCTTCATTTTGATAAAGCGTGTATGCTGCCTGACTGTTCAGATAAAATCCCATGCTTTTGCCTCCTTATTTCAGTACTTCCGAAATTTCCGCAAAATTGATATACAGGTCATCAAAAATATTAACCTTGACAGTGGAATCGAACGTATATGGCACGCTCACGATATTTTTCTCAAAGAAATTTACGGTTACAGTTTTCCGGCGGGGATCCACAATCCAGTATTCACGGACAAGAAAATTTTTGTAGTAGAACAATTTGCGGATGTAATCGTCGGCGGGATTGCCGGGAGATACGATTTCTATAATAAAATCAGGAGCGCCGTTGCAGCGTTTTCCATCCAGTTTGCTTCGGTCGCAGATTATCATAAGATCCGGCTGAACAATGGTCAGAGGATTGTCGTTGAGCTTTACATCAAACGGGGCATGAAATACCCGGCAGGCCCCTTTTTTGCTTTTGATATAGGTGTTGAGAATTGTGGACAGCTCCATTGATATGATCTGGTGATCCTCCGACGGGCTGGCCATGTCGTAAATTTCGCCGTCGAAGACTTCTGCCCGCACGTCTTCCGGGAGAGCTTCGTACTGTTCCAGAGAGAAGAGCTCTGGCTTAGGCTGCAGTGCCGGCATGGTATGCACTTCCTTTCCTGATCTGATTGTTTAATCTTCATAATGTCCTTTGCAGGAAATAATCCACAAATTCCCTGCTGTGTCAATATCATAGATTAATCGATTTTCTTTATCGATTCTTCTGCTCCATGCTTTTCTGTAACGCAGAGGTTCGGGCTTTCCAATTCCTTTCGAGAGTCCGTTTCTTTCAATATCTTTTACAAGCTCATTGATTCTTTTCAACGTTTTTTTATCCTGTGTCTGCCAGTAAAGATAGTCATCCCAGGCCCTGTCTGACCAGAGTTTATTCATAATCTTCATCCTCGATTAACTCATGCTGCTGCCCTCTGCCTGCCGCAAGCTGAGATATGCCTTGGTCAATCATTGCAAGATATTCCGCATTTCTTGCCATTTTCATAATCTGATTATATTTTTCCAGGCTCAGCAGAACAACATTTTTCTCGTTCTTGCGGGTTACAATCACCACTTCATTGTCATCGGTTGCTTTATCGCAATAGTCTTTCAGATTATTTCTTATCGTAGAATAATTAACTGCCAGCATAGAATAATCTCCTTTCTTAATTTTGTATATTGTACAATATTCTGTACAAAAAGGCAAGATCATTATGCAAAGAGAAAAGTTATTTATGAGGTGCAAATAAGGTCCTGATTTTTTGAAGCTCAGGACCTTATATTTTTGCCCTGCTTTTTCTATAATGGAGTCAGTTATAGAAGGAGGGACGCGAAATGGCAGAATATTATCTGGCGGTGGATATCGGAGCTTCCAGCGGACGGCACATACTCGGGAGTCTGGAGAACGGGAAACTTTGCCTGGAAGAAGTGTATCGTTTCCCGAACGGCATGAAGCAGAAGGACGGCTGTCTGTGCTGGGATGTGGAAGCGCTGTTTTATGAGATCAAAGAAGGGCTGAAGCGGTGCAAAGAGGCCGGAAAGATTCCGTCTTTTATGGGGATTGATACCTGGGCTGTGGATTATGTGCTGCTGGATGAGAAGGACCGGATCCTCGGGCGGACTTACGGGTATCGGGACGGGCGGACAGACGGCATGGATGAAAAGGTGTATGAGAAGATCTCACCGGAAGAGCTGTACAGCCGGACCGGAATCCAGAAGCAGATTTTCAATACGATCTATCAGCTGATGGCGGTAAAGCAGAAGGAACCTGAGCTGCTGGAAAAGGCGGAGAGCATGCTGATGATTCCGGATTATTTCCATTTTCTTCTGACCGGAGAGAAACGGACGGAGTATACCAATGCCACGACAACACAGCTGGTAAGCCCTGTTTCAAAGGACTGGGATTATGAACTGATCGACAGGCTGGGTTATCCGCGGAAAATATTCGGAGAAATCAGCCGTCCGGGTACTCTGGTGGGAAGTTTCAGAAAAGAAATCAGGGATGAGGTCGGATTTGACTGCCAGGTGGTTCTGCCCGCCACGCATGATACGGGGTCTGCCGTGGTCGCCGTACCGGCCACGGAGGAGGACGTACTGTACATCAGTTCGGGTACCTGGTCTCTTATGGGAACGGAGCTTCTCCGCGCTGACTGCTCCGCGGAAAGCAGAGAGCGGAATCTGACCAATGAGGGCGGATATGAATACCGGTTCAGGTATCTGAAAAATATCATGGGTCTCTGGATGATTCAGTCTGTCCGGAAAGAGTTTGCCGAGGAGTATTCCTACGGATATATCTGCGATCAGGCGTCAAAGCAGAAAATAAAATCTCTTGTGGACTGCAATGATGGCATGTTTCTGGCGCCGGACAGCATGATCGGGGCGGTGAAAGACTTCTGTGAAAGAACCGGGCAGCAGGTTCCGAAAAATGAGTGGGAGATCGCCGCGGTGATTTACAACAGTCTGGGCAGGTGTTATGGAGATACGGTCAGGCAGATTGAGGAGATGACTGGAAAAAGGTATGATCCGATTTATGTGGTGGGAGGCGGCTCCAATGCTGAATATCTGAACCGGATTACGGCGGAGTGTACCGACCGCACGGTTTACGCAGGTCCCGGAGAGGCCACGGCTATCGGAAATCTGCTGGTACAGATGATTTATGATCATAAATTCAGGGATCTGAAGGAAGCGAGAGCGTGCGTAAAGAAATCCTTTGAAATAAAAAAATACGGGAAATAGAGGAGGAGTTATCATGTTGGTAAACACGAAGGCAAGAATCGGAGTTTTTTCCATTGCTCTGGGAGCGTATCTGCCGCAGTTTCCGTCGCTGGTGCCGGAATTTGAGGCGCAGTATGACGCGTTTAAAAAGACGCTTCCGGATACGGTGGACATCGTGGACGGAGGTATTGTCACTACGAAAGAGCTGGCGCAGGCAGCCGGCGACAAGTTCCGCGCGGCGGACGTCGATCTTGTGATCCTGCAGCTTTTGACCTATGCCACTTCCTATAACATGCTCCCCGCGGTTCGCGATCTGGATGTCCCGGTAGTGCTGGTCAATCTCCAGAAGAAAAAAGCTCCGGATTATGAGCATACGGATACGGCGACCTGGCTGGGCGAGCTGTATGCCTGCGGCGCTGTGGGAGAGATGGTCGCGGATCTGGAACGCGCGGGCAAACGTCACGCCGTTATTACGGGCGTAGTCGAGGGCGGTGATCCGCAGGTACAGGCCGAGATTGAGGAGTGGTGCCGCGCCGCTCAGGTGCGCCGCCGTTTCCGGGACACCAATCTGGCGCAGATCGGGCGTCCGTACCCCGGCATGATGGATCTGTATATCGACGAGACCAATCTTTATCACAGAATGTTTCTCTACACCAAGCAGTTTGACTGGGAGAAGATGTGGGCGATCGCGGATGATATCACGGACGAGGAAGCTATCCGGGCAAAAGCGCAGGAGATTCTCGATACATTTGACATCGAGGGCGGCGGCACGATCGAAACAGTCTGGGAGATGGCAAAATATGTCGTGGCCTTTGAGCAGTGGGTGAAGGATGAGCAGATCGGCTTTGTCGCTTCCCACTACGACGGATTTGCGAAAGGAATTGCGGGCAAGCTTGACAGTATGCTGATCCCGGCGTTCTCCATGCTGATCAAGCAGGGAACCGCCTGCGCGGTGGAGGGCGACATCAAAGTCGCCATGGCGATGTCGATTCTGAAAACAATCTCCGGAACGGGGCAGCTCTCCGAGATGTATTCGATCGATTTTAATGAGGATATCTGCATCATCGGTCATTCCGGTTCCGGGGACGCAGATATTTCCCAGGCGAAAAAGCCGACCATGAAGATTGTTCCGGTATTTCACGGCAAGACCGGAGGCGGCTATCTGACTCAGTTTTATCCGCCTGCGGGTCCGGTCACTTATCTGGGTATCACGCAGGATAAGGACGGACACTTTAAATTTGTCGCCGCGGAGGGTGTAAATGAGGAAGGACCGATCTTTACCTTTGGCGATACGAATATGCGGACGCGCTTTTCCTGCGGAGCGAGAGAATTCTGCAATCGCTGGAGCGAGGCAGGGCCGACGCACCACATGGCGGCGGCTGTGGGACGGCATATCGATACGATCCTGAAGGTCGCGAAGATTTTCAATGTTCCGGTGGATGTCATTACGAGATGAGAATTCGGAAGCAGCAAAAATCTGCACAGTAAACGAAAATAGTATTGTTATTTATCATAATGCAGAGAGAGGAAGAAAACAATGAGTATTACGGATGTAAAATTTGTTCAGGGATTTATCCGCATGTGCAATGACGGATGGGAGCAGGGCTGGCATGAGAGAAATGGCGGCAATCTGTCCTACCGCATGAAAGAGGAAGAGGCAGAAGAGGTAAAGGAGTATCTGAATGACAGCGGAGCATGGGCGCCGATCGGGACGTCTGTTCCGGGGCTGGCCGGCGAGTATTTCATGGTGACGGGGAGCGGAAAATATTTCCGCAACGTCATTCTCGATCCGGCGGACAGCACCTGCATCATAAAGATTGACGACAAAGGCGAGAATTATAAGATTCTCTGGGGGCTGGTAAACGGAGGAAGACCGACCAGCGAGCTTCCCAGTCATCTGATGAATCATGAAGTGAAAAAGGCGGCGTCCGGAGGGACACACAGGGTGATCTATCATGCGCATACTACAAATGTGATCGCGCTGACGTTTGTGCTTCCTTTAAAGGATGAAGTGTTTACAAGGGAGCTCTGGGAGATGGCGACAGAGTGTCCGGTCGTGTTCCCGTCAGGAGTCGGCGTTGTGGACTGGATGGTTCCGGGGGGTCGTGATATCGCGGTGGCGACCAGCGAGCTGATGAAACAGTATGATGTGGCCATCTGGGCGCATCACGGCATGTTCTGCTCCGGCGAGGACTTTGATCTGACCTTCGGTCTGATGCACACGGTGGAGAAGTCGGCGGAGATCCTGGTGAAAATGCTGTCCATGAGGCCGGATAAACTGCAGACGATCACCCCGCAGAATTTCCGGGATCTGGCGGCGGATTTTCACGTAACGCTGCCCGAGAAATTTCTGTATGAAAAGGGATGAGCGAGAGAATGCCTGGGTCAAAAACCATGTGTTTTGCGTTTCCACGCAGAGACATGACGCCGGATCCTGAAGGCAAGGAAAAAGCGGAGCCGCCCAGATTACCCGGGCGCAACCGTCCCAAGGCGGTATTCTTTTGGAGAGACTCCGTATTTTTCCCGGAACTTCCGGTAGAAATAACTGCTGTTGTCGTATCCGACAGCGCAGATGACGGACTCGATGGAGAGGGATGTGTTGGACAACAGCCACTCTGCCTGCTGGAGTTTTCTCTGCTGGAGAAGTTCCTTGAAATTATGCTGCGTATATTTTTTCAACAGCCGGCTGACATAATAGGCCGGCTGTTTCAGTTCCGCGGAAATGTCCGCCAGAGTTCCATCCTTGTAATGTGTTTCGATATATTTCAGGACGGAAAATACCAGATTCTGTTCGTGTTGGTTCGGGCTGCTCTGATTGACGTTCTCCGCAAACATGGACAGATTCATAAAGAGAAGCCCGAAGGTGGTCTGGTTCAGCGTGTTGGTGCCGGATTTTCCCGAAAGCAGGGTCCAGATCATATTTTCGATCAGATTCTGTACAGGAACGATGTTCTCCGCCTGAAAATGCAGATAGCCGGACAGAGAGGAGTCCTGAGACAATGAAGATACCAGAAAATCCCGCAGCACGTTCTCTTTTTCGAGCATGGGGAGTGTGCGGTCGAAAAATTCCGGAAGAATAATAAAATTGACGGCGATATCCTGTTCTCCGGCAGGCAGGATCTCCTGAGTCGCGTACTGATTCAGAAACAGCAGATCCCCTTCCCGGAGCGTGATTTTATCGGTTCCGTT
>CANQUH010000120.1 GCA_947626965.1 uncultured Lachnospiraceae bacterium
CCTGCTTTCGCCGCGATCTCTGTGATCGGAGACATCACTGTTTCCTGAGCGATCTCAATGTCTGATTTGAATCCCATAGTTCATTGTCCTCCTTCTCTGGGGTGATTTTTGCGCTGCCGTTCACTTAATTCCGGCAGCTGTATTTTAACTGTTTTGATAAAACAGTAAAAACCAAAAATGGACAACATTTGAAAAACAAATGCTGTCCAGACGGCCGACAAAATTATTATTTTGATTACCCTGTGGTACTCCACTTAAATCCGTCAGCAATCAAAATCTCATGTTTGCGGTTATCGTATCAGATTTTTTTAATTTTGTCAAGTCATTTGTGTGCGAAATTCACAATTGCACGCTGTAAAGTCCCCGGCCTAATGTATAAATTGCGAAAACCGGTATATAGAAAGTGCAAAGACCTCTCGGACAATATAGTGGGGCTGCATCCACGGATCCGAGTGCGCGGGAATCCCGGAAACCCTGGTATATCCGCTGTCCCGGGCCAGAATCAGCGCGCGGCAGATATGGAAATTGTTCGAGAGAATTCCCGTCCTGGCGTTTTCCGGATGATACAGACTGCGGCAGAATTCCAGATTCTCCCTGGTCGAGGTTGAACGGTCCTCCGCAAGAAGCCTGTCCGGTTCCAGGCCCGCCTCTGTCAGATAACGGCGCATGCATTCCGCCTCCGAAATATCCTCACCGCTGCCCTGTCCCCCTGAGAGGATCAGCTTCGTCCGGGGATTTCTGACCGCATATTCATAAGCGCAGTCAAGCCGTTTGCGAAGCGCCCGCGACGGCCTCTCTCCTTTCACCTGCGCGCCAAGAACGATCACATAGTCAAGATCCGGCTCTGCTTTTTTAAACATCCCTCCGGCGACCTGCGCGGCCTGGATCAGAAATACCGCCGCTCCTGCCGCCAACAGCACCAGACCTGCCCGCAGAATCCACATGGAAACCGCTCCCGGATGCGAACCGGAAAAGCGAAGAATCTGCCGGATCCCGAACAGCAGCAGTGCGAAAAAAATCCAGATCCAGGAGAAATCAGCCGTGATCCCCGCATAAAATACGATTATGAAATAATACAGCAGGCACAAAACCGCGCCTGCCGCACATAAATTCTCCAATCTGCCCCTCCTGCCTATCTTCCGCAGCATTTCTTATATTTTTTACCGCTTCCGCACGGACACGGATCATTGCGGCCAATCTTTTTGCCCTTTACGATCGTATTCATCCTCTTGGCCTCACGGTAAAGCTCTTTCCTCTTCTCCTCATCGAAGATTTCCTCCCATGCCGGAAGACCGTAGAGCCAGTCCGCTTTCGCATCGACCATGTTCTTATACAGACGTTCGTTGTCAAAATCAAGACTTACAACCGTATCCTCTTCCATCTCCTCGATCGGATTCGGCTGCTTCAGACTGTCGTTGATTCCGTCAAGAAATCCTACCATAGTCTGAACCGGAATTTCATATTTTTCGGCAAGCTCCTTTACTGTTCCGGAGACCGCCTCCTCGGGCGCAGCAAGCAGCTTCTCATAAATCCCTTTCTCGATCATGAAATAATCTGACCAGAATTTTTTAAGCTCCTCCTTGTCTGTCTCCTGAGAGTACGCCACATCTCTCCAATCCTGTAATAAACTCATCTCAATACTCCATTCTGTGATTTTATGTGTTTCGCATCCGCAGACCGCCTGGATCAAAGGCCCCGCGGCATACTATTGTGATTATACAACACTTTTTTATTTTTTCAACTGTTTTAAACATCCGCGCGGCATATTACTTCCATAATTTTTTTCAATTTTCCCGCAGATCAATGAATAATTCCTGCCGTGCCGGTTATAATAACATCAATCCCTCAGGAGAAACGCAAAGAGACGGCTCCTTTGGGATTAGCGAATGCTCTTATCATTGGAACCCCCTCCGATGGTACTCTACAAAAGATAAGGAATACTTATCCTCCCCTTATGCCCCGCAGGTGCGCAGAAATCCGCGTATTTGCGGGGTTTTCTTTATCCCTGAATATCCTTCCCGCAGTACCGTATATATGCCGCGGCAATTCCGATGCCTGCCGCCAGCGCTCCAATCACAATCATCACAGAATTCAGTTTCCCGCCGCCGACAATGTCCGCCGCGTCGCAGTACCCAAACGGCGTGATATACTTGAGAAATTTCGCGTTTTTTGTCATATTGGCAATCAGATTCAGAAAGTATGCCATCACGGCGAGTCCCAGTCCGATTCCCGCGCTGCCGCGATGAAGAAACGCAGAAATTCCAAAACAGATCCCTGCCAGCTCCAGCTGCATCAGCAGATAAGCAAGATGCATCAGCAGGATTTCTTTCCAAGGGATCTCCTCACCAATCACTGTTATTGAAAGCAGCGACAGAACAAATATCATAAGATTCATGGCAAGAATCTGCGCCGCTGCCGCCATCAGTTTTTCCGTAACCACACGCGCCCTGGACACCGGATGTGTCAGCAGAAATTCAGCCGTTCTGTCCTTCTCTTCCTTTGAAAGCGCGGACACAGCAGTCAAAGCCGCAAAGAACGCGCCGCCAAGTCCCAGCACATTGCCGCACTCAATGGCATAAAAACCGATCAGCGTGCCAAAATTCAGCCGGTTCATCCCAAAAGCATCGGTAAATTTCCCCATGGAAGCAAACAGATTTCCGATTGCCCCCATTTCTCTTTTCATCTCCGGAAACAGGAACACGCACACCACCATCAACGCGGCAATTGAGACAGTCCAGACCGCAAAAGCGATTCTTCCCTGTCGCAGCTCATGTTTTATAATCGTCATCTTTGCACCTCCAGTTCTCAGAGCCTCTGCTCGATATTTTTTGTCTCAGTGTCATTCTTTTCCATGTGAACATGGAACGCATGACCTCTCGACCCTGGCATCATAATAATGCATAAACACTTCCTCCAGATCAGGCTCGGAGATGGACAGGTCGCGGATATTCCCCCTCGCCAGCACTGCAAGAAGCCTGTTCATGTCACCGCTGTACAGAAAATTCAGCCCTTCTGCCGACACCTGCAGATCCCGCACACCTTCAAGATCTACAATCTCTGCCTGACCATGAATGCTGATCCGCCTGGCGCTTGTCCTGGAAAGCTCCTCCACACTGCCGCAGGCAATAATCTGCCCCTCCCGTATGATCGCCGCACGGGTACAGTTGCGCTGAATTTCCGAGAGAATATGACTGGACAGAAATATGGTCGTCCCCTCCCTGTTTCGCTCCCTCAGAATTTCAAAAAACTCCTTCTGCATCAGCGGATCAAGGCCGCTCGTGGGCTCATCGAGAAGCAAAAGCTCCGGTTCATGCTGCAGGGCACAGACAATGGCCGTTTTTTTCCGATTGCCGAACGACAGTTCTTCCACTTTCCGGGATGTGTCCAGCTGAAGACGTTCGCACAGCTGATCCGCCGTTTTTCTGCAGTCCTTTTTCCGCAGATCTGCAGAAAACTTCAGCACATCGCGTACCCGCATACCAGAATAAAATACTGCTTCCGACGGCAAATAGCCGACCCGCGCGAGAATTTTCTCCTTATCTTTTTCAATATCCAGCCCCAGTATCTGGGCTTCGCCGCTCGTCGGACGGATCAGCCCCAGAAGCGTCCGGATCGTGGTCGATTTTCCCGCTCCGTTCGGTCCGATGAACCCGAAAAACTCACCCTTCGCCACCGTCAGGCTGACCCGTTCAATGCCGCGGATTTTCCCATAATATTTCGTCAGATCACTGATCCTGACCGCTTCCATGACATTCCCTCCTTTCGCGCCTCCATTTTTATCCGGCGCGTCCCATACCTTCAGATTCCTGCATTTTGCTTTTTTCTGAATCAGACATTCCCTTTTTACCGGAGCCCGATTATTTATTTTTCCGAATCTGATACGTTCTCTTTTTCAGGCCGCAGTTCTTTCTCCCCGCCAATCCCCGGATTTTCCTCTTTCTTCAGATAAATACTCTTCCAGAATGTTACAAGCTTTGTAAAATCCCTCTCCATTTGATTCATATCCACATCGCCCCGCTGAACCATCTCCCACAGATATCCTTCCGACGCCCAGTACATTTCACGGTACATCATCGAAATATCCAGACCGGGAACAAACTGTTCCGGATCAAAATTCAGCCGCGTCTTATCCGCCTTGAGGTTAAAATACCGGTGATAACTTTCCTGAACGGCGGCGCTGATCTCCGGATCCTTTTCATAAAATGCCTTGATTGTAAAATTCCCCATGTCTGGATATAGACGAATAATCTCCATCTTGGCCCGCATTCCGCGCTCCATACTCTCAAACAGTTCCCTCTGACCATAACACCCGTATCTGGTCAGAAATTCAATGGTCGTCTCGGCGCACTTATCCCACAAAAACAGATACAGTTCCTTTTTATTGCGGAAGTAATGGAACAGCAGAGACTTGCTGATCCCGGCCGCCTCCGCAATCTCGCTCATAGGACTGTTCTTATAAGAATTTTGCGAAAACACCCGGTACCCTGCATTGATAATCGCCTGCTGCTTTTCCGGCGGCAGAGAAAAAAATCGTTCGTTCATCGTGTACCTCCTGAAGATATCAGCGCTTTGCGATATTGCGATATTTTACGGCAGAGCAGGAACCTTTCCCCTCTGTTAACCGCTGCGGTCAAATTCATGACATGATATCGGTAGCAAAAGATGCCAAACAGATTGTTCCGTGCTTCGCGTCTTCGCTCGCTGCGGTTGGTGCTGGCCAAACGCCACTGGCGCTCAGCTCCCCACAATCCTGCCCAAGATTCGGAAATCATGGAAGCAAGATCCCTATTAGCCCCAGCATCATGGTATACCGATTGACCGATTTTGAGAAGGGGCTTCCTCAGAAAATTCTGGCCGATTCTGAATCCTTTTCATTATGCAATTCGCGGTCTCCGCATATCGGATACGACTGGCTCCGCATCATGAACAGCTCTGTCCTGACAATTCCCTCCTCAGTCTTTTCTTCATAACTGTGAAGAATATGATTGTGGTAAATACAGAGCCCACGATGTCGGAGATCGTCTCCACATAAAAAATATTTTCCAGCGTTGTCACCAGCGGCAGGACAAACACGCAGACGACATACAGACTTTTTCGGAACAGTGACATCGGTATCGCTTCTTTCACCTTGCCCATAGCCGTCATTCCGTCCACCAGCGCGAACTGCACCGCGACACCCGGCAGGCCGATCGTATATTTTCCTATGAAATCCGCGGCGAGCTTTCTCTGGCCGGGATCACTCAAAAACAGCCTTACAAATGGTTCCACTGCCGTCCTCGACACCACCATGAGGACAAGCACATACGTCAGACACAGGAAAAACACATACTGAAAACACTGCATGATCTTCCTGTAATTGCCCGCCCCGTAATGATAGCTGAACAACGTCCCACATCCACTGGTGATCCCCTGACCGGGACAGCCCACCATCACCATAAAACTTTGCACCACCGCGGAGCAGGCTATGTACGTATCGCCAAGTTCCGCTCCTCCATATCTGCGAAGCTGCATGTTCAGCAGAATCAGAATCATATTATCAAATACTGTGATCACAAACGGCATGGCTCCGATCGTCAGGATCGTCCTGACGATTTTCCGGCTGTATCCTCCAAATCCGCCCCGGATCGGCATATCCTTTCTCTGCAGCGTATACACCACAAACAGAAGCGACAATATCTGAGATACAACCGTCGCCGCGGCAGCCCCCGCAATCCCCATATGAAACACATAGATAAACAGCGGATCCAGCGCCACATTGCAGAGCGCGCCGATCACGACGGAAACCATCCCCTGCTTCGCATGCCCCTGTGCGAGAATAAACTGGTTCATGCCCAGCCCACACAGAGAAGCAAATGTGCCGGACAGATAGATGGTCAGATATTTATCTGCAAACGGATACATGGCATCGCTGCATCCAAGCAGATAGAGCAGCGGCCTTTTCAGACCGAAAATCACCGCCATCACGCCGGCCGAAATCAGAATAAGCATGAGCAGCGCGTTGTTTATCGTCCTCTGGGCTGTCTCCCTGTCCCTTCTTCCCATGCAGATGCTCATATAAGACGATCCGCCGATCCCTACCATCGTCGCAAAAGCGGTGACCGCCGTGATCAGCGGAGCACAGATCCCAATCGCGGCCAGCGCAAGACTCCCGTCCCCCGGTATATTTCCCACGAAGATCCGGTCCACGATGCTGTACAGAATATTGAAAAACTGCGCCGCCATGGACGGAACTCCCAGCCGCAGTACCAGCCTGGGAATCGATGTACTGTCAAATTCCTGTTCCATCTCAAACTTCCTCCCATCTGACATTGGTCAGATACGTTCCCTTTCAAACAGATATTGCCTGTCGGCGCGTTTCATTATACTACAGTCCCAATTTTAAAAAAACCCCGTAAATGCGAAATTCACGGGGCAATCCATAAAACAATCCTGAATAACATTATTTAATGTTTCAAAAGCAATGAAAGAACTTTCGGTCTTGCACCGCCAAAATATTTAAATCCAAGAGCATGCCTCACTATTTCCGGCAAATACAGTTTTTCACCATCTCCTGCCAGATATCCTTCCTGCCTCATTAATTTTTCTTCTGTTGCAGTTAATGCATCTTCGCCAAGATTTAAAGGCAACAGCTTTTTTTCCGAGGGCAATTGATCCAGTTTATTAAAAATGGGTTCTAAATCTGCGTATTCCATTTTTATCTCTTCAATTTTAGCTTTTGAGCATTCTGAGACTGCTTTACGTACTTCTGTCGGCATCAAAATTCTGTCCTTATATGCTGGATTCTTTGCATTTATTTTTGACGCCTCCTTCAAAAAGCGAATCATGTCTCTCGCCTGCAATTGTCCGTTAAAATCAGATAGTGCCGCCAAAATCCACTTTGATGAATATGCTTCATTAGAACTTCGTTTTCCTAACTTCAGACCCCATATCTCTTCCAGCTTTGCATCAATCACATCCTTCAATGCAGAACCTATGGGTACGGCCGATGTATAAAACCCATCAACTGCCTGCGCCACAACCCAGACTGCCAGCCTGAGCGCTTCCTCCGACGACCATTTTAATTCTGAATAATCATGTATCTGATTAAATTGCTCGTAGTTAACCGTAATGGCACTTTTTGCCATATCACTTCTCAAAAACAGGATAATACCAATGTTATCGTATTTCACAGCCAAAAGATTGATAAAATCCTGGCACAAAATCTGAATTGCTTTTTGTTGTTTTGTATTCGTAGAAACATTTTTCAATATTTCTTCCAGACCGTCAACTATGAATACAATTTTCTGATTCTGCTGCTTTAATTCATGCTCCAGTTCTTCAAAATTACCAATTTTATCACTTACTGACTCAGTAAAAAGCTGTTCCCAGAAAGTTATCCAGTCTGTATCAATTAAAACCTGATCCTCCAGTTTTCTTGAATTCTCCAAGTACACCGTTTTAGAAACACTGGCGATCGTCACTTCCTTATTTACTTTATCTATGCATCGACTAAGAATTCTATTTAACTTTATCATATTACGTGAAGCAAAAATCGGAACAAAATACCCTCTATCCTGTCCTTGCGGCTTATCATTAATACTATTGCAAAAAGCATCCCAATTTCCCCGCTCGATTAACTGCCTGTAAAGAAAAGTTTTGCCTGAACCCTTCGCCCCTCTGACAACTGCGATCGGAATTCGGTTCTTAAACCGCGTACATAGATTTTTGATCGGTTCCGTCAACAGCAGATTTGCAGTTCCATTGGATTCCGCCGTGATCTGCTGGTTCGAAAATTCATAAATCTGTTTCAGTACTTTTGATCGGTTCTCCCCAGAATACACAGGAACCGTTTCTTTTGCCTGTCCATAAGACTGCGCAACAATTTTTTCAATTGCAGTAAGCATTTTTCGATCCTTCAAATTATCCAGAATCTGATGTATATCAGTCAAATGAACCAGTTCACTGGCAAATGGAAATTCCACTACCATATTATCCAGCAGCTGCGCGTTTTCTTCGTTTGTTTCAAAACAATTCACCAATTGTTTTATAATCTCATCTTTTTCATCCTTTCCAAGATTAGGAGGAACCATATTTAAAAAAATAGTGGGCAAATTGGATTCTTCCATTATTGGCAGTCCCTTTGATATATACTTTAGAAGTTTCTCTGTTCCAATAACTGACTGGGATGATGTCGAAGTCACAAAATATTTTTTGACACGCTGATCAAACAATAATGGAGCAGAATACTCACTAATGCCAGCACGCAAATCTACAAGCACCAATGATGCATTTACACGTACCGCAATTTTAGAAAGTATCTCCGCCAGCATATACTCTTTATTTCTTCCCTTAATCACAGAATCCGGGCTCGCATATAAATCGAACAGCTGCTCATCATACCGAAACGTCGGCAGAAAAATATGTTGTATTACCTGCTGCTCTGATTCAAAGGGAATATATAAACTGTCAATCTCCTTAGCTGCCGCATCAACAATTTCATCTACATCATCGGAATCCTGTATAAGCGTCAACAGATCCAGATAGCTAAATGTATCTTCATATCTTCCGCCCTGTATCCACGTTAAGCCAGGAGCTTCAATATCAGAATCAATGATTAATATCCGATCATCTGCTTTCTTACCATTTACACTTGTCCACGCCTTCGCAAAAGCCAAAAGTGACAAAGTTCGTCCCACGCCGCCCTTATACGAATGAAAGGCAATAACCGGACATTCCAATTCATTTAATGTTTCACTGGGATATGCAGATTTGCTGTAAATTACCTGTTCAAATAAAGGTTTCAATTTTTTTTCGCGTCTCTCATAGTCCCGTTCAAAAGATATCCTAAGCGGTGCCGCATCTCTGTCAAGGGTGAATGTCTTATTATACACACTAATATTTTTAGGAAAAATATTCTTAACAACCTCAAGTGCCATATTTTCTGACACATTTTCCTTTAGATTAAGAATTATTTCATCAGGATAAACATCTATGGCATTTATTTTTTCTTCCCACGCGCCTTTATAAATGAAACAGCTTCTTTCAATATCTTTCCATGTGTAAAATCTCATAATCTATATCACCTCTTTCAGCCACTCAGCAATTTCTTTTAATGTTTTATCATATTCATTAACGCTGCTGATATCCTTTGCGTCTATACAATATCTGCATAGTTGATGATAATTTTCTGTATTTACAGTATCTCCATACTCTGTTTGAAAATTCTTAAACTGATATACTCCTGCCTTTTTTACCGCCTTTAATAAAACTCTAAAATCATGCGAACCTAATACATTGTAGATTTCCTCATCCGCCTGTGAAACTTTCACAATCTTCTTTTCTTCCATAATCAAATATTTCAACCCACTTTCTACGCAGTAACATAGAATAAGTCTTTTTGTAATATCACTTCCATCCTGCAATTTCTCGTATGTATAGGCATGCTTCTTATAGGCTCCTTTATAATTTTTCCTGTTTGCCTGTATTCTGGCCACTCCTCGTTTTCTCCCCTCTAAGTGCTATTCTCCTTTGGACAATATCGTGAAACATTTTTCGTTCAAACACCGTCTCAGTTCTGGTATTGATCGCCAGGCCACTTTATCACCCTCTCCCATCTGAAACTTCTATCCTAATTCTGTTCACATACTGATGACATTTCACAACTATCTGGTATTCTTTTAATATCCAATTCTGAAATAATCCAGATATGCTTTATATCTATCCTGTGCCGTCAGACAGGTGTCTCGCAGATATCCCCTCTCACGACTCCATTCCTTCAATCCACGATAGTAAAACAGCTTCAAATCTTCCTCAATGATAAACGGAACAATTTTATATTTCAGACACTCTTTAAACATAATTAACCGGCCAACGCGCCCATTGCCATCCTGAAACGGATGTATCTTCTCAAATCTTACGTGAAATTCCAGAATATCATCCAGGGATTTTTCCCCCTTCTGATGATACCAGACCAGCAGCTCTTTCATTTTCCTGCCTGCCTCTTCCGGGAGAGCCGTTTCCATTCCCCCTACTTCATTCGGCATTTTTTTATACGCACCAACGGCAAACCACTCCTTACGAGAGTCACTGGTCCCTGTCTTTAAAATCAGATGCAATTCCTTAATAAATGCTTCAGTTAACGCCGTCTGCGCACAGTCGATCACCCGATCAATACAATGAAAATGATTTACTGTCTCTATGACATCATCTACATTCAGTACTTCATTCCCCACCAGTCCGATCGTGTTTGTCTCAAAAATGTATCTTGTCTGTTCATGGGTCAGCCGACTGCCCTCCATGTGATTTGAATTATAGGTCAGATCGATCTGGGTTCTGTG
>CANQUH010000121.1 GCA_947626965.1 uncultured Lachnospiraceae bacterium
TCGTCCCGCACAAGAAGAGCAGTATGGAAATCCATCCATCCATACAGCGAAAAATGAAAACTTTTGTATATCCGGCACTTCTGAAGCGCCTTCTTCGCATCCGGCTCGCAGGTGTCACAGAGGAACACCGCCGTGATGTAGCTGTACATGTGTCCCGGCTTTGGATCCACAAGCTCCATGCCCTTCTCATAGGCATAATCCCGGCACGACTCAAAAAGCTCCCTGGTCAGATGCGGCACACTGAATATATATACATACTCATTGCAGTCCGCCTCCCACAGCTTTGCCTTGCGCACCAGGACATATTTCTCGGAGTGAACGTAAAAACGGCAGTGCGCGGCAAGAGGCATCCCATCCTTATGACCTTCTTCATACTTCTCGACATCAAAATACGCCGTGTAGCTTTCCAGAAGCCTTTCAAGAAGCTCCTCCCGTGTTTTCTCAGCCGCCATTCTGCATCTCTCCTGTCCGTTTCTTTCATTCCGCATTCCTCAAAAATGCGCTGCCATCTGCCCCAGCATAATCCGTCTTATCTGCTTTAGTATATCACTTTGTTAAAGTGTATATCATAAGAAAATCCGGCATGCGGTGATGCCGGAATTCTCTGCATGCTGTGTTATCTCTTTCTGTCATCTACACCCGGCAGTTTCACCGAGCGCAGATGCCGTTTCCATTTGTTTCCAACAATTCATCTTTTCTTTTTTTCCGCTTGCAAAGGCCGGAGAATCCTTGTGTTTTCCAAAAATTCCTTAAAAATTCTACCACCGGAGCCATTAAAAAGCAAGAAGTTTTTGTCGAAATTGTCCGCCCCTTTATATAATGAGGTTACCGCGGTCATTCCTCCGTTTCCGTTTCCGGCGCCGCGTCCGTTCCCTCATAGATCGTCTCGTGCAGCTTTTTGATCGTCTCCTCGAAATCCGGGACAAGCATTTCATTCTGCGAAGTGAAAAGTCCATCATAGGGCACGCGGGACTCTTCGATTTCATAGTCAAGATACTCCGGCAGATCACTGGCCAGCTTAAGAAGCTGGAACATGCCGATATCATGCTCTACCAGTAAAAGGGAAGTCCCCGCGATCTTGAGCAGCTCGCCCACATCAAGATCTTGCATCTCCTTCAAAAGAGCCTGAAGCACGTCTCTCTGGCGCTGTGTCCTCTGGTAGTCGTTATTTCCGACAAAGCGAACCCGCATATAGGCGACCGCCTGCATGCCGTTCAGCTTATATGTACCGCCGCTGTCCAGGAAATCTTTCTCTGCATTTTCTTCCATGCAGGTCATATAATCATTCATGATTGGGACTTCCTCGTCCTTGACCGTGATCTCAACGCCTCCGACAATATCAATCAGTTTCGACATCGTCTCAAAATCGACGATTGCGTAGTTGTCGATATCAAGATCATAGTTGGATTCAAGCGTATCGACCAGCGTTTCAGGTCCGCCCGCCGCATACGCGTAATTAAGCTTGTGCACGCCGCGCTCCGGAATATCCGCGTACAGATCGCGCATGAACGAAGTCAGAAAAATCTTTTCGGCCGCGGAATTGATTGTTGCCAGAATCATCACATCCGAATTGCCGTTCCAGCTCTCGTCGCGCCGGTCCGTTCCAATCAGAAGAATATTATAAATTGCTTCCTCCTCCGGACGGACAGGCCCTTTTTCCTTTTCCTCTTCTGATTCTTCTTCCGACCCTTCCTCTGTCTCCGTTTCCGGCATCGTCTCCGATTCCGTTTCCTCTGTTTCTTCTGTCTCCTCTGTTTCCGTGGTCCCGGACGGAACAGCATCTGTATCCTCTTCATCTCCTTTTATCTGAAGATCGTCCCACTCTTCTATCTGGAGAATCAGATTGTCTCCCAGCGGCTCCTGCTGAATAATGATATCTTCCGACGCCTCCGCCAGAACCGGCATCCCCATGCACCCGAGCAGCAAAGCAGCTGCCAGTGCCGCTGTGACTCTCCCTGCAAATAATCTGTTGAGCAATCTGCTCCTGGATAATCCGCCCATCTTTGTCCTTACACGTCTCCTCTCAACCTTTCGGGTAGTCTAATTACACAAATAGTATTTTAGTACGCTTTCAGAGACAATGCAATCCCAATTTTCACCAGCAGGACATGTGATTTCCATTACTGCGTTTGTCCGCCCTGCTGTTCTTTTTCCTGCTGCGCCTTTTCTTTTTCCATTTTTCTTTTACGGTCGGCCTCCGCCAGCGCTTCTGCTCCCACAACTTCCGCAATGTTGGAAGCATGGTTTACAATTCTGGAGAAACTGTTCAGGGATTCCACAAATGTAAGTCCCTGATCGAAAGTACATTCTTTCAGCCGCAGACGCTCCATGTGATTTGTCTGCGCCTGCGTCACGCGCTTGATGATCTTGCGTCCTTTCTTCCGGATCGAAATCCACTGCTCAACCGTGATTTCCTGCACCAGGAAGCGCTCCATTACTTTATTGAGAAGCTCGATATCCATCGTGCAGATCTCCTGCAGTTCCTCTTTTGCCGAATCGGAATACTCCTGTCCGCTCTCATGGCACTGTTCCGCCTGCTCCAGGATCTTGACCGCGTGATCGCCGATCTGCTCAAGGTCATTGATCACATGGTACGTACAGCCCATATACTTTGAGACGCTCTCCGGAAGTTCGATCGCGCTGACGTTGCTCAGATAACCTGTGATCTCCGACGTCAGATAATCGACAACCTGCTCGTTTTCGCGGATCTGGGACGCCTGCGACAGATCGTCCCCGATCAGGGCCTCGGAAGCATCCTCCAGATTTTTCTTAATGATCCCGGACATACGCTGCACCTCACGCGCTACCTGCAGCGTGATGACGGCCGGCGAACCCACCATATTCGGATCGATATATTCCAGTCTGTACGCGCTCTCGTGCGCCTGCTTCGGGATAATTTTGTACGTCATCTTAACTACCCAGTCGATGAACGGCAGAAGCAGCACGCCGGTCACCACCTTGAACAGGATATGGAACAGCGAGATCTGGAAGACCGGGCTCGGCGCCACGCGCTCGATTATGGAAGTGAGCGGCGTAAACATGGTGAGCGGGATAAAGATCACCGCGCCAATAAGGTTAAAGATCAGATAAATGATCGCCGCGCGCTTCGCGTTGTTCTTCGCGTTGAACGCGGAGAGAATCGGCGGCGTCGAGGAACCAACGTTGATTCCGCAGACCAGGAAGGCCGCGAAATGCAGCGGCATCAGTCCCTGCATCGCGAGCGCCTGCAGCACGCCGACCGCAGCCGATGAACTCTGAATGATGGCGCAGATAATCGCGCCGACCACAAAGCCGAGCACCGGATTCTTCGCGTTTACGATAAATTCCTGGAACGGAGCATAGTCCTTCAGCGGGGACATCGCGCCGCTCATCGTGTGCAGCCCCTGGAACAGAAGACCAAATCCCAGGATGACCTGTCCGATGTAACGGTTGCGCTTTTTCTTTGAGTACAGCATCATCACAGCTCCGATGCAGATACAGACCGGCGCGATTCCCGAGACGTCCAGCGCGATCAGCACGCTCGTGATCGTCGTACCGATATTGGCGCCGAATATAACGCCGGTCGCCTGCGCGAGATCCATAATCCCGGCATTGATAAAGCCCATGACCATGACCGTCGTCGCGGCAGAAGACTGAATGACGACAGTTACCAGCATACCCACAAGAAATCCGATAAAGCGGTTGCGTGTAAGCTTTTCCAGCAGGTCCTTCATCTTTGGTCCTGCCGCAAGCTGAAGACCTTCGCCCATGTAATTCATGCCGAACAGAAACAGGCCAAGGCCGCCAAGCAATAAGATAATACTGTTAATTCCCATAAAAATTTCCGCGGAACTCCTTTGTCCCGCCCTCCCTTGTATGATTTGCAGTTTATCTGCAGCATGCATAACCATGTTCAGCATAACACACTTCCTGCAAAAATACAAAGGAATTGTAATTTTCATGTAAAATTTCTGTGATTCATGTATATTTATGTAAAAATCCGAAATTTAATCCCTCAGCTGTCTCTGCCCATAAGCGGCAGCGCCAGCCAGAATTCCACTCCCCCGTCCACGTTCCGGACGCCACAGTCCCCGTGATGGATCTCCGTGATCTTCTTTACAAAATACAGGCCAAGCCCCGCGTTCCGAAATTCGCGCAGATTGATCCGGCTGTTTCCCGACTCCTTGTAAAAACCTTTCCAGATCTGTCCCAGCTCCTCATCCGGTACAGAGGAACCTTCATTGTAGACGCACAGCTTCGCACTGTCGTTTTCACGGACAAGCGTGATCCGGATCCCCTTTCCCTGGGGGGTATGCTGAAACGCATTCATGATATAATTATTCACTGCCTGTTCCAGGTAGGTGCGGTTTCCATAGACGACACACCCCTCTTCGATCTCTGTCGACAGGCTGACCCTGTTCCGCTGGAACAGCGCGTCATATTTCTGAACCATGTACTGCGCCATGCCGGAAAAATCCATCTCCCGCAGTTCCATATCCTCCATCTGATGTTCCATGATCGTCAGGTCGAGCAGGTTGCCCACCAGCCGGGACATCTTGTCGATCTCCTCCCGGATGGAAGTAAAATAATAATCCTGGTCGATCCTGTCCCCCATCGACTGCAGCATCTCCATCTGTCCGGATATGACGGCAAGCGGCGTCTTCAGTTCATGAGAAACGCTGGCCACAAATTCCTGCCGCGCTTTCATGTCCTCCTCGCTGCTCTCATTTCTTCCAGGGCTCTCCTGCCGGAGAAGATTCTTCTCCTTTTCCGGATCCCTGCCGTAAATATCGTGCCCGGGCATACTCCCCGGACGCGCCGCACTGTCAGTCCCACTGTTATACTTCCCGCCGTACAGCTTCTCCTCGTATACCTGCTCCGGTACAAGCGTCAGCCTCATGCCTTTGATCCGGAGCATCATATATCCGAAAAAAAGCACAAGCCCGGCGGCGATGCACAGATACTTCGTCGTGTACTGAATCGCCGCGCCGACCGAGCGGACCACCATGCGGATATAGACATAATAGATCTTCGGTTCCTCCGTTTCCTTCTGCGCGTCCGGATTCGGTTCCCTGGAGCCCTCCGTCTCTATGCCTTCCCTCTGTGTGAGAAGGCCCCGCAGACGAATTGAACGGAAATTTTTGTTTTTGCGGATATAAATATCAGGCTCTTCCTGAAAGAGCTCTTCATAAGGAATCATATACCGCTCAATAATCTGCTCCTGGCGGACCTGACGCTTCACTTTGTTTGAGTAGACAAACTGAAACTCATCATCCGTGATTACAATCTCAAGCCTGCCGTCCGAAAGCCCCTGCAGGATCTCCGTATCCTCCTCATCTTCCACATTCAGCTCGGCAAAATTAACTCCGGCAAGCGCATGATACATTTCTTTCATGTCCGCCACTTTTACCGCGGTATAAAAAGGATACGCAAAGACTGCATACAACAGAATCACAGAACACACGGCCGTCAGCAGAAAGGCTGCGGGATTCTGGAAAAGCGCTCCGATTCTGCCGCACACACTGCGCAGTAATTTCATTTGTCATCTCCCCCAAACAAATAACCCGCTCCGTACACGGACCGGATATAATCGCACTCATCCCCCAGTTTCCTGCGGAGCTGCTTCACCATCGTATCCACGGTCCGGATATCGCCGACATAATCATACCCCCAGACGGCGTCCAGTATTGTCCCTCTGCTCAGGACAACATTGCTGTGCTCCATAAAATAAAGAAGAAGTTCGTACTCTTTGCGCGTTGTCTCTATATACTGATCCTTCCAGTACACTTTCTGGGCATCCAGGTCCACGCTGATATTTCCAGATTCCAGACAGTTCCTGAACTTGCCCGCACGCTTTAAAAGCGCTTCAATACGGAGCCTGACAAGCTCCAGCGTATACGGCTTCGTGATATAATCATCCGCTCCCCGCTCAAAACCATTCATCTCATCTTCCACTGAAGACCGCGCCGTCAGCATGATTACGGGCGTAT
The DNA here is from genome assembly GCA_947626965.1 of uncultured Lachnospiraceae bacterium. Classification (GTDB taxonomy): domain Bacteria; phylum Bacillota; class Clostridia; order Lachnospirales; family Lachnospiraceae; genus Choladousia. The sequence continues at coordinate 5,970 of CANQUH010000121.1, forward strand.
CCAGCACCTTGCGTATTTCCCGCAGCACCTCATACCCGTCGAGATCCGGCAGCATGACGTCCAGCAGGATCAGATCGATTTTCTTCTGTTCGCGGTAAAATATCTGCAGCGCCTCATGTCCGTTTTCAGCTTCCAGCGTCTGGTATCCCTGAAGCTGCAGATAATCCTTCATCGTCCTCATCAGTTTCTGTTCATCTTCTATAATCAGAATTCTGTTCTTTTTCATTTTTCTTCTCTCTCTTTTGTTTTATTTCAATCTTCCATGCGCTCCCGACGCGTCTCAAATCCAATCATTTTTCACAAAAAATGATTATTTCCCAGGTTTCAGAAACATACTTTTCCCGGAGCAAACTATCTTTTTACCCTGGCGTCATCTCTATAGTATCCGGCAAATGTGATGAAATTATGGTTAATGATATATTCTGGTAATATTCTTGTAATAAATTTTATTTTTTTGTAACCTTATTCCTATCACAATCAAATGCTATGATAGGCTTCAGTCTGATTCCGGAAACAGTATTGTCATCTGTTTTTACCGGAGAACCTTCAAAAGTATATTTATCTCAAGGAGGATTATATGTCAATCGTTTATCTTCACGCGGGGCTTTCAAAAGCAGGATCCACCACGATCCAGAGGTTTATGTGGTCCAACAGGAAAATTCTCAGCAGCAAAGGCGTCTGCGTTCCTGACTCCGGATACCGGTATCAGGGTGTGCACCGCTCCCGCAACGCCCATTTCCTTGCCGCCCGCTACCTGAAAAATACAAAAGAACGGCAGTACGACAGAGAATGCAGTCAGTTCCTTGACTCTCTGGCGGAGCTCAGCCATAATTTCAGCTATATTTTTCTCTCAGATGAACTGCTCTGGTGGACCGGCCATCACTACAAAAACTTCTGGAAGGATCTGAAAAATGATTTTGACAGCCGCGGTCTCGAACTGAAAATCGTTCTGTACCTGCGCCGGCAGGATCTCTGGCTTCAGTCCTCCTGGGCACAGAAGATAAAAAGAGGGACTCTTAAGAAAGGGGAAGATGCCGTCGGCTGCTGTCTGACCGCACATGAATACATCGGGCTTAAGCAAAAACAGAAATATCCTCTTGACTATTACGCCTACATCAGTAAGCTTGCCGCACTTTTCGGAAAGGATGCCCTGTGTATCCGCATTTTTGAAAAAGAACAGTTCCGGGGAGCGGAACAGACTTTGCTCTCTGATCTGCTTGATCTGTTCGGGCTGTCTCCCTCGGAAGAATTTAAAGTAAAAAGTGAAATCTGGAACTCGAAAATGGGCTGGAATTATCTGGAATTCAAGCGTATCCTCAATCATCTCCCAGAATTTCACGATGACAAAAACACTCTGATCCGATACATTAAGGAAATACAGCGCAAAAATCCTTTCGGTTATGATAACAAGTCATACTCCTGCTTCACACCGCAGGAACTGCAGATGATCACTGATCTCTACGCCGAATCGAACAGCAGGCTGGCGCGCGAATATCTTGGCAGAGAAGATGGTATTCTCTTTCATGAACCCGACGCCCTCCCGGCTTTTGAACCGGACAGCAAAGATCTGCTCAGAGACACCATCCTCATATACGGTCATATGATCAACCGTCTGTGTGATCAGGTCGAACAGCAGAAAGCGATGATCGACAGGATCCAGAAGGATCTGAGCAGCCCTGGACAATCCGATGAAACATATCCCCAGAATACGTTTTTACGCCGCATCAAAAAAGCAGGCCGGCATCTTATATATGGACGGATGGAAGTTACAGTTCAGACTAGGCCGAAGCACCTGCTGCTGAGGCCGTAAGAACATGAGTCAAATGACAGTTTGGGCTTCGCGAAGCGAATTTGCATGCCCAAACTGTCCGTTACTGGTCACGGAGTGAACAGTAGCGGACGGAAAACGAAATATGCAGGAACTGTTGATTTACCCCTTGCCTGTCCATCAAATATCATTTATAATTATATCTCGTAGCATTTGAACAATCCGGAAAGCCGGAGCCGTACCGGGACCGGATTCCGCAGCAGATATTCATGTCATGTCAGAAAATGCTGCTCCGGCATCGTTTTGCGATGCCGGAAGAATACTGGTCAGAAGGAGGAAACCATGGCGACCCTTTATATGCACATTGGTCTCACGAAAACGGGATCCACCACGATTCAGCATCTCATGTGGAAAAACAAAAAGGTGCTGAAAAAAGCTGGCATTCTCTATCCTGATCCTGGATACCGTTATGACAGAATCCATTTCCGCCGCAACGCGCACTTCCTTATCGCCCCGTACATCCACGAGGATGGACGGACAGACTACACACTGCCGCCTGCCGAATACGAAGAAGGACTTGACAAGCTCGCAAAACTTGGCAGAACTCACGAAAAAATCTTCCTCACGGACGAAGGCCTCTGGTGGGGCGGATGCCGGCGCCAGAATTTCTGGGAACTGCTCAGGACCGATCTGGAAAAAAGGGGGTTTGATACACGGCTTATCATCTATCTCCGCCGCCAGGATCTCTGGATGCCGTCCCACTGGGCACAGAGTATACGGGACGGCAAAACTACGCTCGGTTTCCGGGAATATATTCAATTTATGAAAGACAGGAAGTACCCTGTTGATTATTACGAGTATATCAGCAGGCTTGCCAATGTTTTCGGCAGGGAAAACCTGTTTATCCGTATTCTCGAGAAGGGACAGTTCCGGGGGGCAGAGCATACGCTTCTCTCTGATTTTCTGGACATTTTCGGCCTGTCTCTCTCCGACGGTTTCGAGGTCGGACAAACTCAGTTCAATACAAAGTTTCACGGCAGCTTCCTCGAACTTAAGCGCATCATGAACTACGCGCCCGAGCTTCGCAACAAGCAGAAGCCTCTTGCCCGCGAGCTGGCCAGCCTGGATCTTCAGAACCCTCTCGGCTATGATGATCTTAACCGTTTCTCCTACTTTGCCCCGGGGGAACAGGAGGCTTTCCGCAGGCTTTTTGAGGAATCCAACAGCAGACTGGCCCGGGAATATCTCCAGAGAGAGGACGGCGTCCTTTTCTATGAGACCCCGGCGGATCTCCCTGTATTTGAGCCTGACGACCATGACCTTCTGCAAAATGTCATCCTTCTCTACGGGAAAGAGCTTGCCGCACTTCTGAAAAAAGAAGAACGTCAGAATACTGCGATCAGAGAACTCAAGGCAAATCAGAAAGCTCTGGAAAAAGAAGTACGGAGATTAAGAAAAGAACTGGATACATCGCTGAAAAAAGAAGCCGGAACAAAGGAACTGAGTACATCGCTGGAAAAAGAAGTCAGGACATTAAAAAAAGAACTGAGTACAGTCAGGGAAAATGTACTGCTCTACCGTCTGAAAAGAAAAACCCGGAGCCTGATGGGCTCCAAAAATAAATAATTCTGTCAGATATCTGCGACAGATGGATAAGGAGATTCTATGAACCATATGACACACCTTGACAAGTTAGAGGCTGAGGCCATCTACATCATGCGTGAAGTTGCCGCCGAATGTGAAAAGCCGGTAATGCTTTATTCCATCGGTAAGGATTCTTCTGTCATGCTTCATCTCGCATTGAAAGCTTTCTATCCGGAAAAACCGCCTTTTCCGTTTCTGCATGTAAATACGACCTGGAAATTCCGGGAGATGATCGAATTCCGGGACCGCATGGCGAAAAAGCATGGTATCGAAATACTGGAATACATCAATCAGGAAGGTCTTGCGCAGGGAATCAACCCGTTTGATCATGGTTCCGCCTACACGGATATCATGAAGACCCAGGCATTAAAGCAGGCCCTCGACAAATACGGCTTCACCGCCGCGTTCGGAGGCGGACGGCGCGACGAGGAAAAGTCGCGCGCAAAAGAACGTATTTTCTCGTTCCGCAACGCAAGCCACGCCTGGGATCCCAAGAACCAGCGTCCCGAAATGTGGAAGCTGTACAATACAAAGGTCAATCAGGGCGAAGAGATCCGTGTCTTTCCGATCTCAAACTGGACCGAGGCCGACATCTGGCAGTATATCCGCCAGGAAAATATTGAGATTGTCCCGCTCTATTTTGCAAAAGAGCGTCCGTTTGTCCGCCGGAACGGCAATATCATCATGATCGACGACGACCGTATGAAGCTGCTGCCCGGCGAAAAGGTTGAACATGGAAAGATTCGTTTCCGCACACTCGGCTGCTATCCGCTGACCGGCGGAATTGAGAGCGAGGCGGATACGCTCGACGCGATCATCAGCGAAACCCTTGGCGCGGTCTCCTCCGAGAGAACCAGCCGTGTCATCGACAGCGACAGCGGCTCGGCGAGCATGGAAAAGAGAAAGAGGGAGGGATACTTTTAATATGAACAG
>CANQUH010000122.1 GCA_947626965.1 uncultured Lachnospiraceae bacterium
ATCCCGGCCGCCATGATCACAAGTGTCATTTTTTTCATGTCTGTTCTCCAGATTACTTCTATAATCGTATTTTCACCACAAAGCACGCTCTGTATGTATGATTTTTTATTATAAACGGAATCTTTCCTTATTTCAATAATATATTGTACAAATCTGTCAGATGAAAGAGCCTCTTCTGCCTCTGTTCACACTGTCCGCAAACGGTCAGGCAAGAACCTCCCGGTACAGATTCAGAACATTTCCCTCGCAGATCAGGTCTGTCTCCCGCCCGCTAAATCCGGCACGATGCAGGGCCCACAAAAGATTGTCCAGATCTTCTGCCCCGGCAATATCCGACTCCGCCTCAAAGCCGTCAAAATCAGAACCAAGGCCGACACTCTCAATTCCCGCTTTCTCCGCGATATGACGGGCATGGTGGGCAATCGCGGCGCAGGCGGATTCCCTGCTGCCTTCCTCATGCAGAAACAGCGGATAATAATTCAGTCCAATCACACAGCCTCGCTCCCCCAGCGCACGCAGCAGGTCATCCGGCAGGTTCCTCTCATGATCCCAGACAGCGCGCGCGTTGGAATGGCTCGCCACAAATGGCCTGTCCGTATTGGCAAGTACATCCCAAACGCCCTCATCCGATAAATGAGAGACATCCGGAATCATATGCAGGGCTTCCATCGCTTCCAGAAATTCAATTCCTTTGTCCGTCAGCCCCTTTGACTCCCGCCTGGATCGAGTAGGAGGCGGCTTTTCCTCCTGCTCGCCGCGCGGCCCAGGTGCTGCGTCAGCAGCTGTTTTCCATGCCTGGGCCTGCGCACAAAAGGGCTGTACCGGTTCATAAAAAGCCGGGCAGGCCAGCTCATTCTCATAATTCCAGCACAGAGTCATCATCCGTGCTCCCCTCTCATAGAGAGTCCGCAGCTTTCCGATATCCCCCCGGCACATACCGCCTTCCTCAAGCGTCAGTATTGCGGAGATTTTTCCATCACTCCGATTTTGTGTGATGTCATTCCACGAAACAGCCCTGCCGGCAATCTCACTGTTCTTTCCCATTTCCTCGTAAAACAGAGAAATCATTTCCATCGCGTCGGCAAACGGATCCCCCGTCTGCGCGAGGTCCACAAACACAGCGAAATTCTGAAGCACATAGGAATGTGCCTTCATCCTGTCCAGATCCAGACACAGACGGTTTCTGCGCAATCCTTCTTCGCTCCCGTTCTTCTTCCGGTTCCGCAGCTCGCTCAACGTATCACAATGCATATCCGCAATCATAGAAAATTCCTTTCTTTCCATCCGCCCGGATGCATTTTCACTTTGTCCGGCTGACGCGGACCTGCATTCTGCAGAACCCTCTCTGTCCTGCAGAATACAGCCGCCTTCCAGACAGAATCAGTGGGCAAATCCGCTGATACCAAACGCCCCCGGTCCGCTGTGCGTGGAAACGACACAGCCCGTCTCAATCCACAGAACTTCTGAAAATCCCATTTCCCTGGCGCGCTTCTCAACCGCCTGATGAATCTTCTGGCTCAGACCGGGTGAATATACGAACGCGATCACTGATTTGGAAAACTTCTGGGAAACCGGATAATCCTCCAGCATCTTCGGAGCCACTTTCTGCATGCTTCCGCGGTACTTTTTTGTCGCCTCAAGTTTTCCGTCCAGCAGCTCGATCAGCGGATTCAGTGAAAGGATCTTTGCCCCGAGATACGCGGCATTGCTGACACGCCCGCCTGCCTTGAGATATTCCAGATCCCCCGGAAGAAATCCCATGCGGCAGTGCCGGCTCAGCTCTTCCACCTTCTCCGTTACCTCCTGCAGCGAGCAGTCCGGATATTTTTCCAGATACCTGGCTGTAAAAATGGTGACAAGCGCCTGTCCCGCGGACACGTGCTTCGTATCGATACTTGTCACATAATCCCGCTCTTTTGCGGCGAGCAGCGCACTCTGATAAGAACAGGTAGTCGCCGCGGAATAGGCAAGGTGCAGAATATGTCTGTCAGGATACTGTGCGTGAATCTCGTCAAATATCTTCTCAAAATCGGCGGGAGTACTCCCACTGGTCTTCGGCAGTTTCCCGGTCCGTTTATGATAATCAAAAATCTCCGTCGTTGGAAAATTGCCGTCGTCCTTCGTCTCCGTATCAAAAGTCACATGCATGGGTACCTTCCAGATTCCATAGCGTTTTGCGATATCATCGGGTATGTCCGCGCCTGTCTCGGCAAGTAACACGTACTTTCCCATTTTTTACCTCCATATTATAAGTATATTTTTCCTATATAAATGTCACAGACTGCTTATTCTTCAACCGTAATCTTCTCGATCACCGGCTGATCCTCCGCAGCTACCGTGCCATTATCATCCTGAACCGGAACGTCCTTGCAGATCTGATCCACAATATCCATGCCGCTTGTGACGTAGCCAAATCCGGCATAATCGCCGTCAAGATACGTGCTGTCGGACTGTACGATAAAGAACTGGCTGCTTGCGCTGTCCGGATCATTTGACCTCGCCATCGAGATGACGCCCCTCTTGTGTGAGATTGGATTGTCCACGCCGTTGCTTGAAAATTCGCCCTTGATCGTCTGATCTGAACCTCCCGTTCCATCTCCGTTCGGGTCGCCGCCCTGGATCATAAAGCCGTCTATGATACGGTGGAAGGTAAGTCCGTCATAAAAGCCTTCCTTTACAAGATTCACAAAATTCTCGACCGACAGAGGCGCGGCCTCCTCGTCAAGCTGCACCACAATGTCGCCGTAATCCTTCACGGAAATTGTAACGATTGGGCCGGACGCTGACGAAGCATCAGCGCTGGCATCCCCCACGGAAGACGCATCAGAATTGTCATTCTTTCCCTTCTGCACAAAGAAAACCGCGGCGGCGATGATAACGACAAGCACGCAGATTCCGGCCACAATCCATGCCATCTTCGGTTTCTTCCCGGCAGAAGCGGTTTCCGGCGCGCCGCCCTTTGCAGCTCTGTTCGCGTTCACCTGTTCCGGTTTCCTCGCGCTTGTACTCTTCTTCTTGTTTTTCTTCTTCGTAAGTTTGTTGCTCATGTAAATTCTTCCTTTCTTTATTCAAATGACCTTATTCCTTCTCTTCACAAGAAAAAAGCAAGTGATAACAATGTATCATACTATCCGTTTATTTTCAATATTTTTAATTCAGCATCGCCTGCCTTTGCCAACGCAAATGGCGGCATATTAGTAATCATCATGAAAGATAACGGCGAGATTACCGGTATCTGCGACTATGCCAATCAGGTCAGCGATTTTGAAAAATAAATGCCCATAAAATAACAGGATGAGTTTTTAACATCAGGCTCATCCTGTTATTTTTCAGCTTAATATTCATTTTACTCACCGTTTCATCTTGTGTCATCGGGGTAAACCCGCTTCCCCCGGACCAGCATACGGTAAGTGCTGCTTCCATGCGGATGGCAGGTGACAAGCGTACAGTAATCCTTTCCTTCTTCAATAGCCAGATCATCAACCTGCCTTGGAAAGACAATGCGGACCTGATCGACTTCGTAGGTAATGGTTTCATCCAGAACGGTAAGCGTAAATGTATCCCCGTCCTCCAGCTTGTCCAGATCATGGAACAGGTATGCGTCAGACTGATCCCGATGACCGCACAGAACCGTGTGGCAGGATTCCCCGCCCACCGGCAGAGACGAACCGGGAATGTGACCTACAGATTCTTCCAGAACCTCTTCGTCGGCTGTATGATAGATGGGCAGCGATACATGGATCTTCGGGATCCGGATATATCCCATCATGCCCGTCCCAGTGATATTCAGCTGCGCGCCGTATTCTTCCAGTTCCTCCTGACTTGGCCGAAAATGCGTTCCCAGCCGGAGATGGTTGTTGTAGGAACGGGCTGCTTCCCACAGCCCGTTCCGCTCCTCTTCGGAAAGCCCCTCAACCCTTTGATTATAATCAGCAATGGTCTTCTTCATGCGCATCGAGTGGAACCAGTCGCTGACCGGCATGCGAGCAATCAGATATATGCTCGTCAGAACACAGCATCCCAGAAGGATGCAGGCGATTGCCCTGGACTTCCTGCTTTCTTTTTCATATTCTTCAGGAAAGACGCATGGACGTTCCTGCATCCTGTCCCTCTCTTTTATCTTATGAACAGATTCCATAGTTATCCCTTTCCTTTGTTATTGTGAAAACTTTGTCCCCATACAGAGACACTGTGCACAGGCAGCGCGCGGCACCGACCAAAGAGAAGCGCAACCCGCAAGCTGCGGTGGCAGCTAATTCCCATATGCGGACCTGTGCATATGCAGCAAAAGGGACCGGAGACATTGTATCCGCCTCCGGCCCCACAGCAATCAATCCTGGGTTCAAGTGTTTCTATTCTGTTACTGTGCCTGACGCAGGCGTTTTCTGAAAATTAAAAGAATTCCGCTGCCCAGCACAAGCGCAAACCCGGTTACCACATAGAAGAATGTGCCCGGTCCGCCCGTTTCAGGCAGGTTGTATTCAATTGGGGGATCTTTGACCGTCAGCATACCGTCTGGCGGAACTATTTCCGCCACATTAGAATCTATTTCTATTGTGGAACCCTTAAGGCCATAGTAAAACAGAATGGGGTCTTTCAACTCGTTGTACCCTTCAGGAGCATCTAATTCTTCCAGAATGTAATAATTCCCTGGCTCCAAGTTCCACCCGTTGATGGTATATTGTCCATCCTTAGTCGTGAACTCCCACTCATTTTCGCTATGGCAACTGTATTTCTTGTCTCCCACAGTGATCTTCTTTGTCTCATCCAGCCCGGAGGTGCCCCCACGCACGATATAGAACTTGAACTTCGCACCATCCAGTTTCTTGCTGGTTTGTTTACTATCGGTTTTCACAATTGTTAACTGATGCGTGCTGCCTTCTCCACCGGCATGAACTTTGTCAACCTTCAGAGATTCCTCATAACTGCTGTCCGTCCGGCCCACACCATCAATACTGGCTTTATTGGACACAGTCACATTGTCTCCCATCGCGGTGATCAGCGCGTCGTAGGTGATTTGCAAAGCCTTCTCATCAGGAATTTTCAGTTTGTATTGGCCTTCCATTTCGGTTGGTAGCAGGCCCCATTCGTCGTCCTTCAACGGAGCATCAATGGTAGTGTCTCCAATTCCCTTCAACTCATTGCCGTCTTTGCCGGTCACCTTGATGCTGTCCGGCTTGATCTGGATGCCAGTGCTGTCATCCGTCACGATCAAGTAATCCTTCGCCGGATCCAGATTGGCGCCAACGGTGTTGATCTCCAGCGTAAATGTGATCAAATTGCTGGTATCCTCCCGCGTGGCGGTCTTGGTCAGCCGGTTCGGGAAATACGGGACATTCGCCTCAGCATCCCAGTGGATCATCGTGTCATCCAAGATCTGGGCCGCATTGTGAACATTGGTGTCGCTCTCGCTATATGCGTTTTCCTTGAGCCACTCATCAGATGCTTTCAGCGTATAGGTGAATTCCAGCCGGTCTGCCATTGCACCATCCTTCGCTGTAAAAGCCTCTGGAAGAGGAGATTTGTACTCATTCATAAAATTCCAAAGGTACGCTGTAATATTGCCATGGCTGAAATCATCAGATATGTGCCCCGCATAAGATGCAAGCCCGTCAGGATTATAGGTGTACACATAAGGGGCACCATTTTTAGGATAGAGCGTTGCCTTCAGGCTTCCGTCCACATACTCCCAGCCGTCGGCATAGTCGTCAAAGAACGCTGCGGACGTGATTTTGCCCCAGACATGCTCTAAACTTCGATCGCCTGCCACATCCATCAAATACTCCCACACCGTCGTGTCCGCCAAGTTCAGGGAAACGGTGTAGTCGATGGTATTGTTGAGCTTATCCAGCCTGCCGTATTTGTTCAGCTTTTCCCCGTTGCTGAAAAAGACCGAGTAGCCAGGATAAAAGTGGCCATAGCGGAGGTGGACTGTGTTTGTGACCCCTGCCAGCAAGACTTGTTCTTTGGTCAGAGTGATCGTCTCGCCAGTGTTCTTGTCATACAGGGTCAGACCATTGGATACGTCCAGATCGTATTCCACCGTTATCAGCCGGTCACTATCATAGTCCCAATGGCCCTGGTCATACTCCGTATTCATCCCAAAGAAGATGTACAGATCGGTGGCCTCCTGATTCTCATCGTCCGACATCCAGTAGATGTAATTATCCATGTTGTCGGAGGAATAACCTATGTGATCACCTCTATAGTCATACCCCGTCAGTTTTTGCTTTTCACCTACTCCGGACGGGATGCCCTCTGTAGGCAAATCGGTAATACTGGCGTAAACCTCCAAATTCTGGCAGTGTGTTGCGTCAAAGCCCTGTACAATCCAGGTTCTGCTGTTGTATTCCACGGTTGCCTGGTCGTTGATGTAGAAGGGCGAATAATCTCCTGCCGCTACCGCAGCATAGAGGGTATAGTGCAGCTTCCCGGTGGCCTCAGAGTATGCTTCGTCCTTGCTCACCACACCGTTGCCGTCGGTGTCCCAATAGACCTCTGCGTAGCTGCCCCGTTTTTCTTCAACAGGAATCTTTGTCTCACCTCCGGTTTCCGGATCTTTCATAGGAAAGGAGCCGGTAACAGTAGCTTCATTTACCACCTGTCCCCAATAAACGTCCGCCGCTCTTTTGTCAAATTCTGCCTGATATTGATAAGTAACCTGCAGTTCATCATCCGTCTTCAGCGGATTATAAGCGCAGGTTTCTTTTAATTTGACTCGAAAAACCTGTTTGCCAGGATAAGCAGGATCCGGCCCTGCCGGAACAAGCTCATAATCATCTTCTGTGAGCTCGATCGTCTCTCCATCGTGTATGACCGTGACCTGAATCTCCGGTTTTCCATCCCCTCCGTTCATCATCTCCAGGGTAATTCCCTTAGAATTGGGCGGCGTAAGGATGTCGCTTACGACGACATCATGAACAGGACCGTGATCTACTTTTGTGCTGACAGTATACTTTAAAGTATGATTCTCGCTGTCATATGTACTTTTTTTATCCACTGTGATCTGGGGCTGGTCCGTAACCTTAAATCCAAAGTCCTTTCCGGTGTCCCCAAAGTGAACGTCCTCATCGCTGCCACCCTCCATTTTCTGCGCGGTGGCATCCATATCGAAAGATATCGCGATGTCGGTCGAAGCTTCGAGCTTTTGCTTTCCTTCTTCGGTAAGTTGTACGGTAAGCAAGCCATTTTCGTCAATAGAAAATGTACCGATCTCAACAGGTGTGCCATCAATATTGACTGTCAGTGGTTGATTCTCCCGCGGCGAAACTTTAAAATTTTTCGGAATTTGATAGGTCATCTTTCTGTCGTCTGTCCAGCTGAACTGACCGGCATCGCCGCTCTGGGCGCCTTTCTCCTGAAATTTCAGGTGGATGTTGTATTTTTCGCCTACAAACAGCTTGCCATCTGTGACTGTTTCGCCTTTTTGATCCGCGATCGTTACTTCGTCCAACAGCCCGGTCATATCACCATTGCCTTCATTTCCATTAAGACTCGTTAGAGCTATCCCGGGTTCTTCTCCATTACCATAAGACATAATTACAAAATCCGAAAATCCATCCGTCATAAAGGAAATAAATCCTGCGTCGTCCACCGACGTATCCGCGATAACTTCCGCACCATCTTCCACAAGATGAATCACCTTAATGGGTTCTCCTGCCGCAAAGCCGTCCTTCAGAACCTGCACAGTCACGTTCACCGGCGCCGCCGGCTCTACTTCCTGATCTCCGACGTAAAAGCCCACGTTGTAAATGGCATTCGTCGGGACAGCTTCACCATCCCTGCCCATTGCTGTCATGGCCGCCGCCATATTCTGTGAATATGCCTCCGGATCTTCTTCCGGAGTCATCAGCCAGGCACGCAGCTCTGCGTCCTCTGGAATTCGGGCCTCTTTTCCGTACATCGCTTCGACATATACCGTGTCGTCCCTGTATGACGCAGTCAGCGGGCCGCCCTCTGTGTGGAAATTTGTCCACAGTCCCAGAGAAAATAAAACCACGCCGAATATCAGGGACACCCAGCCCGCGATACCCAGCAGAGTATTGGGCCCGTTCTGTTTGTTAAAAAATCTCTTTGGGGTATCCTTCATCTTTGTCATTTCCATCCTGCTACCTCCATAAACCATTGCTGAAAGACCGGACCGTGTTCTGTTTCCATCCTGGTTTCTTCCCGGACAGTATCCTCATTTTCTCTTCCCTCAGACGCATAACAGACCATCTCAATGGGAAAACTCTGTGATACCAGAACAAATCCGGTCAGCTGGTGTCGCAGATTTACGTATTCTGCGACACAAAGCCGCCAAAAAAAATCAGACCAGTTGAAAAAACGTGATTAAATGGGGGTTTTTCAGGAAAACGTCCATGCGGCACTCCCTGTTTTCTCTTTATTTGACTAGAAAATTTGACTGCTTATATCACAGACCCGCAGACGTCAGTTTCGCCATATTGGTCCTCTTTGCCTCCAGGGAAGAATGGACATAGCGGTCCAGCGTCGTCGAGGTCTTGGCATGTCCCATGATCTCAGACAGCGACTTTATTTCAAAGCCCGCCTCCATGCATCTGGTTGCGAATGTATGCCGGAGAGTATGGAAGTGGACCCCTTCCAGCCCGCAGTCCCGCGTGTACCGCCGGAGCCTCCTCTGCAGCCTGCGTGGCTCCATATAGCTCTCCGTCCCGGTCAGAACATAAGCTGTCAGACAATGCGGATCCTTCTGCCGACAGAGCCTGGCCACACCGTCCGGCAGCGGGATCGTCCGGATTGACGTATCGCTTTTGGGATCCCCGATCAGAATCTTCGTCTTCCGGTTCCCGTCCCCGCCCAGGTTCCTGATCCGCTGCATGGTGGCGCTGATCAGAACCGTATTATCGCGTAGTGACAGATTCTCCCATCTCAAAGCACAGATTTCCCCGATCCTCAGTCCGGTCATCAGCGCCAGAAGCACGCCGAATTTACACTCGTCCATATCTTCCCGCAGGTAGGCCACAAAGCGCTGCTGCTCTTCCTGCGTAAGTACCCTCGGTTCTTTTTTCACTTCCCTGGGATACCGGATTGCCACGGCAGGGAAAATGCCGGGATACTGCTCCGCCGCATAGCGCAGCACCGCGTGCAGCACCATCAGTATGCTTTTGACGCTCTGCACGGACAGCCCTTCTTCCAGCAGTTCGGCCTTGAATTCTTCCACGGTCTGCGTGCTGAATCCGAGAGGATAACAGCTGCCCAGCTTTGGAAGAATGTGGCAGCGGAGCGCAGAATCGTATTTCACGTATGTGGATTCCCTGATCCGGGATTTCTGCATCCGCAGCCATTCTTCACAGAAAAACGCAAGCTGGTGCCGGTTTCCCGTCATGGGAACCGGCCTGTTGTCCTGAAGCGCCGCCTTGATCTGTTCCACTTTTGTTTTTACCTCCCTGTAGGTCCTGCCGTAGCAGAACCCGTACCTGATTTTTCCGGAAAGCTCGCGCCCCCTGACGTAGCGGGCCTCCCATCGTCCGTCCTTCCTCTGAAAAATATTTTCTCCTTTCCTCGGCATCTTTTTCCCTCCTGATTCATAAAATTTTGCGCGGGGCCTGACTGCTTATCTGACTGCGATAAGACTGCGGATCTCCCGGCAGACGCCCCAAAAACCGGCCGTCCGGTAAAATTTTAGTACCCAAAATCCCCCCATCCTATTGAAAAAACGCGCTGGAGGTGGTAAAATATGCCCATTACATGGAGTAAGTTCAGTGTCGCAGAATACGTAAATCTGCGACACAAAACACAAAATTGGCAAAATTTTAGCCCACCGGTGAAAATCCCCCAGTGGGCTTTTTTGTTCGAAATTTTCTCTTTTCCATTAATCTTCGGCCAGTCCCTGACCACCCGATATCATTTTAATTCCCCATGGCAAGCCTGCCGCGCAGTATCCGGTTCTCTTCACGCAGCCGGATAAGTTCCTGTTCCGCTGCATCTGCGCGCTCCTTCTCACGCAGCGTGTTGTTTCTTTCGTTTTGTTCACCTTCAAGTTTCCCATCAAGCTTACCCTCATTGTATGCGTCCCGCCTGATCTCCTGAATTGCTTTACACATGTTTACGGTTTCATCTCCTTCCTCATATTTCAGCCCGGATCCTGTGACGGCCTCGATTATGTCTGCCGCCCTTCTCTCCAGCTTCTCAAACCTCTCTTTGTTTTCTTCCATGATTTCCAGCAGTTTCTCTCTGTCCTTTGAATATTTGATAAAGAGCATCACTTCCCGCAGATCAGTCTGATACTGCATGATCTCTTCATCGGTCATCATCCCCGGAGCCGCCAGATTCACCTGGTA